>NZ_FMWD01000002.1:0-300000 GCF_900102855.1 Thiohalomonas denitrificans
TAGAGCGTATGCGGTATTAATCCGGGTTTCCCCGGGCTATCCCCCACTACCAGGCAGATTCCTACGCATTACTCACCCGTCCGCCGCTCGTCAGCACCCCGAAGGGCCTGTTACCGCTCGACTTGCATGTGTTAAGCATGCCGCCAGCGTTCAATCTGAGCCAGGATCAAACTCTTCAGTTTCAAAGTTTGCTGTCAGTTAGGCACTGACAAAACCTTGCCGACAGATTGTCCAAACTCAACTAGCTTTGGCCTCTCCATCGATGTCGCTTTCTCGCAACGACCCCCGACGGAGCGCCCACACAAATTACCTGACCGAATTGTTAAAGAGCTGCTGAGTCTCGCTCAGCAAGGCGGCGTATTCTACCCGCCCCACCGAAAATGTCAATCACTTCACGACACTTCCGTCGCCTTCCTGGCTGCCCCGAAGGGCCTTGTTTCCTCAACTGAGCGGCGCATTCTACGCCAAGCCGGGACGCCGTCAACTGCTTTTTTCCGACAAACTGGCCGTCTGACCGCTTGACCTGATAAAACGACCACGGAATCAGCCGGTTGTCGTCAAAAAAGGCTGAGAATCAGTTTCTCTGCCGGTAAAGAATAGTACAGTTTTTGACCGAAAGGTTCCGCGTTATGTCACGACAACCCGGGCAAAGCGACGTTTGCCGACCTGGACAACATGGCTGCTCCCCGCAGACAGCGCGAGATTGGTGTCGGTAACCCGTTCACCGTCCAGCTTGACCGCCCCCTGCTTCAGCATCCGCCGCGCCTCGGAAGTGCTGGGGGTCAGACCCGCCTCCTTGATGACCGACCACAAGGGAAGACTGCCCTCCGAGGCCGTCAGCTCCACTTCGGGGAGGTCCTCCGGCAAGGCACCCTTCTGGAAACGGGCAACGAAGTTTTCCCGGGCCTTCTCGGCAGCAGCCGCGTTATGGAAGCGCGAGACCACCTCCACTGCCAACTCGAATTTCACGTCGCGGGGGTTCAGGCCGTCGGCAATCTGCCGCTGCCAGGCCTCGATCTCGCTCATCGGGCGGAAGCTCAACAGTTCGAAGTAGCGCCACATGAGGTCGTCCGAGATCGACATCAACTTGCCGAACATCTCATCGGGCGGTTCGGTGATGCCTATATAGTTGCCCAGGGACTTGGACATCTTCTGTACACCATCGAGTCCCTCGAGGATCGGCATGGTCAGTACGACCTGCGGCTTCTGCCCATAGCTGTCCTGCAGCTGGCGCCCAACCAGCAGATTGAATTTCTGATCGGTACCGCCGAGTTCGACATCGGCCTTCATGGCCACCGAGTCATATCCCTGAATCAGCGGATAGAGAAACTCGTGGATTGCGATCGCCTGGCCGCCACGGTAACGCTTGTGGAAATCGTCACGCTCCAGCATCCGCGCCACGGTATGACGGGCAGCCAGCTGAATCAGCGCCGCGGAATCCATGTCGTTCATCCAGCTGGAATTGAACATTACCAGCGTCTTTTCCGGGTCCAGTATCTTGTAGATCTGGTGCTCGTAGGTCTGCGCGTTTTCAATCACATCATCGCGCGAAAGAGGCGGGCGGGTGGCGCTCTTGCCCGTCGGATCGCCGATCATGGCGGTGAAATCACCGATCAGAAACATGACCTCGTGACCGAGATCCTGAAACTGGCGCAGTTTGTTGATAAGTACGGTGTGCCCCAGATGCAGATCGGGGGCGGTCGGGTCAAAGCCCGCCTTGATCCGGAGCGGCCGGCCCTCTTTGAGCTTCTCGACCAGTTCCGATTCCACCAGGATCTCATCGGCGCCACGCTTAATCAGGGCAAGCGCTTCGTCCAGCGTCGTCATCCGAAAACTCCACACGGCTCTCAGAAAAGCCGCTAAGGTTAGCACAGCCTACATGTGGCATGTGCAGTTGAGGCCTCAACCTCACAGCGATCTATAAAAATCAACTGACTGCAGTCTCCTTGCAGTGAATACGTCTAACAATTGAAAGACCGCGTTGACCCCCCGGGGGTACGGCGGGTATCTTACAAAAAAACGATCAAGCCCTAGCCGTGAATAAACAAACAGACCTTTTATCGCGCGACTTCAAACCGCTGGACTCTCAACAGCGGCCTTCATGGAAAAAGAAACATTTCCATGCCCTCGCTGTGCTCGTCGCCATGGGTACCGCCGCAGGTCTATTGTGGCCGGGACCGGATGCGGAAGCCAACCGCCACGACCCGATGACGGGAGACCGACAGGCCTTCAGTCGTGCACTCACGGAATCACTCGCACTGCCAGAGCGCGCGACTGCAACAGTCGAGGAACCGACCCGGGAATCTCCACAGCAGGCACAACCCGAGATTACTGCCGAATGGCAGGAAGTGACCGTCAAGTCAGGGGATAGCCTTGCGGCGATCTTCAGCCGTCTCGATCTGAGCCCCCGCGCACTGCACCGGGTAGTGAACGCCGGAGCTGAAGCCAAGTCGCTGACCAGGATCCATCCCGGCCAGGTACTCCGATTCGACATCCGTGACGGAGAGCTCCACGGCCTCGAGCACCGTCTTTCACCGACTCAATCGATGCTGCTCCTCCGTACCGATGACGGTTTCGATGTCAGTCATGAGATGAAAACGGTGGAAACCCGGCTGACCCACTCGGCCGGAGTGATCGACAGCTCTTTATATGCCGCCGGCAAGAATGCCGGCCTCTCGGACCGGCTCATCATGGAGATGGTAGGCATCTTCAGCTGGGACGTCGATTTTGCCCTGGACATCCGCGGTGGCGACAGCTTTCTGGTACTTTACGAGGAGCGTTTCCTGGATGGCGAGAAGTTGGGCGAGGGAAACATCGTCGCCGCAGAGTTCGTCAGCCGGGGCGAGGTATTCCGGGCCGTACGGTTCGCGGACGCGGATGGCCGCAGCAACTACTATGCCCCCGACGGCCGCTCCATGCGTAAGGCGTTCCTGCGCTCTCCCGTCGATTTTCGCCGAATCAGTTCACGTTTTTCCGGTGAACGCCACCATCCGGTACTGGGCAAGAAGCGCCCCCACCGCGGAGTCGATTACGCTGCCGGTACAGGGACACCCATCAAGGCCTCCGGCGACGGGAAAATCATCCACCGTGGCTGGAAAGGCGGCTATGGACGCACCATCATTATCCAGCATGGCGGCAGCATATCGACCCTGTATGGTCATATGTCCCGCTACGGCGGCCTGCGAGTCGGCAGCCGCGTGAAGCAGGGGCAGACGATTGGCTACGTCGGCGCTTCCGGACTCGCGACCGGCCCCCATCTGCACTATGAATTCCGCCTCAATGGCGTGCACCGCAACCCGCTTACCGTGAAGCTGCCCAAGGCGGAGCCCATTGCTGATCAGTACCGGGCGGAGTTTCAGGCAAAGGCCAGCACAATCCTGGCGCAACTGGACGTTCTCAAACGCACCCAGGTCGCCGCCGCGGAATAACATGCCCCCCGACTCGGAGCTTTTTATCGGTCTGATGTCGGGGACCAGCATGGACGCCATTGATGCGGTGCTGGTCGACTTCGCCATCGAGCCGCTCCGGATTCGCGCAACCCACACCCAACCGCTCCCGGAAGCCCTCCGGGGGGCACTGCTCCGGCTGGCCGCCGAACGCTCTCCACACCCGTTGCAGTGCCTGGGAGAGCTCGACCACCTGCTCGGTTCGGCATTTGCGGATACGGCACAAAATCTGCTCGATGCCGCCCGTCTGGAAGCGATAAAAGTCAGGGCTATCGGCAGTCACGGACAGACGCTCTATCACTCGCCGGGGGGCGATACGCCCTTCACCCTGCAAATTGGCGACCCCAACCGGATTGCGCAACACACCGGAATCACCACAGTGGCCGACTTCCGGCGCCGGGACATGGCGGCCGGTGGGCAGGGCGCGCCGCTGGTCCCCGCATTTCACAGTGCCCTGTTTCGCCGCACTGACCGTGCTCGTGCGGTGGTGAACATCGGGGGCATGGCAAACGTGACCCTGCTACCGACCGATCGGAAACAACCCGTAACCGGGTTTGACACCGGACCCGGGAATGTCCTGATGGACTGCTGGATCCGGCAACACCGCAATGAAGCGTACGACAAGGAAGGGGCGTGGGGCGCATCGGGAAAAATCCGGCCACAGCTGCTCGCACGTTTCCTGTCCGACCCCTACTTCCAGGCACCAGCGCCCAAGAGTACAGGGCGTGAACACTTCAATCTGGAATGGGTTACAAGGCAAGTCGGCGCCGAATCACCGGAAGACGTGCAGGCCACGCTGTGCGAACTGACGGCATCCAGCGTCGCGGATGCGATACGCGGCCATTTGCCAGACGTGGACGAGATCGGGATATGTGGTGGAGGGGCCTACAACGCCTTGCTGCTGGAGCGCCTCAGGGCCCGTCTGCCCGGCTGCAGCATCGTCACCACGGACCATTGGGGCCTGGAGCCGCAGTGGGTCGAAGGCGCGGCGTTTGCCTGGCTGGCCCGGCAGACCTTGCGCGGCCTGCCGGGCAATCTGCCGGAGGTCACCGGCGCAGGCGAACCGGTACCGTTGGGAGCCATCTACCCCGGAAGGTCACTCGCCAGGTAGTGGCTAGTGGCTAGTGGCTAGTGGCTAGTGGCTAGTGGCGAGAAGTGTACCGGATCACTCGTACGCGTAAACCTTTGCAGGGCACCGCATACTTTGAAGCGAGCGGAGTAAGTCCTTGATAGCAGGTCGTCAGCAGCAGGAATGCTGCCGTCGAGCGTACACGGATGACAGATAATTGCTCCCTGCATGATCTGCACTCCCTACATCCCTGTAGGTCGTATTCACAGCGTACCTGCTATCAAGGACTTACTCCGCTCGCTGGCACCAAAATGTAAGTATGTGTTTGCCTGTAAACCTTTGCAGGTTGATATCCAACCCGTCATTCCGTCGGGTTGAAAAACCAACCTGCAACACGGCTAACGCTGGTCGATAGGGACGAATTCACGTCCCGTTTCGCCGGTGTAGACCTGGGTAGGCCGGAAGATGCGGTTGTCCGCGAGTTGTTCACGCCAGTGGGCCAGCCACCCGGCGGCACGGGCAACGGCAAAGATCGGGGTAAACTGATCGGTCCGAATCCCCATCTCCGCGTAGAGAATCCCGGAATAAAAATCCACATTGGCGTAGACGCCCTTGGGACCCAGACGCGCTTCTGCGGCATCCTCCAGGGCCAGTGCGGTCTCCAGCAGAGGCGAGACCCGGCCGCCGCGCGACTCCGCCAGCTTCTCCATCAAGCCTTGCAGAATCGTCGCCCGCGGGTCCTTCACCTTGTACTCACGGTGTCCCATACCCCAGATCTTTTCCTTACTGGCGAGCTTGCGATCGAGCCAGCGGGAGACATTTTCGGGGCTGCCGATCTCGTGCAGCATGTGCACCACTTTCTCGTTGGCCCCGCCGTGCAGTGGTCCGGAGAGCGTGCCGATCGCTGCAGCGATGACGCCGTAGGGACTTGCCAGGGTGGAGCCTGCTACCAGCGCCGCAAAGGTCGAGGCATTGATGGTGTGTTCGGCGTGGAGAATCAGGCAGGTATCGAGAATCCGCGCCAGTTCGGGATCCGGTTCGGCACCGGTGTACATGTAGAGGAAGTTCTCCGCATAAGAGAGGTCCGGACGCGGCTCGACCGGATCATAGCCGGAGCGGATGTGTGCCCACATGGTCACGATCACCGGCATCCGCGCGATGATCTTGACGGTCATGTTATGGATATAGTCCAAATCCTCACAAAGGTCGGAGCCGACCATGCACTCATTGCTCGGATAGAACATCCCCAGACTCGCCAGTGCCGTCTGGAGCATCTCCATCGGGTGCCCGTTTTTAGGCAGGTGCTTCATCATCTCGCGGATGTTGTACTTCACCCGGCGATTACGGCGCAGCTGTGAATCGAACTGCTCCAGCTCATCGCTCGACGGAAGTTGACCATCGAGGAGCAGCAATGTCGTTTCTTCGAAATTGCTGTGGGCAGCCAATTGTTCAATAGGGTACCCGCGATACGCCAGGATGCCCTTCTCCCCATCAATGAAGGAGATATTCGAGCGGGTGGCCGGAACACCCTCAAGACCGGGAAGATACTCGCTCATTCCATACTCCAGCCCCAAAAAGAGGGCGTTAGGATACCAGAAACCGCCCCGCCCTCGGGAGAAGGTTTACAAGTTGCTGTTTTCAAAAACGAAAAACGGCCTTGGCGTTGCACGCCAAGGCCGTTTTGGCCGAAACTTTACGAATACTCAGGCCGAGAAGGAAGACCCGCAACCACAGGTGGTGCTGGCGTTGGGATTGCGAATCACGAATTGCGCCCCCTCCAGATCCTCTTTGTAATCGATCTCCGCACCAGACAGATACTGGAAACTCATCGGATCGATCAGCAGAGTAACGCCATTCTTCTCCACCGAGGTATCGCCCTCGTTGAGGTTCTCGTCGAAGGTGAAGCCATACTGAAAACCGGAGCAGCCACCGCCGGTGACGAATACACGCAGTTTCAGATCGCTGTTTCCTTCCTCTTCGATCAGCTGTTTTACCTTATCGGCGGCACTGTCGGTAAAGTTCAGCGGGCTTTCAGCTTCACTCATAACTTATCTCCGAAACACTTGGATTGGGCAGTTGGAATTTAAATCCGGCAACCCCCATTATCGATTTCCCGATTCAATTAGTCAAGAATCGTCATTCTCTTCCAGCAGCATGGGCTCCGCTTTCTCGAGCTGAGGCTGCTTTGAAGCCAATTCATCGTCCTTGCAATGAACCAGACTGCCATTCACCTCGGCACCACGGGCCATCTCGATCAGCTTGTAATAGACGTTGCCGGTGATTCGGGCCTGGGCAGCAAGCTCAATGTGCTCTGTGACGTAGACATCGCCGATCACCGCTCCGTTCACCACCACGTTGGGAACGCGGATATCCCCTTCGACCACGCCTCGCTCCGAAAGACTCATTACCGAACCGCTGTCCGGGTCGGCAGAGATATTGCCGCAGATGGTGCCATCCACGTGCAGGCCACCACGGAACACCACATCACCGCGAATTTCGCTGTTCTGGCCGATAAGCGTATCGATCTTCGCCGTTTTGCCGTTGGTCTTCGTACTCTTACCCCACATGATCTCAAATCTCCTCTGCCGGCCAGTCGAACGTCCGCTCAAAACGCTTGTACCCCTTGCCGCTGGGGTCGATGACGATCAACACACGTCGGGGCTTGAAGCCTTCGGGCAGTTCAAAATTCCCCTCAAAGTCCTGGAAGTATTTGAAGCGGAACGCCAGTGCCTTGCGGTCCTGGCTATCCACCTCGGACAGTTCCAGCTTGGCCGCTTTGCCGTTCATCGCGCCTTCCAGTTGCATCCGGATGGCGCCCGCCGCTACATTATCATTCTTGCGAACCTGGGTTAACACCAGTTTGTAGTGCCACCGTTGGGCGGAGGGCCCGGCCACCAGCTCAAAGTCCTGCAGTTTGAGGCCTTCCCGACCGTCACGTGGAGAGACGATACCGCGGTAGAATGCCAACTCCTGTTTGATCTCCAGGAGCTCATCCTGAAGTTCGGCCACCGTTCCCTCGAGTTCCCGATAGGCTTCCTTTTCGATGTCCCGGGTCCGCTTGAGAACGGCCATTTGCTCCCGCAAGCGACGGTTCTCCGCCATGCGAGTGGCGCTGATGTCCTGAAGTTCACGACGCTCCTCAGCGACTGCAGTAGCATCAAAGCCGCCCTTATAGCGACCATACTCGAACAGTCCCCAACCCGATAATAGCGTTGCTGTAAGTGCTATCACTATGAACAGCCGCACACGCCAGGGACTTCGCGGACGAACGACGACATGGGTCATGGCAATACGGTAATGGCATCGATCCCTGCCGTCTCATTCAATCCGAACATGATATTCATAGTCTGCACCGCCTGACCGGCGGCCCCCTTGACCAGATTATCGATCACCGAAAGGATCACCACTGTATCCTCCCCTTGAGGACGATGAACGGCAATACGGCACATATTGCCACCGCGCACGCTGCGGGTTTCGGGATGAGCGCCGGCAGGCATCACATCCACAAACGGCTCGTCGGCATAACGGGATTCAAACAGAGCCTGCAGATCGGTGTTTCGGTCAGCCACCGTACCGTAGAGCGTCGCGTGGATGCCGCGGATCATAGGGATCAGATGGGGCACAAAGGTCACGGGTACATCAGCGCCGGCTATCCGGGAGAGATTCTGCCGGATCTCCGGCAGATGCCGATGGCCGGGGGCGGCGTAAGCCTTGAAGCTGCTGTCCACCTCGCACATCAGGGTGGCCACCTTGGCCGCACGGCCGGCGCCACTGACTCCCGACTTGCAGTCGGCGATCATTCCCCTAAGGTCGATGAGGCCCTGCTCCAGCAGCGGCAGATAGCCCAAAGAAACCGCGGTGGGATAGCAACCTGCACAGGCGATTAGCCTGGCATCGCGGATGCCCGACCGATTTAGTTCCGGGAGCCCGTAGACCGCTTCGGCAACCAGTTCCGGTGTGGTGTGTTCCATGCCGTACCACTTTTCCCACAGGGGAATATCCTTGATCCGGAAGTCGGCACCCAAGTCGATGACTTTGACGCCGCGCTCCAGTAGCTCGCCAGCACTTTTCATGGCCACCCCGTGCGGAGTGGCAAAGAACACCACATCGCATTCGGAGAGTGCACCCACGTCCGGTGTCGTGAAGCGCAGGTCTACCCGGCCACGCAGATTCGGAAACATGTCGGCCACCGCCGTACCATCTTCCGAACGGGAGGTGATTACCTTTAGCTCCACCTCCGGGTGGGAGGCGAGCAACCGCAAGAGTTCTACACCGGTGTAGCCGGTACCGCCGACGATGCCCGCTGAAACCATGGTCGAGTTCTTCTGGATTGAGATCGGATGGGAAATGATAAGAGGTGAGGGCGACGAACGAAAGAGGGAGCTGGAAAAAAAGAAGCGGCCGAGGCCGCTCTATAAGGTCGGAATACAGTTATTGTTATTGTATCCGCCTGAATGGAGTCCAACTTACAGCGGCGCCCCATCGCATGTCAACTACTGCCGAGCAGCCCTGTGCTATCATCCGCATCTCCCTTTTTATCTCGCCTCTTTGGCAATCCATGATTCGCATGCGAATATTTTCCAGTCGAAAGCTCTTCTCCAGCGCCGCCTGGCAGATACGGATGGCGCTATGGGGTGGGGCCGTACTGGTGGGAGTGGTGGCCATCCTGTTTGCCGAGATGGCGGACGGAGCGAACCATATATTTGCCGCCATCGTCCACGACTATCCGCTCGCCGCCCTGGTACTTTCTCCCCTGGGCCTGATGGCCATCACCTGGCTGACGCGACACTATTTTCAGGGCGCGGAAGGGAGCGGCATCCCGCAGACACTCGCCGCGCTCGACCCGCGCACCAAGGGAGAGATGCAAAATCGTATTCTCTCCGTGCGCGTCGCCGTCGGCAAGATTCTGATGGCGACGCTGGGACTGCTTTCCGGTGCCTCCATCGGTCGTGAGGGCCCGACGGTGCATATCGGCGCGGCAATCATGTTCTCCCTGGGCCGTTGGGTGAAATATCCGCCCCACTACCTGCAGCGCGCCCTGATCCTGAGCGGCGGAGCGGCGGGAATTGCCGCTGCCTTCAATACACCGCTTGCGGGGGTGGTCTTCGCCATTGAGGAGATCAGCCGCTCTTTCGAGGAGAACACCAGCGGTGTCATGCTCACCGGGGTCATTTTCGCCGGTATGACCGCTTTGATCCTGGCCGGTAATTACACCTATTTCGGCAGTACCGACGTACTGTTTACCTATGGAGCAGACTGGATTGCCATCCCGGTCTGCGGTGTCGCCGGTGGGCTGTTGGGAGGGATTTTCAGCCAGATCCTGATTTCCGGTTCGCGGCGACTGGTGCCGTTCTACCGCGCGCACCCGCTGTGGCTGGCAGGCTTGTGCGGTCTGGCCGTAGCGGTAATCGGCCTACTCTCCGGCAACCTCACCTACGGCACGGGGTATGCCGAAGCGCAGCAGATTATCAGCGAAGGCGAACAGATCGCCCCCGCCTATCCCTTTTTGAAAATGCTGGCCACCATCGCATCCTATCTGAGCGGCATCCCGGGAGGCATTTTCGCCCCGTCACTGGCAGCCGGCGCTGGTCTGGGCGCCGATCTGGCGACTCTGATGCCCGGAATCTCCGCTACTGCCATTATCATCCTGGGTATGGCTGCCTATTTTACCGGGGTGGTACAAACGCCGATCACCGCCTTCGTCATCGTCATGGAGATGACTGACAACCAGGAGATGCTGCTCCCGTTGATGGCCACCGCCTTCATCGCGAACGGCGTATCGCGGCTGGTGTGCCCTACCCCCATTTACCGGGCGCTGGCAACGGCCTTCCTTGAGGTTACCGCTCCGAAGGTGAAAAAGGAGCCGCCGTTACCGGCCGACTTCCGTCCGGACCTCGAGGAGGAGAGTGGAACGGAACCGGAACAGCGGCGAACCGGTCGACAAGACTAGTGGACCATGCGGGAAGTGTGGCACTCAGAGCCCCTCGCGCAGAGCAATGGCAATGGCAATGGCACGAAAACAATCGGAGTAACGATACAGATGAGAACCAAGGAAATCGCCATCGCGGTTTTTGCCCTGTTTTTGATTGGCGTGATGGGTTACCTCTGGTTTACCCCCGGGGGCGCGAACAAGGCACCCGATGTGACGGTTACCACGCTCGATGGTGAGCCGCTCCGTCTCGCGGACCTGCGCGGCCGGCCGGTGTTGTGGACCTTCTGGGCTACGACCTGCCCCAGTTGCGTCGAAGAGATCCCACACCTTGCCAAACTGCACCGTGAACTGGGCAAACAGGGTCTGGCGGTGGTTGGAGTGGCCATGTCCTACGATCCTCCCGATCAAGTAAGGGAAATGGTCAGCGGCCGCGACATTCCCTATACCATTGCACTCGATGACGGCAGCGCCGCCCGCGCCTTCGGGGATGTGAAACTGACCCCCACCACCTTTCTGATCAATCCCGAGGGACGCATCGTCCAGCAGAAGCTCGGAGAACTGGACATGGAGCTCATTGAGGGGCGTATCATCGACATGTTGAACGGCACGAGTTCGAGCTGATGCTTTGGGTCAAATCCTTTCATATCATTTTTGTCGTCTCCTGGTTCGCCGGACTGTTCTACCTGCCGAGGCTGTTCGTCAATCACGCCATGGCCACCGAGCCGGCCGATGTGGTACGCCTGAAGCTGATGGAACACAAGCTTTACCGGTTCATGAACATGTTGGTCGTGCTTGCCCTTGGTTTCGGCTTTTGGCTGTGGCTGGGGTACGGCTTCGGTGGCGGCTGGCTGCACGCCAAACTCACCCTGGTCACGGTACTGGTCGTCTATCATCTCTACTGTGGCAAGCTGGTCAGTGACTTCCGCGCCGACCGAAACCGGCGCAGCCATGTCTTCTATCGCTGGTTCAATGAATTTCCGGTGCTGCTGCTGACCGCGATTGTCATCCTGACCGTGGTCAAGCCCTTTTAGTGTACTGTTTCATGCTTGGCGGTGCTTTCAGCGAGCCGCTGGCCGGCCAGATGCAAGGCGCGTTTCGCAGGGAATGGCGTGCCCTTTCCAAGAAACGCAACGCCGCAGATGGCCGGCCAGCGGCTCGCCCGAAGGGAGCCCCCCAAAAAACGCCATGACGGCGTTGCAGCGCTTGACAAGGGAATAACCATTGCCTGCGCACTGCGCCTTGTCCTGACGTTTTTTGGGGGGCTCTGAAAGTATCGCCAAGCATGCAACAGTACACTAGGCCTGGCCGAAAATAGCGATGGACTCCAAAATGTAGGTTGGCGCCCGACAAAATTATCGTTGGGGTTCGCATACACACGCCAACCTGGAAAAAACGATGTTCTCGGACGGGCTCCTGGATCCGCGCACCACGCCGGAAGGGGACCGAGTACACGAAGGGACCAGGTGATGCCCAGCATGTTTTCACGGTGGCGCCTGCAGGGGAGTCCGAGTGGAGCACGATATTCTTTTCGCTCTCGGCCTTACCGCACTGGCCGGACTCTCGACCGGGATCGGGAGCGCCATTGCGGTATTTACGCGCCGTAGCAACAAGCGATTCCTGGCGGCCAGCCTCGGCTTCTCCGCCGGGGTCATGATCTATGTGGCCTTTCTGGAACTGCTGCCTGCAGGGATCGAGCTGGCAGCGAGTGCCACCGGAGCTCAACAAGCCGACTGGATCATTACCGGCGCCTTTTTTGCCGGCATTCTGCTGACCAGCATCATCGACTTTTTTGTCCCCTCCATCGAAAACCCCCACACCGCCATGCTGGTCGAGGAGATGGAGCGGGCCGAGGCCCGCCACCTGAAGCGGGTGGGCGTTCTCACGGCACTGGCGATCGGCATCCACAACTTCCCCGAAGGTATCGCCACCTTCATGGCCGCCCTCAGCGATCCCACTATCGGTGTTGCGATCGCCGTGGCGATAGCCCTGCACAACATTCCCGAGGGGATCTCGGTCGCGGTCCCCATCTACTACGCCACCGGCAGTCGCCGTACCGCGTTCTGGTTTTCATTGCTCTCCGGGCTAGCCGAACCGGTCGGGGCAATTGTCGCCTTCCTGCTGCTGATGCCCTTTCTGTCGGATGTCGTGATGGGTGCGGTACTGGCGGCGGTGGCGGGAATCATGGTTTTCATCGCCCTCGACACGCTCATCCCCAACGCCAAGAAATATGGCCAGGGGCACGATGCCGTCTACGGGCTGATCAGCGGGATGGCGCTGATGGCTGCCAGTCTGCTCCTGCTGGACCTGGCGTAATCGGCAGGGATTATCACTATCGAGTCTATTCCGAGGGCGCCAGACAGGCGACCAGGGACTCGGTCAGCTCGTCCATGAGTTCGAACCAGAGGTCCGGCCCCGGATTCAACTCGCTGCCCACCGGGTCGAGCACGCCATGGCGTGCACCGCCTCCTTCCATAATGAGGTCGACCACCGAGGAGCGGAATTGCGGCTCGGAGAACACGCACCGCACGCCCCGCTCCCGTACGCTCTGTCGGACCGTCGCCAATCGGCGTGCTCCGGGAGGGTGCTCCGGGTTCTCCACGATCGCACCAACGGAACCGAGCTCGAAAGCGTGCTCGAAATGCTGGTAGGCGTCGTGAAATACCAGGTAGGGCAGCGGTTTCACGGGATCCAGCCGGCGCCGAATGTCACTCTCGAGGGCGTCGATACGTTGCCGGGTCCGTTCGGCGTTGGCCCGATAGACCGCCGCCCGCTCGGGATCGACGTCTGCCAGCATCGCCGCAGTCGCATCGACAAAGGCACGGGCATTTGCCGGCGCCAGCCACAGGTGCGGGTCCTCGCTGCCATAACCATGACCATGGCCGTCCGCTTGTTTTTCCCGGCTTTCCCGAATTCCGGCTCGCCGGGCCGGCAGGTGTGAGACGCCGGGCGCCCCCATCAGCTCCAGCTGCCGTGCATCGGCGCCGAGGCTCGCCAAGGGTTTGGCCAGCACGCTTTCCAGGTGTTCACCGATCCAGATGACCAGCTCCGCCTCAGCCAGGGTACGGGCTTCCGAGGGCCGCAGCGCATAACTGTGAGGCGTAGTACCGGGTGGCATCAATAGATCGGGCTTCAACGCATCGCCAGTCACCGACGCCACCAGAGAGTGAATCGGCGCAATACTCACCACCACCCTGGGCGGCGGTTCCGCCGCCGCCGAAAAAGCCAACAGAAGCAAGGGTGCGAACAGGAGCGGACGTTTCATGGGCACTATCATCAAAGTGGCTCAAAGACGGATACGATACGTTATAATATACCAGTTACCACACCGAGCGAGTCCATGAATCATCCGGCCATCATCGACCCCTTCTCGGCAGGGGAGCATGATCACTGCATCTGTATTCAGGATGCGCTCTCCCGTGCCGCTGACGTGTGCCGGCACCGAGGTGCGCGCCTCACCGCTCAGCGCCAGCAGGTCCTGGAACTGATTTGGAGCCAGCACAAACCCATCGGTGCCTACGAAATCCTGGAGGCAATGCAGGCTGCCGGTGTCAAGGCCGCGCCGCCCACCGTGTATCGAGCCCTGGATTTTCTGTTAGCCCAGGGTTTGGTGCACCGCATCGAGAGCCGGAATGCCTTTACCGGATGTTGTACTCCGGAGACCCGTCACAATGGCCAGTTTCTGGTTTGCAGCGAGTGCGGCATGGTGGCAGAACTGGCCGACGAGGGGCTGTCGGAACACGTTCGCGAGAGAGCCGAACGGAGCGGTTTCGAGGCGCGACACCAGACCATCGAGGTGAGCGGCATCTGTCCCCGGTGCCGGGATACGGCCGATGGCTGATCCCCAGCTACTCGCCGAAGTACGGGGCGTCACTGTCCGCTTCGGTAACCGCACGGTTCTCGACAATATTGATCTGGCGGTACACGAGAGGGAGATCGTCACCCTGATTGGGCCCAACGGTGCGGGCAAATCAACGCTGGTGCGGATCATGCTCGGCCTGCACCAGCCGGGTGCGGGCCGGGTGCGGCGCCCCCGCGGGGTCACCGTGGGCTATGTGCCCCAGCGCCTGAACGTAGATCCGGTCCTGCCGTTGACCGTACGCCGCTTCCTGAGCCTCTACTCGCGCATGGACCGTCAGCAGATGATCCGTGCGCTCGGCGATGTTGACGCCCAGGCGTTGCTGGAGGTCTCGCTGCACAATCTCTCAGGCGGCGAATTGCAGCGCGTTCTACTCGCCCGTGCCCTGCTGCGACAGCCGCAGCTACTCGTCCTGGACGAACCGGTGCAGGGGGTGGACGTCAACGGGCAGACGGAACTGTATGAGCTGATCGCCGGACTTCGCGATCAGCGCGGCTGCGGTGTCCTGATGGTCTCCCATGATCTTCATCTGGTGATGGCACGCACCGACCGGGTCTTCTGCCTGGATCAGCAGATGTGCTGTACCGGCCGGCCGGAGCAGGTGCGGGGCGAACCCGCGTTTCGGGCCATGTTCCGCAATCAGACCGGCTTGGTGCCCTATACCCACCACCACGAAGATGGCAGTGAGTCCGAAGGCTGGTGCGGGCAGTGCCGGGAAGGGAAAAATCATCACCATGCATGACTTCCTGATTCGCGCCCTGCTCGCCGGCATTGGTGTGGCACTGGTTGCCGCACCGCTCGGCACCTTCGTGGTTTGGCGGCGCATGGCCTATTTCGGCGACACCCTCGCCCATTCCGCCCTGCTGGGTGTGGCCCTGGGGCTGCTGATGGAGGTAAACGTCGACCTGGCGATTATTGCCATCTGCGTCCTTCTCGCCCTGCTTCTGGTAGGGCTTCAGCTACGCAAGCGGCTCGCCAGCGACACGCTGCTCGGTATCCTCTCCCACACCGCCCTTGCCCTGGGGCTGATTGCGATTGCCCTGGTGGAGAGTGTTCGGGTCGACCTGATGGGTTATCTGTTCGGCGATATTCTGGCCGTCTCCACCATAGACGTCGCCTGGGTCTGGGGCGGGGGGATTTTGGTCATGGGCCTGCTGGCGGCTATCTGGCGGCCGCTGCTTGCCATAACGGTCCATGAAGAACTGGCCCGTGTGGAAGGTGTGCCGGTAGCGGCGGTGCGAGCCACATTTATGCTGCTGATGGCACTGGTAATTGCCGTGGCGATGAAGGTGGTAGGCATCCTGCTGGTTACCTCCCTGCTCATCATCCCCGCCGCCGCCGCCCGCCATTTTGCCCGCTCCCCCGAACAGATGGCGGCACTGGCCGCACTGTTCGGAGCCCTGGCGGTGGCTTGCGGCCTCTACGGCTCCTGGCACTGGGACCTCCCCGCCGGGCCGGCCATCGTGGTCGCCGCCGCTGGACTGTTCTTTCTCGCGCCGCTGGTACCGTCGCGGGCGGAGTGATGATGCAAGTCGTGCGGCTTTAGACGCAGGATTCTTCCAACGCATCATGTCGCGAGGCCGGGAATGGCGGATTAGGCGCCACCCACCATAGGGTGCATTCTTCAAATGCACCGGTTCGGCGATGGTCGGAGTCGGCGCATTTGGGACGTGCCCGAAGCGGTGATTGGTGTACGCTGAAAGTTTGTCGGCGTTGTGGGAATGCGGTGACACATCAGAATACGCCCTACGCCATAGGGTTCATTCTTCAAATGCACCACGTCGGCGAGGCCGGGAAACGGCAGATTACGGCGCGGGCGAAACGGAGCCCTTGTGACCGGTGGTGGCGCGCCTAATCTGCCCTACGGTAAGCTTTAAATATCTTGAGAGTTCAATCAAAGAGGAATACCCAATGGCTGCACGCATTACCGATTCAGGATTGAAGATCGAGGATCTGAAGGAAGGCACTGGTGAAACCGCCGAAGCCGGCCAGCAAGTGACCGTTCACTATACCGGCTGGCTCGAGAGCGGCGACAAGTTCGACTCCAGCAAGGACCGTGACGATCCCCTGGTCTTCAAACTCGGCAGCGGTCAGGTCATCCGCGGATGGGACGAAGGAGTCGCAGGCATGAAGGTGGGCGGCGTCCGCAAACTCACCTTGCCGCCGCAACTGGGCTATGGCAGCCGGGGTGCCGGTGGCGTGATCCCGCCCAATGCAACGCTGGTGTTTGATGTGGAATTGCTCGGAGTGAACTGATGGCGGCTTCCGCGATCGATGCGGCCATCATTCATGATGACGTGGCCCGGGCACTGGCGGAGGATGTGGGCGGGGGCGATCTCACTGCCACGCTCATTCCCGAGGCCGCCCCGGCCACGGCCACTATCATCACCCGGGAGAAAGCGGTTATCTGCGGGCAACCCTGGGTGAACGAGGTCTTTCGTCAGCTCGACCGGAGCCTGCAGATCCACTGGTGGGTACGGGAGGGCGACCGCGTCGGCGCCGGACGCACCCTTTGCACGCTGGAGGGTTCTGCGCGGCACCTGCTGACCGGTGAACGCACGGCCCTCAACTTCCTGCAGACACTGTCCGCTACCGCAACCAGCACGGCCGCGTATGTCGATGCGGTGGCGGGGACCGGCACCCGTATCCTGGACACCCGCAAGACCCTCCCCGGCCTGCGTCGGGCCCAGAAATATGCCGTCAGCTGCGGCGGTGGGGTAAACCACCGTATAGGCCTCTATGACGGGATCCTGATCAAGGAGAACCATATTGCCGCGGCCGGATCGGTGAAAACCGCCGTGACGAACGCCCGGGAGAAGGCACCCGCCGGTGTAGCGGTCGAAGTGGAGGTGGAGAACCTGGAGCAGGTTACGGAGGCCCTGGAGAGCGGTGCCGATATCCTGCTGCTGGACAACATGACGCCCGAACGACTGCGCGAGGCGTTCCGCCTGAACGCGGGACGGGCCAAGCTGGAGGCCTCGGGGGGTATTACGCTGAAAACGATCCGTGCAGTGGCCGAAACCGGGGTGGACTACATCTCCATCGGTGCACTGACGAAGGACCTGCGCGCCGTCGATTTGTCGATGCGCTTTACCGTTTAGGCGGGCTTTAGCCCGAAAATTCGACCTGCCTGGCCGGGACTTCGAACGCGCAGGTGAACCGGGAGCGGATACGAAAAAGGGGAAGCCGCCTGGCTTCCCCTTTTTGCTTTTATGGTGCCGGAGATAGGAGTCGAACCTACGACCTATCGATTACGAATCGATTGCTCTACCAACTGAGCTACTCCGGCGAAACCTCAATAGACCAAGACGGGTCCAGCCTCGACCTTGCGCGCTTTTCTTATTAAGAATCAGAACGTTGCCGCTCGAGACCTGTGAATTGTCCTGACCACTGGACTATGCCGGCCCCTCTCCCTTGCGGGAGAGCGCCGAAGTATACGGAAAACCGTAAAATACAGCAATCGAGGCTGGGCCTCGCCGACAACGATATCCGTTGTGAGAACAGAAGGCTGGCAATGGGACTATGTCCGGGGATGAAAGCATGCCGCGACGCCAGGGAAACCCTCAACAGCGGAAGCTTGCGGGGTATTCACCGCCTGTCGGGACAACCTCCCGGAATCAGGTCTGCTCTGCGCGAACCCGAATGATGACATCAATGCCGGCCGCCACGGTCCCGGCGGGGAGTTCCGGCAAGTCATCCACCTGAATCGACCCGGGCGGCACGTCCGTCAACTCACCGGTATCGATATTGTAGAAATGGTGATGCTTTCCGACGTTGGAGTCGTAGAACATCTTGGTGGGGTCGACGATAATCTGCCGCACCAGCCCCTTGCGGCTAAAGAGGTTGAGAGTGTTATAGATGGTGGCTTTGGAGACACGGGGCCGTCCGCCGTTTACCAGCTCCATCACCTGTTCCGCTGAAACGTGGCGTGGCTGGGAAAACAGGTATTGGGCAATTTCCACCCGCTGCTGCGTGGGTGTAATCCCGTGCTCCCGCAATTTGATGGTGGCAGCTTGTCGATCCATGGTTTCCATAACTCGATTATAGGATAGGGTCTTAGACAAAGTCCATGCCCCCGTGAGCGGAGGCACCGGTGGTACCCGGGAGATACGGTGCAGGGTCGATGATAGGCTCCCGTCTCAGCATCAGGTCCGACAGCAACCGTGCCGATGCCAGCCCCATGACCACCCCGTTTCGGAACTGTCCCGCGTTCACATACAGACCGCGGATTTGAGGATGCTCCCCTATAAAGGGGACTCCCGTAGGTGAGCCCGGTCGCAAACCGGCCCATTGCGTCTCCACCGGAACGTTCCGAAGCCGGGGGAGAATGCCGAACGCGGCCGTCTTGAGCTCCTCGAGTGCCGCCTTCGTAGTCACCTTCTCGAATCCGGTCCTCTCCAGTGTACTGCCCACCAGCACCCGGCCGTCCCGGCGCGGTATCAGGTAGCGTTCACCGGCAAGGACAATGCGGTGCAACAGGTCAGGCGGACCGTTGAAAAGCACCATCTGGCCAAGAACCGGTTCAACCGGGAGAGAAAGTCCGGTCGATTCCAACAGCCTCCCGGTCCACGCCCCGCCGGCCACAACCACGCGCGTCGTCTGCCGAATCCCGGCAGCGGTGCGAATTCCCGTGATCCTGCCGGCTTCGCTGACAAACCCCTGAACTTCGCACTGCTCCTCGAAGGCGACACCCCGCTTTTCGAGGTCCGCCCGCAGCGCCTGTAGCAGGCGCGGATTCCGGACCTGTGCCACATCGGGCATCCAGAGGCCGCTTTCGCCCTGGCCCAACTCCGGCTCACAGTTTTCGAGTCCGGCCCTGTCCAACGGTTCCAACCGGTACCCGTACCGAGACGCCCAGGCGCTCGCACGGGAGCACTCCGGTTCCGTCACATCGACCATTAGTAGCCCGTTACGGGTCCACTGCGGATCAATCCCGGTCGTATCGGAAAGCTCCCGGCAGATTCCCTCATAGCGGAGCTGACCCCAATGCGCCAGCGCCGTCACCGGCTCCGGATAGCGCCAGGGATAGAGCGGCGAGAGAATGCCCCCACCTGCCCAGGAAGACTCCCGGCCGGTAGTACCCCGCTCCATGACGGTGACCTTCGCCTCCGACCGGACCAATTCGCGGGCCGTCAGCAGCCCAATGAGACCGCCGCCTACAACCAGGATATTAAACACGGAGAGTTACTTGCCCCAACAGCCGCTGTCAGCATAAGTACCGGAGTGGTCGGGTCCGTCCTTGTTGATCGCAAAAGTGCCGCAGCTGTCACCCGTCTGCCCTCCGGTCGGCGTTGCCGTCGCGGTATAGCCGGTGGAACTGCCCGTCCCGGTGACGATATCAATATTGTAGAACCCCTCCGGACTGGTTTGACTACCTGCCACATCGGTTCCCGCAGCATCTGCACCACAGGCGCTGGTATTCTGGATGTCTTCTGCATAAAACGCGCAACTGGTTCGAAGCTTTTCTTGGGAAAGCTGTAATTCCAGCAGGGCGGCCATCGCATCGGAGCGGCGACTCTTTTGTACCGATTCCTTGTAGGTGGGGTACGCGACCATTGCCAGAATTCCAACAATCGCAACCACGATCATTATTTCAATCAGCGTAAATCCACGGTCTCTCATGTCACTCTTCTCCTCCTTGCCCCGACGAATGGTTGGGTTAACTGGGCGAACGGTCCTTTCAGGCCGATTCTCGTCTAACAAAACCTATACACTGACCGTTAGAGAAATCCAAGGCAAACAGTAATGGTCCGTCTCCCTTTCGGTTTTACCCTGATCGAACTGATGATCACAATTTCCGTGCTCGCCATTTTGATCACTCTGGGTGTTCCTTCGTTCCAGGACACGTTGGAACGCCACCGCCTCAAGGCAGCCATCGAACAGGTCTATCAGGATCTGCAGTACGCCCGTTCCGAGGCGATAAAACGGAACCAGAATATCACGGTTCAACTGAAGATCCCTGCCGGCACTGACCCTTGGTGTTACGGGCTCAGCGACGCCGGCGGCTGCGACTGCACAGCGTCTCCAGGCTGCGCCATTGATGGCGACCCGAAGAACACTACCGCCCACGATTTCCGCAACATCGCCCTGGATGGCTTCCACACCGCCGACTTCAATTTCGCCTTCGATGCGCACCGGGGCGGCGGCGCCGACCGATCCATTCGGTTGAACTCCGCCAGCGGTTATGAAACCCAAGTAGTCGTCAGCGCACTAGGGCGGGTGCGCCTCTGTTCAGACGATGACGTTATGGGATACCCGTCATGCTAGCAATGAACCCCCGCCTTCGTTCGCTGCCCGACGCCGGCTTCAGCCTGGTCGAGTTGATGATCGCCGTCACCCTCGGAATCCTGGTGATTGGCGGAGTCCTCTCGGTGTTTGCCTCCACAGTCCGCTCCAACTCCGACATGCTGAAGATCACCAAAATAGAAGAGGAGCTGGCGGCGGCGATGACCTACATGGTCCGCGATATCCGCCGGGCCGGTCACATGCCGGCGGTCTATGACCCGGCCAATGTCGGAACCGGTTTCGCCAACATCTTTGACGCCATCATCATCGCCGACACCGACGGTGACTCCCCTGCAGACGACTTCGACTGTCTGCTCTACAGCTACGATGAGGACGGCGATGGCAACCTCGATGACGGTACAGAAACACCCACTGAGGATCACCCGGATGAAAGACGTGGCTTCCGTTTCGACACTACCAGCCAGGCCATTGAGGAGCGTCAGTCGGGAGCCGACTGTGTCACGGGCGGTTGGGAGAACATCACCGCCTCGAATATAGCAATCACGAACCTGCAGTTTGACCTCGTCCCGGCGTCCGTATCCCTGTCCACGGGCCAAAGCATCAATGTGCGCCGGCTCACCATCACCATCAACGGCCAGCTGGCCAACGACCCGGAGGTTGCGCGAACCCTGCAACAGACCATCCGGATCCGTAACGACAGCATCACCACTCCTTAAGGAGCAGACCGGCATGATGACATCCTTGTCTGCACAACGCGGTTACGCCACCCTGGTAGTTTCCCTCATCCTCCTGGTGGCGATCACGCTGATTACCCTCTATGGCGCCCGCACCAGCCTGATGACACAGCGGATACTCGGCAACGACAAACGCGCCACCGAATCATTCGTGGAGGCAGAGCGCGGCCTCGACGAGGGGGCCATGTTCATTAGCCGCAATATCAGGGATCTCTCCAATGCGTGGGTCACGGAGACCCGCTGGGTAAGCTGTGGTACCAGTATTGAACTCCCCTGCGGCGACGGCAGCCAAAATATTTTCGATGCCAATTTTGTCTACTATCAGGATCCGGACGACAACAGTAAGAACTATGTCGCTGAACTCTCCGACGACGAACCGCGCCGTGTCTACCTGGTGGCCCGATGCCAGGACGAGGACCCGCCAGACGGCACTTGCGACCATGTGGGTCCGGGCGCATACACAATCGATCCCGATGATCACGATGATGAAGACATGCGTGGTTCACTCATCCATACCATCGCGACCGGCACAAGCGATGATGGCACCGGCTCCGCCACCATTCGCCAGAGCCACTATATCTATCAACTCGTCGCCTCCTCTCCGGCATCTCCGCTGACGATTGATGCAGCGTCCAATGTCTCCGGCAGCTTCGAGATCGTAACCAACCCCGACGGCGGCGGCACCGGGGTGCCCGTCTCGATGTGGTCCGATCAACCGATCGACGTCGGCACCGCGATCACCACCTGTGAGGTGGGGGAATACGAATTGAACGACGGCTCCTGTCCCGGCACCACTCCGGAATCGTTGACGGCGGACGGGGATGCGGGGATCGACATCGTCGGTGAAGCCAATCCTTTTCCCGCTGACATGTTCGACTATGTATTCGGAATTCCAACGGAAGAGTACAACCAGGTCAAGGACCAGGCGACAGCCGCCGGCCACCTCCTGACCGACTGCTCAACGCTGGATACAGCGTCAAACGGCCTCTACTGGATCGAGGGTGCTTGTGACCTGAAGATCGAGATCGGTTCATCCGCCGGCCCGGTCCTCCTCGTGATAGCCGACGGGCAGCTGGATATCAATGCCGGCGCCGAAGTCTACGGGCTGGTCTACGCATTCGATGTTCCTCCCGAGGATGACGCAGGGGATATCAAACTGAACGGCGGCGCGTTGATTCGCGGCGGTTTTGTCGCCGATCGGAAGCCGACAACAAACGGGGCCATGACCATCTACTACGACGCGGACCTACTTGAAAAGCTTGTCGACAACGAGAGTCTGGCGGCCTCCGGTCGGGTGCCGGGCAGCTGGGTCGACTACCACGAATAAGATCGGGGTGATGCAATGAACAGAAGCAGAACGCACGCCGGCTTCGGCCTTATTGAAGTCCTGATTGCCCTCGTGGTGGTGGCCTTCGGCCTGCTCTCCCTGGCCAGTCTTCAGGTCGGTTTCCTGTCCGGCGGTTCGGAAGCCAAGGCACGCTCCCTGGCCCTCAACCTTGGGCAGCAGAAGCTGGACGACCTGCGCAGCTTCGAACAGCTCACCAGCGGAGGTGCCGGCACCTTTGGCTTTGACGAGATCTCCGCCGACGATGCCGGTGGCGCCGAAGATCCCGATGGAAACCTGCTGATAGCAGCGGAGAGTGTAAATCTATCGGGAATCGAGTTTGATCTCTCCTGGGCAGTGACGGACTACTACATCCCACCCGGCACTGCGACCGATGGCAGTGCGGTCGATCAGAGCCCGGTCACTACCTGGGATACGACCAACTGGGGCACGGCGCCTTCGCGCCCCGACTACAAGCTCGCTGCCGTCACCATCGAATGGACCGATAGGGACGGCACGACCCAAAGCGAAACCCTCACCGGAACCGTCACCGCCAGCAGCCCGTCCTCTTCCGGGCGGACGGTGACCCCGCCCTCCGCCGGGGTAAAACCGGAGGTCGAGTACACACCCGGCACCCGGCCGGAGATTGTCGCCGTGGATGACGGAACCAATACCCGCGAAACCACGCTGCCCGATCCGGACGTGTCGCAAAACAACGAATTCACCGTCACCCGGTTCGACGAGATTACCTACGACGACCACGACATCATGCTAAGCAGGACCAATTTCATCACCGCCAACTGCGAGTGCAACAAGGAAAGCACCGATGCCGATGCGTTTACGCCGGTGCTGCAAGCGCTCGTCGGGCTCGAGTTGGGCGCGTTGATTCAAAAACGGGTGGGCTCACGCATCAACACGGGCCAGGCGGGCCAGCAGTCAACATACTGCGAGATTTGCTGCCAGGATCACCACGACAAAACCAATCAAAAACTCTATGACCCGTTCCGGCCCGCTACGACCGATGGCAACGACAACTTTCCGACCGGAATCGATGGCGACCACAGCCATGCCTACCCGGATGCCGACGGTAATCTCCTCGCCGCCAATGCGGATAACGACGTCTACCTGGAGTCCTGCCGGTTTGCATTCATCAACGGCAACCTGAACATTTTGCAGGACTGGTACCTCGAAGACCTGACCATCCTGCAAAGCGATTGGCTTGATAATGATGTAAACTATGATGACTACTCCCAATACGTAAAGGATTTCGCCACCGCTTACATCGATGAGATCGATGGTGAGCCGACATGCAATAGCGACACCATCGCCGATTATTCCAACTATACTCGCCCCACCGTTTCCATCGATTTCGATGAGCAGCCCGACCCGCTGGACCGGACTAAAGGCACCACAACTAACTTTATCGCCCGAGGGATTTACGTCGATCGGATGGAGTCGGATCTGCTCAACGAGATCAAGTGTCTGAAAAAAGCGAACGACCCCTACCTGCATTTAATTCCATTTCATGAAGTAAACGTCACCAAGCTGGCCTCCTGGGGCGTGAGCGACCCCCTCAGCGCCAGTGTGACCAGCGAGCCCCTGGAAGATGGTGCGAGCCACAGCCGGGGTGTGCTGACAATCCCGGACGATAGCAAGGGTACATTTTCCCTGCGGGCCTCGATCGAGGAGAGTAATACCGGCTTGACGGATACCGTGCCGATTGATTGGGACGACTGGACTGAAAGAGAGGACGAAATTGAGATAAGAGTACAAACTCCCACCGACGGTGATGGCGTGACTATAGCAGGAACTGTCACCGCCGGGGGCGGGACCAGCCTTGCGCCGGGCCAAATCATTATCGAGGGTCTTGGCGAGGCATCCTGTACCCGCGACACCGACGACGCCTACGGCTGCTGGCTCGAAGGGGGCAGCGGTACTATCCGCATCTCCAACTACAGACCCCCGGATAACCAGGGTGTTGCCCTCGACAATCATGTGTGCCCGACACCGGACGTTTCTCAGAACCTTACACTTGACGACGACCAGACCGAGTACTCGGAGTTCGTGTTCGAAGGGGCTGACGCCAATCCAAGCTTCGATATTGTTATCAAGAAGTCCAACCAGTCCTGCTGATGGCAAAAGGCAAGGAAGCCTTCTTGAGATAGTAAGTTCCTGCGTTCTCAAGTTGAGAAGACAAGGAGTTCAGCAAAACCATCTGCAGTTTTCCTAACCCAGGATAGTGAACCCCTTCACGTCATCCGTTTCGGTTCGATGATATTGTCTCCGGCAGTTCCGCCGGAGGCAAGGAGGCGCGTCCGGCTGTTAAAGAGGCGCGCCCATGAAAAAGCAGTACGGCTTCACACTAATCGAATTGATGGTGGTCGTGGCGATCATCGCCATTCTGGCGGCCGTCGCCTATCCCTCCTATACCGCGCAAGTGCAGAAAGCCAAACGTTCTGCCGTACAGCAGTTCATGATGGAGATCGCGCTGGCGCAGGACCAGTTCATTCTCGACACGATGATCTATGCGGACAGCGTAGGTGACGATGGTGACGCCACGGCAGACGATCTGAACCTGACGATCCCCGCAGAAGTGGATGACAACTATGCCGTTACCATCCCCTCGGTAACGACCTCACCGCCATCCTATTTAATCCGGGCGGTACCCAAGACAGGCAGCCAGATGGCCGGGACGGCCACCTTGGAACTCGATAGCGATGGAACGAAAACTCCCGCCGACGAATGGTGACGGCCATGGTCACCCAAAGACGCGGACAGGCTGCATTCACACTTATCGAGCTGATGATAACCCTTGCGATTCTGGTTATCCTGACGACGCTCGCGGTACCGGGCTTCAATGGCTATATCAGCAATCAGCGGGTAAAGAGCGCCGCCTACGACCTGATTGCCACATTCAATTACGCCCGCAGCGAAGCGGTCAAGCGCAATGAACCGGTAACGATCTCTGCCGACGCCTCAGACTGGTCCAATGGTTGGGCGATTACCGCCGGTGGCAAAACCCTTCAGACGTACGAAGCAGATAACAGCGTCTCCATTGCGGAGAGTAATTCCCAGTTCAGCATCACTTACAAGGGCAATGGGCGCCTGTCGAACTCCACCAAACCGGCGGTCACTATCTGTGATCCGAATCTCAGCTCTTCCGTGACCAAGCGCGTCATCCATCTCGACCTGACCGGACGCCCCAATCTGAAAAAGGATGGTGCGTGTGCGTGAACGAAGGAGAGCGACCGGCTTTTCGATGATCGAGGTGCTGGTAACCGTAATTATCATTTCAGTTGGCCTGCTCGGTCTCGCCGCATTGCAATCCAAAGCACAGCAGGCAGAACTGGAGTCCTATCAGCGAACACAGGCCCTGATCCTACTCCAGGACATGGTCAATCGAATCCACGCCAATGGCGGAACCGCAGGCTGTTACGACATCACCGACGCGGCTACCGGGGCACCATTCGTAGGCACCAATGGCGATACCTTCATCTGCGATTCCTACGGCACATCGGCCACGCGAGCAGTGGCCGATGGCGACCTGGAAAGCTGGGGCAGTGCCCTGAAGGGCATGGAGGGAAGCACCGGCGGCACATTGATTGGTGCACGGGGCTGCGTCAGCTATGACTCCACCACCGATATTTACACGGTGGCGGTAGCCTGGCAGGGCCTCTCCAGTACCGTTGCACCCTCCAACACCTGTGGAACCGGCCTGTATGGCGACGAAGAGAAGCGGCGCGTGGTAACCGCGACGCTCCGCATCGCGGACCTGAAGTGAAGCAAACCATGGCAATTCCGGGAAAACTCCCCAGGCAGCAAGGGCTCTCATTGGTGGAGCTGATGGTCGCTGTAGTCATCGGACTGATGCTGCTCGCCGGGCTGCTTTCGGTCGTGACCAACAGCAGCAAGAGCTATGGAGAGCTCAACAAGACCAGTCGCCAACTGGAAAACGGGCGCTACGCGCTCGGACTCCTCGCCGATGAGATTCAACATGCCGGCTTTTACGGGGGGCATTTCAACCTGGGCAGCGCACCGGGCACTCTGCCCGATGTGTGCTCTACCACCCAAGCAGTACTGGCAAGTGCCCTACCTTTGCCGATCCAGGGGTTGGACGACCCGACAAGCCCCGGTCTCAGCTGTCTCGATGATGCCAACCACCTGGACGGAACCGACATCCTGGTGGTGCGACGCGCGTCCACCACCGCCGGGACCCTGGGGGCGCTGGAGCTCAATCGATTCTATGTGCAGGGGACCGGTGAGGGCGTGGTGTTGGAGCAGGAGAATGATGTCCATACAGTGTCGGACGACGTCGCCACCTTCAAACTCGAACGGCGTGACGATGTCGATGGATCCCTCGAACCGGCACCGGTCTATCCCTTCACAACCCACATCTATTTTGTAAGCCCCTGTAGCGAACCCTCGGGCAGTGTCTGCGACGGTAGCGCCGATGGTGGTAGCCCCATTCCCACGCTCAATCGGCTGAAACTGACCGTCGACGGCAGCGGGCCAACATGGGAACGGGAACCCCTGGTCGAGGGCATCGAGATGCTGCAGATCGATTACGGCGTGGATGACGATGGCGACGGCTCGCCCACCGGCAGTTATGTCACCAATCCGACCACTGCCGATGGATGGTCCAACGTCGTGACGGCTCGGGTCAATATCCTGGCACGCCACATCGAACCGAGCGGCGGTCATCAAGACGTCAAGATCTATACGCTCGGAGAGCACGGCACGGTCGGGCCGTTCAACGACCGCTATAAACGGCACGTCTACAGCACCACAGTCCGCGCGAGCAACCCCAGCATGCGGAGGCAGCAATGAAAACACCACGGGAAACGGGTGCGGTTCTCATCGTCAGCCTGTTGATGCTGGTCGTCCTGACGCTACTGGGCGTCTCCGCTGTCAATACCGGGGTGGTGAACCTGCGAGTGGTCGGCAACATGCAGGCGCAGACCCGCGCCGAGCTGGCAACCGAACACGCCGTCCGGGAATTCTTGAGCGATATCAGCAATTTCACAACGCCGACTTCCGAGACCATCACGGCCTCGGATGTGGCTGTCGTCGTCAGCCAACCGGTCTGTCGCCGCACGACTCCGGCCAGCGGCTATTCCGCGAGCTGGGCACTAGTGCCGGAGGACAACGAGTGGGAGTTCCGGGCAACCGTCACCGACGGCCCCGGCAATGCCAATAGCGAAATCTTGCAAGGCGTAAAGGTCCGGATGGTGGCAGATAGCTGCCCCTAACAAGGAGAAAAAAATATGAGGACCCACCTTTCAGTGCTGGCACTCGCCGCCACCCTGATAGCCGCCGGGAGTGCCATCGCCGAAGATATCGATCTCTTCCTCGAACAGCCCGAAGGCAGTGCCGACGTCCCGAATGTCCTGTTCATGCTGGACAACTCCGCCAACTGGGGTAGCACGTTAGGCGACTATCGAAAGAAGGATATACTCCACCAGGCACTGGCGGAGGTCGTGCTCGACCCGGTGACCATCGGTGCCATGAACGCCGGGATAATGACCTACACCCCGAACAGTTCAGGAGGCATGATTTCCTCCGCCGTAGGTCCGATAGACTCCGCAAAACAAGCGGAGTTCGCCGAAAAGATACTGCTGCCTCAGCAGTGGGAGACAGGGATAGCGGTAGCTGAAGGGGAGTATGTGATCCCGAGTCTGTCGAGCGGGTTCAACGGCCACATTTATCAAATCGCTTCGGTGGGCGAGAGTCCGATTACAGGCTCTTCGGAACCGGGGTGGCCCACCGATGGTACCTCCTTCACCGATGACAACGAGGTGACCTACACCGATTTGGGCCAGCTCGTCGATGTCGACAAGACGATTATCGACACAGACATAGCGGCCATTCCCAAGTCCAGTAGTGCCCCCTATGCACTCTCGCTCCACGAGGCCTATCTCTATTACGCGGGCAGTGCGCCGTTACACGGCATCGAGGACGGGAACGACTATGACACTACGGCATTGGACGGAAGCGTTTACGCCAGTCCCTCTGCCACCAGCTGCGCCAGAAACTTCGTTATTCTCATTGGTAACGGCAGCCCCGACAATGGAGAGAACAAAGAAGCGGAAAACGAACTGACCGATCTCGATGGCAAGCTGCAGAGCGATCCCATCGGCCTGACTCCCAGCAACTATGAGGCGAACTGGGCCGACGAATATGCCCGCTTCATGCGCTCGGCGGATGTCAGCAGTAAAGACGACAAGCAGGGCATCACCACCTTTGTCATCGACGTGGTCGATCCGGACGAGGTCAAGACGAAGCCCGACAAGGCAGAGCGCTCGTTCCTGAAAAGTATCGCCAACCAGGGTGGGGGACGTTACTTCCAGGCAAAGAGCGTCGAAGAGGTAAAGGTTGCGATTCTTGAGATCCTGCGTGAAATCGCTGCGGTCAACAGTGCCTTCGCATCTACCACCCTGCCGGTCAGCGTCAATGTGCGCGGCACCAACCTCAATCAGGTCTACATGGGTGTATTCCGTCCCGATGATTTGGCCCTTCCGTACTGGGTAGGCAACCTGAAACTTTACAAGCTGGCCCTAGACCCCGATACCGAGTCCCTCTACCTCGCGGACAAAAACGGAGATCCCGCCGAAAGTCCCACCACCGGGTTCATCGTCAGCGATGCGGTAAGCTACTGGACCAGTCCGTCGACCTTCTGGGACTTCCATTTGGAATACGACGACTCCGACTCCCCGGATGGCGAGATCGTGGAGAAAGGGGCCGTAGCCCAGAATCTCCGCGACCCCACCTCGAGCCCCGCCGACCGCAAGCTGTATACCTGTATCGGCTGCGGTACCGGCGATGCGCTGTCGGATGCGGGCTCGATATTTGCAGACACGAATACCGCCATTACCCAGGCGGCGCTCGGGGCGGCCGATGCCACGGAACGCAACAACATCATCAATTGGGTCCGGGGCTTTGACCTGCAGAACGAGAACAGCAACGGAGATGCCACCACAGCGCGTCCCTCCATCCATGGCGACGTGCTCCACTCCCGCCCCGCGGTGATCAATTACAACCGCAATGATCCCGCGGACGAAGAGGACATCATCGCCTTCTACGGCGCCAATGACGGTATCTTCCGCGCAGTCTACGGGGGAAAGGATGGTGAGACGAAAGACGGGGACGAGATATGGGGGTTCATCCCGGAGGAATTCTTCCCCAAGCTGAAGACGCTCTACGACAACGGACCCGCCATTACGGCAGACGGCGGGGCCAAGCCCTACTTTGCCGACGGCAACATCGGCGTCTATCAGGACACCGGTGGCGACGGCGTTATTCATACTGGGGACAAGGTCCACCTGTTCATCAGCATGCGCCGGGGTGGCCGGCTGATCTACGCCCTGGACGTGAGCAACCCGGTAGATCCCAAGCTGCTGTGGAAGAGAGACAACAACGATACCGGCTGGGGTGAACTGGGGCAGACCTGGTCGGAGCCAAAGGTATCAACTCTGAACATCGGCGGCACACCGACCACGGTACTCATAATGGGTGCCGGTTACGATGCCGCCTTCGACGATGCCCTGCCGCGGAGTGGTGCTGCGACCATGGGCCGCGGTATCCTCGTGGTCGATGCGAGCAACGGCGAGGTCATCTGGCAGGCGGGCGCCGAACCCGCCGGGGCGGCTCACAACGAAACCGTCACCGGGATGACCTATCCGATCCCCTCCAATGTCACCGTCATCGACCGCAACCGCGACGGCTTCGATGATCGCGTCTACGTGGGCGATACCGGTGGTCAGGTATGGAAACTGGACATCAGTGACAGCGTTACATCGAACTGGACCGTTAACAGACTGGCTTCCATTGCCGATCATAGCGTGGCAAGCGGCGACCGGAAGTTCCTCTACGCACCGGATGTGGTTTATGCCGACGGATACGACGCGATCCTGATTGGCTCCGGCGATCGGGAACATCCGCTGGATACCACGGTGGAGAACCGCTTCTACATGTTCAAGGATACGCTCCCTGATGTTGACTGGACGGCTATCACGGAAGCAGAGATGTACAATGCCACGGCTAACCTGATCCAGGAAGGCGACACCGACGCAGAAACCAGCCTTCTAAGTGCCGCACGTGGCTGGTTCATCAAGCTGGAGGACCCGGGCGAAAAGGTCGTGACCAGCGCGGTAACGCTGTCGGGCAGTACGTTCTTCAACACCAATGCGCCGAACAGCAGCAGCGATGAAGAAGTCCAAAACAGTTGCGTCTCCGGTCTGGGCAGGGCGCGCAACTATATCGTCAATTTTGAGGATGCCACGGCGACCACGAACCTGGACGGTGTCGCCGGTCTGACCAAAAGCGACCGTTCCAATAAGGTGGTCGGCGGCGGGTTCCCGCCATCCCCGGTGCCGGTCATTGTCGAGATCGACGGCAAGAAGTATCAGGCGGTCGTCTCCGGCACCAAGGTACTGACGCCGCCCAACGTGCAGCTGGAACGCCGTGAACCGGTTTACTGGTACCGCCCAGGGACTGACTAGGTAACAAGCCCATAGACGCGGCTCCGGGCCCTGAAAGATCACAAAGGCGCCCGAGGGCGCCTTTTCTTTGCAAGATATCGACCTCCCGGGCCGCCGGGGATGCAGGGGCTATCCTATTGGCCCCTTGTATGCCCCTTCGAGTTCCCGGGGCAGCCTGAATACCATGTTCTCCTCGCGGCCCTGCATATGCCGGACTTCGGCACCCGAACGCTGCAGTCGTTCGATGACGCCGTCCACCAGGACCTTCGGAGCAGAGGCTCCTGCGGTGATACCGACTACCTGTACGCCTTCCAGCCACTCGTCGCGGATGTCTTCGGCGTTGTCGATAAGATAGGCGGGAGTTCCGCGACGTTCGGCCACTTCGCGCAGGCGGTTGGAGTTGGAACTGTTCGGCGAGCCGACTACCAGAACGACGTCGCTTTCATCCGCCAGTTGCTTGACCGCATCCTGACGGTTCTGGGTGGCGTAGCAGATATCCTCTTTTTTCGCGCCGGCAATGTTGGGAAAGCGCTGCCGCAGGGCATCGATCACCACCCGTGCATCATCCATGGAGAGGGTGGTCTGAGTGACGAAACCGAGGTGTTCGGGATCCTTGATCTCGAGATATTTCACGTCCTCCGGGCTCTCGACCCGATAGATGCCCCCGCCGTTCGCGGCATCATATTGTCCCATGGTGCCCTCCACCTCGGGATGCCCCTCGTGACCGATCAAAACGACTTCGTGGCCCGCCCTGGCATGGCGCATCACCTCGAGGTGGACCTTGGTCACCAGAGGGCAGGTGGCGTCAAAAACACGCAAACCCCGCTGCCTGGCCTCCTCCTGGACACGACGCGGCACGCCGTGGGCGCTGAAAACGACGGTCGCGTCGTCCGGCACATCATCGAGCTCTTCAACAAACACCGCGCCCAGGGCCCGCAACCGCTCCACGACAAACCGGTTATGCACCACCTCGTGGCGGACGTAGATCGGGGGCTCGAACAGCTCGATGACCCGTTCAACGATATCGATGGCCCGATCCACGCCGGCACAGAAGCCTCGGGGATTGGCTAAAAGGATTTGCATGGCTGTTCCTCCTCGGATATCGCAGTCCGTTTTCAAAGAAGGCCGGGGTTCTTGAGGTGGAACCACGGGGCTACAGTGTGTTCACGGGAGGAGGAGAAAGGCTCTCCTCTGGCTCCGCGTAGCTTTCGAACTGCAATTGTAGCGTTGGGGGCACCCTTCAGGTGCACCGCACTCCGGTCGACTGCAGCGGTGCATTTGAAGGGTGCACCTACGAGAGCCTTTGAGGAATGCACTTACTAGTCAGAGATCGAGTGCGCGGACGCCTATTCGACCGCAAGGACCTCCACTTCGAACTGGAGGGTGTGTCCGGCCAGGGGGTGATTGAAATCGATCTGCACCGATTCATCATCCGCCTCCAGCACCATCCCCGGCACCTCCTCACCGGAGGGAGAGGTGAAACCGATGACGGTGCCCCGCGTAAGCGGCAACTCCTCGGGAAAGTCTTCCCTCGGCATGGGGTGGACATTATCAGTGTCGCGATACCCGAAGCCCTGTTCCGGAGTGACCAGGAGAGTAGCGCTCTCCCCCGCCCTCATTCCCGTCATCATCGACTCCAGCCCGGCGATCAGGGTTCCGTCACCTACCGTGAATTCCAGCGGCTCATCGCCACTTTCGTCGGCAACGGTCCCGTCCTCCAACACCATCCGGTAGCGCAGCGTTACCCGTGAACCGGAAGCAATGGCCTTGTTGACTTCACTCATGTCCGTCGGTGTCCCCGAAAGCTGTCGATGACCAGCATCACCGCGCCAATGCTGATGGCGGCATCGGCGATATTGAAGGCGGGCCAGTGCCAGCGGCCGTAGTAGACGTCGATGAAGTCGACGACATAGCCCAGCATAACCCGATCCCAGACGTTGCCCAATGCGCCGCCGAGGATCAGTGCAAGCGCCACCGCCAACCACGTCTGCCCCGCTTCGAGCTTTCGTATCCAGCCGATGATGAAGGCGCTGATAACCAGGGCCAGACCGGTAAAGAACCAGCGCTGCCAACCACCCGCATTGCTCAAAAAGCTGAAAGCCGCCCCGGTATTATGCATCAGGGTCAGATTCAGCATAGGGATCAGCGATACCGGCTGGTGCAGTTCCAGGGAATGGCTGGCCAACAGCTTGGTCCCCTGATCCAGAACCACAATCACTACCGACAACCAGAGCCACTTCAACATGGTTTTTTTACCACAGAGTACACAGAGCATATTTTCCATAAGAGACCGCGGGCAGCCGATTGCTCGGCTGCCGAGCGCACCTCTGTATTTTTGCCGAACGGCTCTTTCCTACGAGGCATTGCTCCCCTCTGGGTTCTCTGTGCCCTCTGTGGTTTCATTTGTGTTCGGCAGTTAGGCAAAGCGTCGCTCTTCGCCGCTGCCGGCCACGTTTTCCACACAGCGTCCGCACAGCTCCGGGTGCTCTTCGTGGCTCCCGACGTCTTCGCGATGGTGCCAGCAGCGAACGCACTTGTCGTGCTCCGACGGGGCCACGGCTACCCAGATCTCATCGTTATTGGATAGTGTGTAGTGGGCGCCCTCTTCCGGAGGGGATTCGGCCTCGTGCAGCCGTGCATAGGAGGTGATCAGCACAAAGCGCAGTTCATCGCCAAGCCGTGCCAGTTTGTCGTGGATTTCACGGCCGCAGTAGAGGTCCACTTCGGCATCCAGCGAACTGCCGATACCACCCGCCACGCGCAACTGCTCCAGCTCCTTGCTGACCGCCTCCCGCACCTCCAGCACTTCGCCCCAGAACCCCAGGTCCATGCCGCCGAGGTCGCCCAGCTCGGGGAATTCGTGCCAGGTGGAGAGAAAGATCGAATCGGCCCGTTCACCCGGGATCTGTTTCCAGATCTCCTCGGCGGTGAAGCTCAGGATCGGTGCCAGCCAGCGGGAGAGCGCCTCGACTACGTGGTAGAGCGCCGTCTGTGCCGAGCGTCTAGCGAGACTGTCGGGCTGGGTGGTGTACTGCCGATCCTTGATGATATCCAGGTAGAAGGACCCCATGTCGATCGCGCAGAAGTTGTGCACCTTCTGGTAGATCTGATGGAATTCGTAACCATCGTAGGCCCGGATGAGTTCCTCCTGGAGCCTTTCCGTACGCAGTACCGCCCAGCGATCCAGCGGCAGCATATCGGGACCGGCCACCCGGTGTTGTGCGGGATCGAAACCGGCCAGATTGGCCAGCAGGAAACGGGCGGTATTGCGGATGCGGCGATAGGCGTCGGCGGTCCTTTTGAGGATCTCGTCGGACACCGCCATCTCTGCCCGGTAATCGGCCGAGGCGACCCAGAGGCGCAGGATGTCGGCGCCCAGTGTGCCCACCACCTTTTGCGGTGCGACTACGTTGCCCTTGGACTTGGACATCTTCTGGCCCTTGGCGTCCACGGTAAAGCCGTGAGTGAGCACTGACTTGTAGGGTGCCTGCCCCTTGGTGGCTACTGAGGTGAGCAGGGAGGACTGGAACCAGCCGCGGTGCTGGTCGGAGCCCTCCAGATAGAGATCCGCCGGCGCATGCAGCTCTTCGCGCCGGTCGAGCACGCAGGCGTGGGTCACGCCGGAGTCGAACCAGACATCCAGCGTGTCGGTCACCTTGTCATAGTCGGTGGCGGAGTCTCCAAGCAGCTCCGCCGGCTCCAGATCGAACCAGGCGTCGATTCCGCCCTGCTCCACCTTCTCAGCCACCTTCGCGATCAGTTGCGGAGTCTCGGGGTGCAGCTCGCCCGTGCTCTTGTGGACGAACAGGGCGATGGGAACACCCCAGGTGCGCTGACGGGAGACGCACCAGTCGGGGCGACTCTCCACCATGCCCTTGATGCGTGCCTCGCCCCAGTCCGGCATCCAGTTGGTCTTTTTGATCTCGCCCAACGCCGCTTCCCGAAGCTTTTCCTGCCCCATACTGATAAACCACTGCGGTGTCGCCCGGAAGATGATCGGGATCTTGTGACGCCAGCAGTGCGGGTAGCTGTGTCGCAGGCGCTTGGCATGGACCAGCTTGCCTTCGGTCTTGAGCACTTCGATGACGTGATCGTTTGCCTTCAGCACGAACTTGCCGGCAAACAGGGGCGTGTCGGGCAGGAATTTACCGTCACCGCCCACGGGGTTGTCGACCGGCAGGTGGTACTTCAGGCCAACGACATAGTCCTCCTGCCCGTGACCGGGGGCCGTGTGCACAGCACCGGTGCCGGCCTCCAGGGTGACGTGCTCACCGAGGATGATCGGTACTTCGCGGTCATAGAAGGGGTGTCGGAGCTTCAGCCCTTCCAGGTCCGAGCCGCGGCAGTAGGCGATCACCCGGTACTGGTCGACATCCCAGCGGCCCATGACATCCTTCAGCATCGCCTCGGCTACCAGCAACCGCTCCGGACCGTGTTCGTGCACGCCGTCGCACTGCACCACGGCATATTCAAGTTCGGGGTTGAGGGCCACCGCCTGGTTGGCCGGAAGGGTCCACGGCGTGGTGGTCCAGATCACCACCGAAAGCGGACCTTCGCCGTGATGATTCTCCACGTGACGGCAGCGTTCGATGAACAGACCCTCGTCCATTACCTCAAAGCGCACATCGATGGCTGGCGAGGTCTTGTCCTCGTACTCCACCTCGGCCTCGGCCAGCGCCGAGCCGCAATCGGTGCACCAGTGCACCGGCTTGAAGCCCTTGTGCAGGTGCCCGTTCTCGATGATCCGCCCCAGGGTGCGGATGATATCCGCCTCGAAGCGGTAGTCCATTGTCAGATAGGGATTATCCCAGTCGCCGAATACGCCCAGGCGCTTGAAGTCCCGGCGCTGGCCATCCACCTGCACCGCGGCATATTCACGGCACTTGCTGCGAAACTCGTGGGTTTTCACCGTCACACCCGGCTTGCCGATGGAGCGCTCCACCTGCAGCTCGATGGGGAGGCCGTGGCAATCCCATCCCGGAATATAGGGTGCGTCATACCCGGAGAGGGTCTTGGCCTTGACGATAATATCCTTCAGGACCTTGTTGACCGCATGGCCAATGTGAATGTCCCCGTTGGCGTAGGGAGGGCCGTCGTGCAGGATGAACTTCTCCCGCCCGGCGCAGGCCTTTCGAATCTGCCCGTAGAGGTCCTTGCCCTCCCAGGCGGCCAACCAGTCCGGCTCACGCTTGGCCAGATTGCCGCGCATGGGGAAATCCGTTTTCGGAAGATTCAGCGTATTCTTGTAATCAGCCATTCTAATGTTCACCGCAGAGGCGCTGAGAATAATTTGGATTAACCGCAAAGGCGCAAAGATCGCAAAGGAAAAACCTCCACGTCGTTGTCACATCCCGTTTGCGACTCTTTTTATGCCGTCTTTCATCAATCGTACGTTGAAATTCAGTAACAAGCCCAAGCGGTAATCGCTGAGCTTGAGGTAAGTCAGCAGCTGTGCCGTGTGGATTGGCTCCAAACGGTCCACTGCTTTCAGCTCAACCGCCAGCGCGTCTCCAACAACCATGTCCAACCGGTACCCTGACGCTAACCGTTGGCCTTTATAGGTTACGGGCAGCGACACCTGACGGGCAAACGGAAGCCCCCGGATGCTTAACTCATGGCATAAGCTGCTTTCGTAAGCGGACTCTAATAAACCCGGTCCCAAATGTCGGTGCACTTCGATTGCACTATCGACGATTTCCTTCGCCAGTCGGTTTACCTCCATCGCACACTTCGTCGCATTCCCAAGCCCTCCTTTGCGCTCTTGCGTCTTCGCCTACATGGATGTAGGTAAGGGGCGTGAGCAGGAGCGGAAGCTTTGCGGTTAAATCCTTTTCTCGAAAAACCTCCGGGCCTCGCTGGAGTCCTTTTCGATTTGCTGCTTCAGGGCCTCAAACGACTCGAAGCGCTTTTCGGGTCGAATGCGCTTCAGAAAATCCACCTGCACATGCCGGCCGTAAAGATCGCCGGAGAAGTCGAACAGGTGCACTTCCAGCAGGGAACGGGTGCCGTCCACGGTCGGCCGTTTGCCGACGTTGGCCACGCCGGGCAGCGGCTCGCCCTTGACCCCGAACATCTCCACGGCGAAGACCCCGTCCACCGGCGCCACGATTCGGTGCATCCGGATATTGGCCGTGGGAAAACCGATGGAACGGCCGCGCTGGTCGCCATGCACCACCCGGCCGCACATCCGGTAAGGACGTCCCAGTAGCTGTTCTGCTATCTCCAGGTGACCGTTTTGCAGAGCCTCGCGAATACGGGTACTGCTTACCCGCTCACCGTTCAGGCTCAGGGTGTGCATGTTGACCACATCGAAGCCGTAGTCCCGGCCGGCCTTTTGCAGCATAGCAAAATCACCCTCCCGACCCGCACCAAAATGGAAATCGTCACCGACCACCAGATAGCGGACACCCAGTCCCTCCACCAGGACCTGCCGGATGAAGGCCTCCGCAGACAGCCCGGCCAGCTTGCGGTTGAACGGCAGCACCAGCATCCGGTCCACCGAATAGCGCCGCAACGCCTTCACCTTCTCCCGAAATCGGGTCAGCCTCGGCGGCGCGGATTCCGGGGCGAAATACTCCCGGGACAGCGGCTCAAAAGTGATCACCACCGTCGGCAGACACAACTCTGCCCCTTTTTCGGCCAATTGGCCAAGCACCGCCTGATGGCCCAGGTGAACGCCATCGAAATTACCGATGGTCGCCACACTGCCACGATGGCGGGGCTTGAGAGTGTGCAGACCGCGAATCAATTCCATGGACCAACGCGCCGAACGGGAAATCGGTCAGTATACCGCAAGGGAACGGGGGACGGCGATGGGTGGAAGGCGAGTGGCGAGTGGCGAGGGACGAGGGGCGAGGGGCAATGGCGAGAGTGAATTGCTAGCGGCTGTAGGTCGGGCTTTAGCCCGTCACAAACGCTAGACGGCCTGAAGGCCGACCTACAGTCTCCAGCGCCGGCCTGGTATGCGGCTCAGTGCCGGCCGAGGAGCTGTTTGGGCCGGACGCCAGCCGCTAGCAGGGCTGTGATGTAGAGGAGCGCTCCGGCGCCAATGAGGAGGGCAAGCTGACTTGAGCGGCGCCATACGTCCCACGCAATCCATTCACCCAGTGGGGGGGTGGTCCACAGAAGAAACGCCGCGAGCAGCCCGTTTGCCAGTAAAAGCTGCAGTCCGAAGCGTCCCCATTCGGGGAGGGCCCTGTAGATACCATCCTGCCGCAAGCGGCGCCACAGCATTCCGGCATTCAGGAACGCGGCGCAGGCCGTGGCCAGGGCCAGACCGGCGTGAGGGCCCGGCAGCCCGGCGAACACCATCGGCACCACGAAAAGGATGTTCATGCCCATATTGGCAAACATCGCCTTCACCCCGATTCCCACCGGAGTGCGGGTATCCTGCCGCGCAAAAAAGCCGGGGGCCAGTACCTTCACCAGCATGAAGCCCACCAGACCGACGGCATAGGCCATCAGACTCAGGCGGGCCATTCGCACGTCTTCCACCAGGAATTCCCCATGCTGGAACAGCGTGGCAAGGATTGGCCCCGCCAACAGTGCCAGACCCACCGCTGCCGGCAGACCGATCAGCAACACCCAGCGCACCGCCCAGTCGAGCATCTCACCGAAGGCCTCCCGGTCGGCTTCGGCATTTTTGGAGGAGAGGCTCGGCAGGATCACGGTAGCCAGGGCAATGCCGAACACCCCCAACGGAAACTCCACCAGGCGGTCCGAGTAATAGAGCCAGGAGACACTGCCGGTTACCAGAAACGAGGCGATCACCGTGTCCAGCAGCAGATTGATCTGGGCCACCGAGGAGCCGAAGACCGCCGGCCCCATGAGCCGCAGGATGCGCCGCACGCCCTCGTGGCGCCAGTTCAGACGGGGACGGGGCAAAAGCCCCAGGCGCGCAAGCGCAGGAAGCTGGAACAGCAGCTGTACCACGCCCGCAGCAAACACGGCCCAGGCCAGGGCCATTACCGGCGGCGCGAAAAACTGCACACCCCAGTAGGCGGCAACGATAAAGATGATATTCAGCCAGACCGGCGTCACCGCCGGGATGGCGAACCGCCCATAGCTGTTGAGAATCCCGCCGGCGAGCGCCGTCAGGGAGATGAACAGCAGATAGGGAAAGGTAATGCGCAGCATCTCCGCAGCCAGCGCAAACTTTTCCGGCTCGTCCAGGAAGCCCGGTGCGAATATCCCTACGACCAGTGACGAACCCAGCATCGCCAGCAGTGTCAGGGCGAGCAATACCAGCCCAAGCACACCGGCGACACTGGCAATCAGTTCACGAACGGCTTCCTGCCCGAACCGGCTCTTGTACTCGGAGAGAACCGGCACAAACGACTGCGAAAAGGCCCCTTCGGCAAACAGCCGCCGCATGAAGTTGGGGATCTTGAAGGCGACGAAAAACGCGTCCGTTCCCGCGCCCGCCCCAAAAACAGTGGCAAACGCCACGTCCCTGACGAAGCCGAGGACTCGCGATATCAGCGTAAAGCCGCCGACAACAGCGGTGGATTTCAGAAGGGAGCGGGACATAACCTGCATCATACCGCACCCCCGCCCTGGCGGGAGTAGGAAGGGGAGGTTTCAGAAAGGATTGTTCCCCGGTGACCGAAACTCTTCTGTTGACAGGAGGCTCCCAAGAACGTATATTTTTCGCCCTTTACGAAGTGCCGAATCTGCAACGCAGGGAGTACAGACGTTGGCTAACTCAGCTCAAGCCAAAAAGCGCGCCCGCCAGGCGCTCCAGCGCCGTAACCACAACATGGCTTTTCGTTCGGCCATGCGTACCACCGTCAAATCGGTGCTGAAGGCGATTCGTGCCGGTGATAAAGAAGCCGCCGAAGCAGCCTACAAGGCAGCGGTACCGGTCATCGACAAATCCGCGGGCAAGGGCCTGATCCACGGCAATAAGGCTGCACGCCATAAAAGCCGTCTGAACGCCCGTATCCGCGCGCTCTAGGTAAATCACCGATACACGGGGTAGTTCTCCCGTGACAAAAAGCCGGCCTTTCAGGCCGGCTTTTTTATGTCTGTGGGTTTTTGACCACCGGGAATCCAGTGGTTAACCGCCGGGGACACGGGGCGCACGGGGAACGGCAGAGAGATCTGCTGCAGGCAGCGACTATCGGCTGTTTTTCGATGGGGTTCGCGGGGCTCACCCCATCCTACATTCTTGATATATCGTATTTCGATAGCCAGAAGCGACGCGTTGCCGCTGTGTGCCAGGTGAGGGAGAACTCGCTTTTTCCATCCCCAAGAATTCCCTTCAGGAGCATGATAAACCCCGTGTCCCCCGTGCTCCCCGTGGTTTCTTTTTTCTGTGAGCTCTGTGCTCTCTGTGGCTAACCCACAAGAACCAGATTATCGCGATGGATAAGCTCCGGCTCGTCGACGAAGCCGAGAGTCTCTTCAAAACGGCTGCTGGGCAATCCCCTTATCTTTCGGGTCTCTTCGGAGGAGTAGTTGACCAGGCCGCGGGCGATCTCGACCCCGTTTTCATCCTCGCAGACGACCATCTCGCCCCGGGCGAAATCCCCGACCACTTCTTTTACGCCTACCGCCAGCAGGCTTCGGCCCGACTCCCGCAGTACACGACAGGCGCCCTCATCCAAGATCAGACGACCCCGCATCTGCAGGTGACCGGCGAGCCACTGTTTGCGTGCAACCAACGGCTCCTTGTCCGGAAGCAAGAGAGTCCCGACCGAGCGGCCGCTGAAGATTTTCCCAAGAATCCCCGGTTCACGACCGGCAGCAATCACGGTCGCAGCACCGGAACGGGCTGCCAGACGAGCGGCACGCAATTTGGTCATCATGCCGCCGCGCCCCAGTGCACCGTGACCACCGCCGGCCATCTGCGTCAACTCCGGTGCATTCGCCTTGGCTTCGGAAACCAGCCCGGCATCCGGATTGCTGCGGGGATCCGTATCGAAAAGTCCTTCCTGATCCGTGAGGATCACCAGCAGCTCGGCCTCCACCAGATTGGTGACCAGGGCACCCAGGGTGTCGTTGTCGCCGAAGCGGATTTCGTCGGTCACCACGGTGTCATTCTCGTTGACGACCGGTACCACTCCGAAGCCGAGGAGCGTCTTCAGTGTGCTGCGGGCATTGAGATAGCGGCCGCGACTGGATAGATCATCATGGGTGAGAAGGACCTGCGCGGTATGCATGTCGTACTTCTGAAAATGGGATTCGTAGGCCTGAACCAGCCCCATCTGGCCGACGGCGGCCGCCGCCTGAAGTTCGTGCAGGGCGTGGGGACGCCGCTTCCAGCCCAATCGGCCCATGCCCTGGGCGACAGCCCCCGAGGAGACCAGGACCACCTCGATGCCCTGCCGGCGCAGGGCAGCCAGCTGCTCCACCCAGGTGGCGATGCCCTCGAGGTTCAGCCCCTTCCCGTCATCGGTCAGCAATGCACTGCCGATCTTGACGACCCAGCGGCGGGTTTTGGCGATTTCCTGACGATTTTTCATCGAAGGGCAAGATACCGGATGACGGAAGTTCGGAAAAGCGTTCTCTGCGGTGAAACCCTTCTTTACCCCTCGGTTTCCCGCAACTCCTCAAGCCGGGCCATGATGTCCTGCATGAGCCGGTCCGTGCCCATTTTAGCGATGGCACTGATGCGATAGACCGGACCCTCCCAACCCAGTTGCTGGATGATGTCGTCACATACGGCATCGCGCTCCTGGTCGGGAAGCAGGTCCACCTTATTAAGCACCAGCCAGCGTTCACGCCGTGCCAGCTCCGGACTGAATGCCTCCAGCTCGGCCTCGATGGCGCGTACCGCACCGATCGCATCCGTATCATCGTAGGGAGCGACATCCACCAGATGCAGCAAGATACGGTTTCGGGCCAGGTGCTTGAGAAAACGGATCCCGAGCCCGGCTCCCTGGGCGGCACCTTCGATGAGTCCGGGGATGTCGGCGATGACGAAACTGCGATGGCTTTCGATCTTCACCACCCCCAGATTGGGGTAGAGCGTGGTAAAGGGGTAATCCGCCACCTTGGGTTTTGCGGCCGAGACCGAACGAATCAGCGTCGATTTACCCGCATTCGGCATCCCCAACAGACCCACGTCGGCCAACACCTTCAGTTCCAGACGCAGCGTCCGGTCTTCGCCAGGGGTACCGGGGCTCGATTCGCGGGGTGCGCGATTGGTGCTGCTTTTGTAGCGCGCATTGCCAATCCCGTGAAAACCGCCCTGGGCCACCAACAGGCGCTGACCATCCTTTATCAGGTCACCAAGCAGTTCCTCGGTATCCTCGTCGTAGACGATGGTACCGACCGGAACCTGGATTTCCCGATCGGAGCCGCCCTTTCCAGTCATGTTGCTGCCCTGGCCCGGCTTTCCGTTTTCTGCCTTGTAGCGGGACTGATAGCGCAGGTCGACGAGCGTATTCAGATTGCCATCGGCCACCAGGTAGACGCTGCCGCCATCACCGCCATCGCCACCATCGGGCCCGCCGAAAGGAATATACTTCTCGCGCCGAAAACTGACGCAGCCGTTACCGCCCTTACCGGCCTCGACGTGGATGGAGACTTCATCGACAAATTTCATTTTCGCACCTGGCGACTATTAACCACGGGGAACACGGGGCGCACAGAGAAAGCAAATGATATACAGAGAAAACAGACGATACGGAGGTCACAAAGAGCACCGATCACGACGCTGGACCTGTTCTTATCGGATTCCCCGTGTTCCCCGTGGTTCAATTCTGTGCCCAAACAAAAAAGCCCCGCTGTACGGGGCTTTTTTACAGTACCTGTCGGAGCTCGTCTTACTCGCCGACGATACTCACGAACTTGCGGCCCCGCTCGCCTTTGGTCTCAAAGACCACTCGACCATCGGCCTTCGCGAACAGCGTGTCGTCTTTTCCGCGACCTACGTTCACGCCGGCGTGGAAGCGGGTGCCCCGCTGCCGAACCAGGATGTTACCGGCTGTGACCACTTCACCGCCATAGCGCTTGACGCCAAGACGCTTGGAAATCGAATCGCGACCGTTACGGGTACTTCCGCCTGCTTTTTTATGTGCCATTGTCTAAATCCTCAGTCGTCAGCCGGTGATGCTGGTAATTTCCAGCTCGGTGTAGTCCTGACGGTGGCCCTGAGTCTTCATATGGTGTTTGCGACGACGGAACTTGATGATCCGAATCTTCTCGCCGCGGCCATGCGACTTCACGGTGGCCGTCACTTTGCTGCCGTCCAGGACGGGCGTACCGATTTTCACGTCGTCGCCATTGGCGATCATGAGAACCTGCTCGAGCGAAACCTGCTCACCCACTTCGGTGGGCAACTTCTCGACGCGCAGGGTTTCACCCTCTGACACGCGATACTGTTTGCCACCGGTCTTGATTACCGCGTACATGTTGGCGTCTTCTCCAAACCAAATCGTTTTTGTAATCGGGACACGAAAGACCGGCAATTCTAGCGTTTGCCATTCGACAGGTCAAACTCCATAATAGGCGGCGTTTTTCGGGCGGTCCCACAGTGGCTGCCTTTTACCCATAAGTCGCTCTACAGCGGTGCGCGCGGCCTTGTGCCGGGAGCTTGCGGGAATTCTGGGTAAAGGGTGGAGCAAGGGGCCGTGTGGCACCTCTATGACTGGTCCGCATGCAAATCCAAGACGTCTACTCCCTTATTGATGATGATCGCCGCGCGGTCGACGAAGTGATCAAGCACCGGCTCTATTCGGAAGTCGAGCTTATCAATCAGGTCGGTCATTATATCGTGAACAGCGGGGGCAAGCGGCTGCGGCCGATGCTGGTCCTGCTGTCGGCACGCGCTTTCGGCTATGAGGGCACGTGTCATCACGAATTGGCCGCCGTGGTCGAGTTCATCCATACGGCTACACTGCTGCATGATGACGTGGTCGACGGTTCGGAGATGCGTCGCGGGCAGGATACCGCCAATGCGGTCTGGGGCAACGAAGCTGCCGTTCTGGTAGGCGACTTTCTCTATTCGCGCTCCTTCGAAATGATGGTCAACGTGGGCGACATGCGGGTCATGGAGATCCTCGCCGAGGCCACCCGCACCATCGCCGAGGGCGAGGTCAAACAGCTACTGAACGTCCATAATGCCGAAGCCACGGAATCGGAATACCTGGATGTCATCTGCAGCAAGACCGCCAAGCTGTTCGAATCCGCGGCGGAACTGGGTGCCGTCATCAGCGGGCGCAAGGAGGCTGCCGAGGCCATGGCTGCCTACGGCCTCCACCTCGGGGTTGCCTATCAACTGGTCGACGATGCCCTCGACTACAGCGCTGCCTCCAGCGAGCAGCTTGGCAAGAATATCGGCGACGACCTTGCTGAAGGCAAGCCGACACTACCGCTGATCTATGCACTGGAACACGGTACCGCACAACAGGCCGCAGTGATCCGTGAGGCCATCGAGAACGGCGGCAAGGAGCTGATCGAGTCTGTCAAAGAAGCCATTGAAAGCACCGGCGCCATCGCGTACACTTCGCGCTCTGCGAAACGGGAGGCGGAAAAGGCCATGCAATCCTTGGCCGTGCTACCCGATTCGCCGTACAGGGATGCAATGATATTCCTCGCCCGGTTCGCGGTCGAACGGACCTACTGAAAGTTGTAAACGGGGTGTAGCTCAGCCTGGTAGAGCACTGTCTTCGGGAGGCAGGGGCCGGAGGTTCGAATCCTCTCACCCCGACCAATCCAATCAGAGGTTTATCCCGAAACCCTCTGTCCCTTCAGATACCCAATTTGATTAAATCTTGATCTCCGGCTTCTCCAAAGCCACTACGGCTGCGCAGAAGGTGAATCCGGGAAACTCTCTGTCGTTGGGAGTTTCTGATGTTCACCGCAGCAGCGATCACGATGGCGCCGGCTCGGGTTCAGGTGATATCGAGCCGGTGCTCGGCCGCAATCGTGGCAATCCGGGCACCATCAACCCCAGCCTCTTCGGCGTAGTCGGGCCGCCGGCTAACCACCTCAATGACTTCATCCAGGATCTCGGCAGGCCGCCGCAGCCCAATCGATTCACCAACCGTCACGAGTTCAGCTCGGGTAAAGCCGTCGTGGTATCACGGTTGGTTCACCCGTTTACCCGTTACTTCTGCACGAAAGCGTTCCTGACCGACCGGGGCCGACGCATCGCCCCTATGCGGCTCCACCCATGAGACGTTGAGGCAACGACCGTTTGGGCTACGATGGGGTTCAAAGCTGAAGGCGCACTGTAGGAACTGTCGCCAGTGCGACAAACGCTTGGGCTGAAAACGGCCACGCGCGGTCAGCGCGCTCTTTCGCGGTAGCTTCCGTTTAGGAGCTATCTAGTGGTCAATTGTTCCCTCCTTTCTTACCAGAGCCGTCCGTCAATGACCTAACACGGTTGACGCGACAAATCTGTGACATATGTCACTTTCTGTGGCATAGTCAATCTAAACCCAAGGAGGCGCAGTCTTATGAAAATTGCGAAAAGCCAGGCACGGGCGCAAAGACAAATCGGCTCGTACTCCGTTGGAGGATATGAGCGGGAATAGAAGAACTCGGCATGGATGCAAAATTCCAAATCCCTTCTTTTACCAAGCTCCCCACGGATCTCAGTGTTTTCTCGCTCGTTCCCGATCCCATTCTCGTTCTCGACACTTGTGGATTAATTCTGAGGCTCAATCGGGCTGCGGAGCAGTTTTTCGGTCACGATGAGTCGGAACTGCATGGGCAGTTACTAAGCTCACTGTGCCATCCCGATGATGCAGAAAACCTTCTGTCTTCTTTGCGACAGATAAACAAGCAGGTTACCTGCTTGGAACCGTACCGATTTCTCATGGAAGGCGAAATCTATCGATGGATCGAATGGCACGCCCGCCCGACTGGAGAGGGGAATGATCCGATTCTTGTCGTCGGCAGAGATGTCACAGAACGGCGCATGGCAAACTTGAAGCTCCGTGAGAGCGAAAGACAGTTGGCCAGGGGCGAGTTAATAGCCGGACTCGGCAGCTGGCGATGGGACTCGCAATCGGGTGAGCGTCTGTGGTCAGACGGCTTTTATCAGTTACTCGGGCTGTTCCCGCAATCGGTCAAACCCTCATTTGAGCTTTTTTGCGAATACCTCCCCGAGGATTCCCGGGAAAAGCTCGAAACGGCTATTCAGTGGCTGTTCGATAGCGGCCAGGCAGTGGAAGTCGAACACACCATTGTCCGCTCCGATGGCGGGATGCGCCTCGTTCAGTCAAGGCTGCAGCCGCTTTATGCCGTAGATTCTAAAGTCATCGGCTATACCGGAACGGCACTGGATATCACCGAACTGTCTGCCGCCCGACATGCTTTAGCCGATTCAGAGCTTAGGTTCCGAATGCTGATGGAGCACGCCACGGACGCCATTCTGGTGGCGAATGACCATGGGCAACTGATAGGTGCCAACCGTCGTGCCATGGACTTTTTCGGCTATTCAAAAAACGAATTGATGGCCATGGGTCCGCTTGACCTCTATCCGCCGGAAGAGCGTAAGGGGGTCATCGAAGCGTTCCGCGATATTGACCAGGCGGGTCAGTCACTTTATCAACACACAGCACGGCGCAAAAATGGCAGCTTGGTTGATGTCGAGGTCAGCGGCGCGCGCGTTACCGATGGCGAAACCGCTATCTATCTGGGTATTTTTCGTGACGTCAGCGAGCGGAACCGTCTCCAGGAGGAGATGCGTCGCAAGACAGCAGAACTGGAGGCATTGTTTGCCAATCTTCACGTCTGTATCGCAGTGCTGGACCGGGAGTTTAACTTCTTGCGAGTCAATCGGGCGTATTGCGAAATGACGGGCATGCCTGCGGAAGCTCTTGTCGGTCGCAGCCACTTCGACCTTTACCCCCATGAGGAAAACGAACGTATTTTCGGTCGGACGGTCGCGACTGGTAAAGCCCACAGCGCGATTGCCAAAGTGTTTGAGCACCCGAGCCTCGGGGCCACTTACTGGGATTGGACACTAACACCTTTTACGAATCAGGCTGGTGAAGTGGAAGGGATGGTTTTGAGTCTTATCGACGTGACTGAACGAGAGCAACAGCGGCAGGCAGCGGAGAGTGCCTGGCTGCGTGCTCAGGACGAACTGGAGCAGCGTGTCAGGGAAAGGACGACTGAATTGGCGGCCGCCAACCGAGAATTGGAGTCATTCAGTTATTCAGTGTCCCACGACTTGCGCGGCCCTCTGCGCGCCATCAACGGTTTCAGCGGGGCTTTACAAGAAGATTGCGGGGAACTTCTTAACGAGGACGGACACAACTACCTGCAACGCATACAGAGCGCCACCCTGCGAATGAGTGATCTGATCGACGGTCTTCTGAGCCTGTCTCGGGTTTTTCGGACCGAATTGGAACGTACTGATGTGGACCTCAGCGGACTGGCCGAAGAGATCGTGCGCCAGCTACGATCCGGGGCAGGGCACCGTCAGGTAAGTGTCGATGTAGAACAGGGGATGACAACCTGGGGCGACCCAACGCTAATACGCCTGCTGTTGCAAAATCTGTTTTCCAATGCCTTGAAGTTTACCTCCAATAGCCCGGAACCTCGCATCAGTTTTGTAAGCCTACTTATTTCCGGACGCCGGGTGTTTGTCATAAGGGACAACGGAATCGGCTTCGAAATGGAATACGTACACAAACTGTTTCAGCCATTCGAGCGTCTTCACGACGATAAGAATTTTAAGGGTTCGGGTATCGGGCTGGCCACGGCGAGGCGTATCGTCGAGCGCCATGCAGGAGAAGTGTGGGTTGAGGCCGTCCCAAGCCAAGGGGCTTCTTTCTATTTCACGCTCGGAGGGGACAGTTAAAGCGACTTTCTGAACAAGCCATATTCGGGGCGAACTGGTGGTGATATCGGCTACGGAATCTGGCGCCGGGAAGTAGCGCAGGCGAGCCCAGCGCAGGTCACCACAATGTCCTTCTGCCTCCCTGTACCATCGCAAACGGCTTCCAGGATATCTCCAGGTTGCCTCAATAGCTGTTCGCGGCGCCTTTAAACGATAGTCTCCAGCCGAATCGCCGTAAACCGGACGGCGAACGTTACCTGCCCCGGACTGTGCAAGGCTGTCGGCTTCGGATAGGCTCAAGGAATACGAGTCCCGCTCTGTTTGCGTCTGCCCGGAGAGATGTCCGAAAACGAACAGCAACCACCGATTCAAAAATGGGTCCCCATCGTGCTATGGGTCGCCCTGGCACTTTTGCTGTTTGCCCTCTTTTCTGTCCCTACCGATGAACCACGAACAGAAATCACCTATACGCAATTCCGGGACCTGGTAGAGGACGGCGCAGTGAAACGGGTACTCCTTCAGGGCCGGAATATTGAAGGAGAACTGCGTCAGCCAACGGAACTGGGCCCCCGGGAAACGACCGGCACGATGTTCAGCACCCGGGTACCGGAGTTCGGGGCCGAGGAGCTTCTGGCGCAGCTGGAAGCCGGAGATATCGCCATCGAGGTCGAGCCGCCGGAGGAGGAGCGCCTTCTCACCCGGCTGCTGATCGTGCTGGTGCCCTGGCTGCTGTTCATCGGTCTCCTGGTCTGGTTTTTCCGGCGAACCGCCCGCCAGATGGGGCAACTCGGCCCTGGCGGAGGCGAGATGAAACGCTTTCTCGAGCGATCCACCGAGCGAGCCGAAATACCGAACATAAGCTTTTCCGACGTAGCGGGCCAGGAGGGGGCCAAGCGCGAGGTCCGGGAGTTGGTGGAGTACCTGAAAGAGCCCGACAAATTCCGACGCCTGGGGGCGGAAATCCCCCGAGGGATTCTGCTCATGGGTCCGCCGGGGACCGGCAAAACCCTGCTGGCCCGGGCCCTGGCCGGGGAAGCCGGCGTGCCGTTCTACACCATCTCCGCCTCCGAATTCATCGAGGTTTTTGTGGGGGTTGGTGCCTCACGGGTACGCAATCTCTTTGCTGCGGCGAAAAAAAATGCTCCCAGCATCATCTTTATCGACGAGCTGGACAGTATCGGCCGAACCCGCGGTACCGGTCTTGGCGGAGGGCACGATGAGCGGGAACAGACGCTTAACCAGATCCTGGCCGAACTGGATGGTTTCACGGGACGGGAGGCCACGCTGGTGCTTGCGGCGACCAACCGCCCCGACGTGCTGGACCCGGCGCTGCTACGGCCCGGGCGTTTCGACCGACACGTCAACCTGGACCTGCCGGACCGCGAAGCGCGATTGGCCATACTGAAGCTGCACGCCGCCAAGGTACCGCTCGCCTCCGGCGTAGATCTGGAACAGATCGCCGGCGGCACACCCGGATTCGCAGGTGCCGACCTGAAAAATCTGGTGAATGAATCCGCCATTCTTGCCGCCCGCGAAGGGAGTGAAAACGTCGACCTCAGGCATTTCGATGAAGCCCGCGATCGGGTAATGATGGGTGCGGAACGGCAACTCATCTTTCAACCGGAGGAGCGTCGAAGGCTGGCGTTTCACGAAGCCGGACACGCCCTGGTGGCTCACTTCCTGCCGAACACCGATCCGCTCTACAAGGTCAGCATTGTTCCCCGCGGGCGCGCACTGGGCGGTACGCACCAACTGCCCGAACACGAGCGCTACACCTTCCCCGAGGAGTACCTGCGGGACCGTCTGGCGGTGACGCTCGCGGGTCGATCGGCTGAGAAACTCATGCTCGGCAGCATCAGTTCGGGTGCCGACGACGATATTCGGCAGGCCACCAAGCTCGCCCGCTCAATGGTCTCCCGGTGGGGTATGTCGGATGAAGTCGGGCCGGTGGATCTCAGTGACAACGAAGAGCACCCGTTCCTCGGGCGCGAGATCGCCCAGCCCCGCCGCTATAGCGAACAGTCGGCAGAGAGTGTGGATCGAGCCGTTCGCAATCTCCTGCAGGAGTCGGAAAAGCGAGCCCGTGGTACGCTCGAAGAGCACCGTCATGCCCTTGAGCGTCTCGCCGTCGAACTTGAGAAGAAGGAGACGCTCCGGGCCGACGACATAAGGAGTTGCTTGGAAGGTGCCCGTTAAGAACCCTACCCCTCAAGCAAACAGCCTAGCCGAAGCCCGGCAACTCGTGCATGAAAAACGGGTCTATTTTCGCAGCTTCGACAGCAGGGGTTCGAGGATATCCATCGGCAGCGGGAAAACGATGGTGGAGTTCTTCTCGCCGGCGATGTCGGTCAGGGTCTGCAGATAGCGCAGCGTAATGGCCTGAGGCGACTGACCAAGCACATCCGATGCCTGGCGCAGCTTCTCCGAGGCCTGCAGCTCGCCTTCCGCGTGGATAATCTTCGCGCGGCGCACCCGCTCCGCCTCCGCCTGCTTGGCGATCGCGCGGATCATGCTCTCGTCGATATCCACATGCTTGATCTCCACATTGGAGACCTTGATGCCCCAGGCATCGGTCTGTTTGTCGAGAATATTCTGGATGTCGTCGTTAAGCTTGTCACGCGAGGCAAGCATCTCGTCGAGATCGTGCTGGCCGAGCACGGAACGCAGGGTAGTCTGGGCCAGCTGACTGGTGGCCTCATAGTAATTCTCTACCTGGATGATGGCCCTCTCCGAATCGAGCACGCGGAAATAGATCACGGCATTCACCTTTACCGAGACGTTGTCGCGGGAGATGACATCCTGCGAGGGGACATCCATGACAATGGTGCGCATATCCACCCGGACCATCTGCTGGATAACGGGAATCACCAGCCGCAGGCCGGGCCCCTTCACCTTCCAGAAGCGACCGAGCTGGAAGACCACGCCCCGTTCGTACTCCCGCAGCACCCGGAAGGCGCTGAAAATGATCACGGCAACAAAGCCGACTGCGATCAGTGTGAAATAGTTGAACATGTCCTACTCCCCTTGTTGTTCCGGTGTTTCCTCTTGCGGCGTCACATTCAGGCAGAGCCCGTCCAGACCCATGACCCGAACCTGTTGTCCCTTGCGCACAGGCGTGTCGGTTCTGGCCCGCCAGCGTTCTCCGTGGGCATGCACGTGGCCTTCATGATCGAAATCCTCCAGTGCGGTGGCCAGAATCCCCACCATCTCCTCACTGCCACTGACCACCGGCCGATGCCGCGCCCGGATGACTGCACTCATCAAGAACATGAACAGCGCCCCGGAAAACAGTGCCACGCCGCCGATGAGCGCCGGAGATATCCCGAATCCCGGAGCATCGGTATCGATAAGGATAATCGAGCCAATCACGAATGCCGCCAGCCCGCCAATCCCGAGCGCCCCGAAACTGGGCGCAAACGCCTCCCCGAGCATCAAGGCGACCCCCAGGATGATCAGGGCCAGTCCGGCGTAGTTGATGGGCAGGACCTGAAGCGCAAAGAGGGCCAACAGCAGAGAGATTGCCCCAATGATTCCCGGCACCAGGGCCCCGGGATTGGCAAACTCGAAGATCAACCCGTAGATGCCGATCAGCATCAGGATATAGGCAATGTTGGGATTGGTAATGACCGCCAGCAGTTCGCTACGCCAGTCCGGTTCCATGGGCACCAGAGCCATTCCTTCGGTATCGAGCGTCCGTTCCTCGTTGTTGATGGTAACGGTACGGCCGTCTATCTTCCGGAGCAGTTCCTCGGGAGTGTCAGCGATGAGGTCGATGACATTTTTCTCGAGTGCCGCACTGGCACTGAGGCTCACACCCCGGCGCACCGCCTGTTCCGCCCATTCGGCATTGCGCCCGCGTAGCTCGGCCAGTCCGCGAATATAGGCTACGGCGTCGTTGACCACCTTGTTCATTCGCGGGTCATCATAGGTAGCGGCTGGTTCATCCGCAGCCGGCTGGTCACCTTCGTCCCTGCCCGGTGGTTCCTCGTCCGATTCCTGTTCTCCGGCTCCGGGGAGCGGGGAGCCACCACCAACCGAGACCGGCGTTGCCGCACCCAGGTTGGTCGCCGGTCCCATGGCGGCGATATGGCTGGCATAACTGATGTAGGTTCCCGCCGAGGCGGCACGGGCACCGCGTGGGTAGACGTAACTGACCACCGGAATGGAGGAACTCAGAATAGCCTGGATAATCTCCCGCATCGCCGAGTCCAGCCCGCCGGGAGTATCCATCCGCAAGACCACCAGCTGTGCACCCTGCTCCACCGCCTTGTCGAGAGAGCGTCGGATATAGTCGCTCGTGGCGGGGCCGATAGGCCCTTCGATATCCAGCCTTACGCCAAGCCGATCCGCCGGTTCCGCATCCTGGGCAGCGGCCGAAGCGCAGGCGACGAGCAGGAGAACGAGGATTAGCCGTAGAAGGAAGTTCATGCTTTGATACGGTTAGGCACTCCTCCAATAGTAGCAGCCCGTCGCCTACGCAGTCCGCTCGGTAATACATTGACCAATTTTGGCCAGTTTCTCGATGGGGTTCGCGGGGCTCACCCCATCCTACTTGCTGGTGTCCGTCGGCTAACAGACCAAATTTGCCCAGTAGGCGCCTGAAACCGCCGATGCTAGACTCACCGGTTCATCGAAGCACCAAAAAAAAACCGGCATCGACCGGATATAAAGACCCACAGGAGGATACCTTGAAAAAAGTAACCGCATTGACAGCGATGCTGTTGATGGCGCCGGCGTTCGCTACAGAGCGCGGACCCGCCATCCCGGACTACCCCGCCGATCAAGTCGCCAATAACACCTACGTGATTCACGGCCCGAAGGGCTATCCCTCACCCGAAAACCAGGGATTCATGAACAATCCGGCTTTCGTCGTTACGGACGAAGGTGTCGTTGTGATCGACCCGGGCTCCAGTGTGCAGACCGGGGAGATGGTTCTGCGCCAGATTCGGGAGATCACCGAAGCACCGGTGGTCGCCCTGCTCAACACCCATGTTCATGGCGACCACTGGCTCGGAAATCACGCCTTCCGCAATGCCGACCCGCAAGTCCCCATCTACGGGCACCCGAATATGATCAAGGGAGTGGAAGAGGGTGCCGGAGAACAGTGGATCGACATCATGCATCGCTCCACCGAAGGAGCCACCGCCGGTACCGAGATCCGTGGCCCGAACATCGCGGTGGGCGATGGCGATGCCGTCAGCTTCGGTGACACCACCTTTCGATTCCACCACCCGGGACCGGCCCACACCACTACGGATATCATGATCGAGATCCCGGAGAAAAAGGTGCTGTTCCTCGCCGATAACGTCTGCAACGAACGCATCGTCGGAATGAACGACGGCACCTTCCGCGGCAGTGTGGAGGTGATCGATGCCGCCTTGCAGATCCCGGCCGAGGTCTATGTGCCGGGACACGGCCAGACGGCCGGGGTTGAATTCGTGCACGACTACCGCGGTTACCTGGATGGCGTCTATTCCGGCGCCGAAGAGTTCTACGAACAGGGCATGGAACCGTTTGAAATGAAGCCGTTAATCGAGAAGCGTCTGGCACGCTTCAAAAACTGGACCGGCTTCAACGAAGAGCTCGGCAAGCACATCAGCCTGGCGGTCCTGGAAGCCGAACAGGCAATGTTCGAATAGCAAGCCTGGAATCCGAGAATAGCCTCGGACAGGCTCCCAAGCGGCAGGGATGCCGCCCCTACCCGCCCAGCTTCTCCAACGACTCCTCCGCTATCTCTTTCACTTCGGCGCTGTCATCCTGCAACCTTTCACGAAGGTACGCCGCAGCCTCCGGTGAGCCGCTCAGGCCCAGAAGATGACAGGCATCACTTCGTATCCTGTGGTCCTCATGACGGGACAGCTCGCCAAGCCGGGGCACAAGGGCCGTCAACGCCTCGCTCCCCTCCCGGTTCTCCAGCAGAGCATTGGCCCCCAGACGGACCTGCATCGGCGCCTCGGGATCGCCGACAATCGCCAGCGTTTCCACAAGCCGTTGCGGCTCAGCCTCGAGATACGCCTCGGCTTCGGAGAATCTGCCGGAACTCAGCAGCTCATGCAGGTACTCGCTGCCCGCCTCACCACCCAGGGCCTTTTCAGCCCACTGTTTGAGCGCCCCCGGCGTCTGTGCACCCTCCAGGATAAAAGGGCCAATGCGGGTCCAGGGCGCAGAACGCACACCCATCTCCGCCGCCTTCTCCGGATGAACGGCCACATTGATCACCTCCAGGCGGCCGATTTCCCCGCTCTTGACCAGGTCGGAAAGCCCCTGCAGGACCCCGGGACAGTGGGGGCACCCGGGAGCAATAAACAGGAGTGCATCGGGGACTTGGGACATGGGGGACTCCTTGAAAGGTCGACCGCCCCACACAGGTTGGGACAAAGCCGAGTATTCATGTAGACTTTTCGTATTCCGGCTCAGGATAATACAACGTCATCCTGACGGCCAATCTACAGAGACGAATTGGACCCCGGGTCCGGAGAGATAATGAGCGAAACCGAATTTAGCAAAGAAGAGCAGATCCTGCGTGCCGTCAAGAGGGTTCTTACCGAGGTCATCAAGGATACCGCGACCGAACCCGGTATCAAGCACCCCTTGAGCGAAAACACCGTCAACGGTCTCCGGGACTGCCTGATCCTGATCAGCCAGCGGGAACAGGAGCTGGCTGCAGAGAACGACAGGCCCATGGATATGCGCCCTCAATTCAAGGATGGTCCGAAACCACAGGGCGACGTTGTGGTGCCGATCGAGTCATTGAAAAAGAAATAGCGACTCAGCAGAAACTTGCCTTTATCAGAGGGGACATGGGGCAAACAGCTCTAGGTGCCCCACTCTAGGGAACCTCTAAAAATTGATTTTTCGTCACTCCCGCGAAAGCGGGAGCCCAGTAAAATCAAACGGCTGGATCCCGCTTTCGCGGAAATGACGAATTTATAGAAGTGCCCTTTATTCCTTCTCTTTAGTTCTCCCCAAGGCCTGATCCGGTCGTGGGCCTGAGCGTCATTCAATAAATCGGGCCAGTGCCGGTCGCATCTGTTTCACCGTGTCGTAACCGACCGCGATGACTTCGTCGGCGCGATCGAATTCCAGCAAGCCCACGTGGGCCAGACGTGGTTCAATCAGCAGGTCCGGCGGGTCGCCGGCCATACGGCTGCGGGTTATGCGGTCCTGCATGATATTGATGGAAGAGGCGAGGACATCGAAAAGACCCGGCGCCTTGGGGGCCCGGCCGGGAGCCGCACCGCCCATCAGCTTGGAACGCAGTTCGTCGTTGAAACGCTGCACGATCTGGTCCCAGACGGCCTTGCTTTCGCCGGGACTTTTCTCCGGCTTCAGGCGGGGCGGATGCATGAGGTGCTTGCCGACGATGTCGCCGTTGAGATTGACCGCAATTATGAGGTCGGCCCCCAGAGCCCTGGCCGCCGACACCGGTACCGGATTGACGAGCCCGCCATCCACCAGAAAATCGCCATTCACCTTGACGGGATTGAAGAGTCCCGGCAGTGCCATGGAGGCCCGAACCGCCTCCAGAATGGGGCCGGTCTGCAGCCAGATTTCACGGCCGGTATTTAGATTGGTGGCAACAGTGGCGAAAATCCGCTCTGCCTCTTTCATATCCCGGTCGCGAATGTGTTTGCGAAAATATTCGGTCAGGGCCTCCCCGGCGATAAACCCGCCCGCCAGTTTGACGTCCATGAAGCGGACGATGTCCCACCAGTCGAGGGCGCGCGCCCACGCCTCCAGACGATCCAGGCTATCCGTCACATAACCCGCGCCGACCATGGCCCCGATCGATGTCCCACAAACAATTTCCGGCTCGATCCCCTCCTCGGCGAGGGCGCGTATGACCCCGATATGGGCCCACCCGCGGGCCGAGCCGCTGCCAAGTGCCAGTGCGATGCGTGGTCTGCCCATCTTCCTCTCCGTTGGTTTGCGCCATTATACGTTCGAGACCACTCCTGCACAGAGGCCCATGGATGGTTTACTATCCGGATATGTTCACAAAACTCGTAACACACGGCGTCCTCGCACTGCTACTGCTGGTGCCCGGTCCGATCCTGGCGCAAGAGTCGGATGCAGAATGGGATGCCTGGGAGCAGACCCTGACGGAAGAGGCCGAGGAGGCGTGGGAGTTCAACGACGCCCCGCTCACGGAGCAGGTAGAGACGCCCGACTGGTTTCAACTCACCTTCCTCGATCTGGGGGAGGACTTGGCCGACGCGAAACGCGCGGGACGCGAAGGGCTCATTGTCTATTTCGGACAGAAATATTGCCCCTACTGCCAGGCGCTGATGGAAGACCTGAAACAGCCGGACATCCGAAGCTACGTACAGAGTAATTTTCACGTGGTTGAGGTGGACATTCACGGCGACCGTACCGTCACCGATCCGGAGGGCCGTGAATCCAGCGAAAAGGCCTTCGCCGAACGGGAGAATGCCAACCTGACGCCCACGCTGATTTTCTATGATCCCGAGGGTCGTCAGGCTCACAAGCTCACCGGATACCATAGCGCCTACCGCTTTCGCGCGGCCCTGGAGTACGTGGCGGACGACCATTACCAAACCGAAAGCTTTCGCAGTTACCTCCAGCGCGCCGATCCGAATCTGGCCCCGCGTGAGGGGGAGCTCAATCCATCGGAGGTTTTTGCACCGCCCCCGTTCAATCTTGACCGCACCCGGTTCCCCGGCGAACGTCCGCTCATCGTCTTTTTCGAGCAGGCCGACTGCCACGCCTGCGACGTCCTGCACTCCGGCCCCATGCAGCGCAAGGCGATCCGCGATCTTCTCGACCAGTTTGACACCATACAACTCGGAGTATGGGGCGAGACGCCCGTCATCACTCCCGATGGAGAGAGGCTGACCGCGCGCGAGTGGTCGGAAAGGCTCCGGCTGTTCTACACACCGACGCTGCTGTTTTTCGACCGCGGTGGCGAAGAGATCCTGCGGCTCGATTCGGTGGCCCATTTCTACCGCATTCAGGGCGTACTCCAGTACGTCCTCAGCGGCGCCCACCAGGAGGGCGTGGCACTGCAGGAGTGGAGCCGCCGCAACCGGTAAAAAGGATTTAGTGTCCGACCATCGGATGTGCACCACAGAGGACCGAAAGCCAATTCCATGAAACACTACAACCGCATAGAAACCCTGCTGGAGGTGATGGCGCGCCTGCGAGCTCCCGAGGGGGGGTGCCCCTGGGACCGGGAACAGACCTTTGCAACCATCGCGCCCTACACCGTCGAAGAGGCCTATGAGGTGGCAGACGCGATCGAGCGCCAGGCGCTTTCCGAGCTACGCGAGGAACTCGGTGACCTGCTGTTTCAGGTGGTCTTCCATGCCCGCATCGCCGAAGAGGGGGGGCACTTCGGATTCCCCGATGTGGTGGAAACGGTGGTGGAGAAGATGGTGCGCCGCCACCCACACGTGTTTGGCGATGAAGAGGTGGAGGATGCCGAAGCCCAGACCATCGCCTGGGAAGCGCAGAAGGCCCGGGAGCGATCCGCCAGGGCCGGAAGCCGAACCCAGAGCGTGCTGGATGGTGTCGCCGTTGCCCTGCCCGCCCTCACCCGTGCCGAAAAGCTGCAGAAACGTGCGGCCCGGATCGGCTTCGACTGGCCCGATGCCCACGGCGCCCTTGAAAAAGTCAGGGAAGAGACGGAAGAGGTGGTCGAGCAACTGGAACAACACGACAGCAGCGCACTGCAGGACGAACTGGGGGACCTTCTGTTCGCCTGCGTAAACCTGGCCCGCCTGGCCCGAGTCGATCCGGAAACGGCCCTGCGCGGCGCGAACAGCAAGTTCGAACGCCGCTTCCGCGCCATGGAGGCCACGCTGGAGCGAGCGGGCCGGTCACTCGATGAGGCTTCTCTGCAGGAGATGAATGTAGAGTGGGAGCGGGTAAAGCGCAGCGAAGGAAAGATCGCCGGTTCGTGAGTTGGCAGATGCCACCGCATCCGTCAAACTGAACCACGACCATATTGCCAAGGCGCAGTGACACGGGTCTGAAGATACCACCACGACCCGGTCGGCACGGCCTTAACATAGAAGGCATAGAGACAACATGAGCGAAAAAGAGAATCACCACGGGCTCGGCGAACGCCTCGCCGAAGGCTATCACCGCATGCTGGAACGGGTTCGCCAGCGCCTGGACGATATCGAACACGATACCGGCCCTACCCTCAAGCGCGCTATCGATGATGCACAGGAGCGCGCGACCGAGCTTGGTGAACTGAGCCGGGAAGAATCCGCAAAGGTGGCCGAATACCTGCGCAGAGACCTGGAGGATGCAGCCACCTTCGTCTCCGAGAGCGGACGCGAGCTCGGTAACTGGCTGAAATTCGACTGGAACCTGATCGAGCGCAGCCTGGCCGACCTCTTCGCCAATGCCGTCGATCACACCCGGGTCGAACTGGAGCAGTTCTCCGAAAGAGCCGCAGCCCTCGGTGAGTGGCACACCGGAGAAGTCACGGCGATGGGAACCCTGCAGTGCAAAAGCTGCGGTGAGGAGCTGCACTTCCATGGGCCCGGACACATCCCGCCCTGCCCGAAGTGTCACGGAACCACCTTCCGTCGCCTGACCGACGCGGAGCAGTAGCGGTAAACAGCAGGCCCTGCACCCTGAACGCTTCGCCGCGAGGGCGCGCCCTCACCCGTGAGCGAATTTACGGCTCAGCACGAGGGCGATACCGGTTCCGGCCAGCAACCAGATCAGAACCGGCAGATTGCGCCACAGGCCGTATGGGGTTGTGCCCGTCATGGGCTGAACGCGGTGAGTAAGGACATACCTTTCGAATTGAGGTGAAGTGGCCAGCAATCGTCCGCGCGCATCGACCAGCGCCGAGATCCCGTTGGTGGTCGCCCGAAGCATCGGCCGCCCCGTCTCCAGTGCCCGCATGCGGGAGATCTGAAGGTGCTGGTGGGGCGCCAGCGAATCACCGTACCAGGCGTTGTTGCTGCCGTTCACCAGCAGCGTGGCATTCTGGAGCGTTCGGGCGAATTGACTGCCGAAGGCATCCTCATAGCAAACCGAGACCGCTGCGCGGTGACCGGCGACCTGCAGGGGCTGCTGTCCCTCCGGACCGGGGATAAAGCTCGACATCGGTACATCGAAAAAGCCGATCAGGCCGCGCAGAAGTGACTCGAAAGGCACATATTCTCCAAACGGCACCAGGTGCTGTTTGAAGTAGAAATCCCGGTGTGAGCCGAGGCTCATCATGCTGGTAAAGTACTGCCTGCCATCTTCCGCCAGGACCGGCAGCCCCAGGATGAGATCGGTGCCGGTCTCGACCGCCTCACGCTCCAGGGGATCGAAATACTGGTCGGCAATCTCGTGATAGAAGACCGTCACTGCGTTTTCCGGCCACACCACCAAATCGCTCTGCCCCAGCCGTTCACGGGTGAGCCCGGCGTAGGTCTCCAGACGCTCCCGGATCGCTCCGGGCTCCCACTTGGTCTCCTGGGGCAAATTGCCCTGGATCAACGAGACCGTGAGGGGCTTCCCTTCCGGAGAGGTCCACTCGAGCCGGTCGACCCACCAGGCGCCCCCCCAGAATACCGCAGCAAGCAGGATCGGCACGACAACACGAGCCCCTTTGACTTGCAGACCCGGGACAGAAACCAGCCACGCCACCAGTCCGGCGGTGAAGGCCACCACCCAGCTCATGCCATACACACCGGCGACGGGTCCCCATCCGGCCAGGGGACCATCGATCTGACTGTATCCCAGACTCAGCCAGGGAAAACCGGAGAACAGCCAGCCCCGCAGCCACTCCCCCCCGGTCCACAAGGCGGGCCAGAGCAGTAGCAGGGCCGTCGCAGGTCCACTCCGCGGCGCCAGACGCCGGCCCAAATACCCTACCAGTGCGGGATAGAGGGCGAGAGCGGCAACAAACAGTCCGGTGAGTAGTGCGGCGGGCAGCATCCCGGTGCCGCCGAACTCGTTGATGGCGACGAACACCCAGCTGACCCCTATGCCGAACTGCCCCAGTCCGAACAGGAACCCGAGGCCAGCGGCACGGCGCGGCGCAGCATCATGCCAGAGCCAGAACAGTACGGCGGGAGAGAGGACCGCGAGCGGCAGGATATCGAAGGGGGCGAAGGCCAACGGCAGCAGACCACCGGCCAGGAACGCCGCAAGGCCGGCCACCCCCGGGGAAACATCAAATCGCCGAGAGAGGTTCACCCGAATCTCCGGCGTCGGTCTTGCGGCCCTGCGGTAGCGGAGCGACCTCCAGCAGATAGATACGACGACTGTCCGCCCGGAGCACGGTAAACCGGTACTGCCCCATCTCCACCTGTTCACCGCGTTTGGGCATATGTCCGAACCCCTTGAGGACCAGCCCGCCGATGGTATCGAACTCCTCGTCGCTGAAGTCGGTCCGGAAGAATTCATTGAAATCGTCGATGGCGGTCAGGGCACGCACCATATAGCGCCCGTCCGCCACCTGAAGGATATCGGTATCCTCCTCCTCGACATCGTGCTCATCCTCGATCTCACCGACGATCTGTTCCAGGACGTCTTCAATGGTGACCAGACCGGCCACGCCTCCGTATTCGTCCACCACCACGGCCAAGTGATTGCGGCTGGAGCGAAACTCCTTGAGAAGCACGTTGAGGCGCTTGCTCTCCGGCACGAAAAGCGCCGGGCGCAGGACCTCGCGGATATTGAATCCGCCTCCTCCGTTGGCAACGAAGGGGAGCAGGTCCTTGGCAAGCAGGATCCCCACCACCTCATCGCGATTGTCCCCGATGACGGGGAAGCGGGAGTGGGCCCCCTTGATGATAATCGGCAGGATTTCCTGGAGAGAGGCATCCCGCTCCACCACGTTCATGTGGGAGCGGGGAATCATGATGTCGCGAACCTGCATTTCCGACACCTCCAGCACGCCTTCGATCATGGCGTAGGCATCGGCATCGATCAGGTCCCGCTGCTGCGCCTCCCGGAGAGACTGCAGAAGCTCGTCGCGATCTTTGGGCTCGGGCTGAAGTACCTGTCCCAGCCGCTCCAGCCAGCTTTTTTGCGGCCGCTCGTCACCGGCGGCGCTACTAGGTCGATCGTCGTTCATGTGTGTCGTTGGTCACCCTGCGAAAGACAAGATACAAGCCCGTCGTGCGGTGCTTGTATCTTGTATCTCGCTCAGGAACCGTACCTGGTTCGTTATTGTCGGGAGAGTGGAAACCCATTGTATACCCATGATCAGGCAGGCTCCGCATAAGGGTCGCGATAGCCCAGGCCGGCCAGTATTCGCCTCTCCAGCGCTTCCATTGTTTCGGCCTCGGCCGGGTCGACATGATCATACCCGATCAGGTGCAGACAGCCATGGACTGCCATGTGGGCCCAGTGCGCCTCCTGGCCCTTGCCCTGCTCCAGCGCCTCCCGCTCGACGACCGGCGCACAGATCACCAGATCCCCCAGCAGCGGATACTCGACGCCCGGGGGGGGCTCGAACGGAAAGGAGAGCACATTGGTCGGTTTGTACTTGCCCCGATAGCGCCCGTTCAGGGCGGCGCTCTCCGCCTCATCGACCACCCGCACGGTCAACTGCGTAGCGCCCTCCGAGCTGTCGCCGAGAGCGGCCGTCACCCATTGCACGATGCTGTTTTCCGCCGGCAATCCGGTCGCCTCCACAGCGACCTGCCAATCCAGATCAACGGCCACCGGTAGCTTCCTGCTCATCAAAACGCTCATAGGCGCCGACGATGCGTTGGACCAGCGGATGCCGGACCACGTCCTTGGCGAGAAAGAAGGCGAAGCTGATGCCTTTGACGTCCTTGAGCACCTCGATCGCATGACGCAGACCCGACGATGCGCCGCGCGGCAAATCGGTTTGCGTGACATCGCCGGTAATCACTGCGGTGGAGCCGAAGCCGATCCGGGTGAGGAACATCTTCATCTGCTCTTCCGTAGTGTTCTGCGCCTCGTCGAGAATGATGAAGGAGTCGTTGAGGGTACGCCCGCGCATATAGGCAAGCGGCGCCACCTCAATCACGTTGCGTTCGATGAGTTTGGCCACGCGTTCGAAACCGAGCATCTCATAGAGCGCATCATAGAGAGGCCGCAGATAGGGGTCGACCTTCTGGGCCAGGTCACCCGGCAAAAAGCCGAGCCGCTCGCCCGCCTCCACGGCGGGACGGGTGAGGATCAGACGGCGCACCTGGTCCCGCTCGAGTGCTTCCACCGCACACGCCACCGCCAGATAGGTCTTGCCGGTGCCTGCCGGCCCCACTCCAAAGTTGATGTCGTGAGTGAGGATGTTCTTGAGATACTTTTTCTGGTTGGGTCCGCGGCCCTTGATCACGCCGCGCTTGGTGCGGATGACAACTTCCTCGACATCATCCTGCTGCTCCAGCATCTCCTCGATACCGGACTCCTGAAGAAACAGGTGAACACGCTGGGGGGTCAGGGTCTCTTCACTCGTAGTGCGGTAAAGCCCCTTGATGACCTCACCGGCCGCACCGACCGATTCCCCCTCGCCGATCACCCGGAAGGTGTTGCCGCGGTTATTCACCTCGACCCCCAGCCGCCGCTCGATTTGCTTCAGGTGTTCATCGAACTGCCCACACAGATTGGCGAGCCGATCGTTGGAGGCGGGTTCCAGGGTGATGTCCAGGCTATCGGGAGTGTCCTTCAAAGGAGTGGAAACCTTGGCTTGCACGAAGCTAATATATCTCTCAAATAAAGGTAGTAGAAGGTGGCCGCGTTCATGTCCAGCCGGCGACGGCCGACCCGCTCGTCTCACCACGCAGGGAATTGGGTAGCGCCTCGGTGATGCGCACGTCGACAAACTGACCGACCAACGAACCATCCCCGGGGAAGTTCACCACCCGATTATTTTCAGTACGCCCGGAGAGCTGGTCGGGGTCCTTGCGGGATGGTCCCTCCACCAGGATCCGTTGTACCGAGCCCACCATACCACGGCTAATCGCCCGCGCCTGCGTGGTGATCGTCGCCTGCAGGCGGGCCAGACGCGCTTTCTTCACCTCGAGCGGCACATCATCCGGCAAATCCGCCGCCGGCGTTCCCGGCCGTGGGCTGTAGACAAAGCTGAAGGAGTGATCGAAGCCGACCTCCTCAATCAGGCGCATGGTGGCCTCGAAATCCTCGTCGGTCTCGCCGGGGAAGCCGACGATGAAATCGGATGAAATGGTGATATCCGGCCGCGCCTCGCGCAGCTTGCCGATTTTGGCCTTGTACTCCAGCGCAGTATGCCCGCGCTTCATCAGCGCCAGAATGCGGTCGGAACCGGACTGTACCGGCAGATGCAGGAAACTGACCAGCTGCGGCACCTCGGCGTAGGCCTGAATCAGACTGTCCGTGAATTCCACCGGATGGGAGGTGGTGAAACGGATACGTTCGATCCCGTCGACGGCGGCCACGTAGTGAATAAGCAGGGCCAGATCAGCCATCTCGCCGTCATGCATCGGCCCGAGGTAAGCATTGACGTTCTGGCCCAGCAGATTCACCTCCCGAACGCCCTGCTGCGCCAGGGATGCAATTTCGGCGATAACGTCATCGAAGGGGCGGCTGACTTCCTCGCCACGGGTATAGGGGACCACGCAGAAGGTGCAGTATTTCGAGCAACCCTCCATGATCGAGACAAAGGCGGTCGCGCCTTCAGCGCGCGGCTCCGGCATCCGGTCGAACTTTTCGATCTCCGGGAACGAGACATCCACCACGGCCTGGTGCTGTTCCCAGACCCGACCCAGCATCTCCGGGAGGCGATGCAGGGTCTGGGGACCGAACACCAGATCCACAAACGGGGCACGGGTACGGATAGCCTCACCCTCCTGACTCGCCACGCAGCCTCCAACACCAATCACTACATCGGGCCGCGCCTGCTTGAGCGGTTTCCACTTGCCGAGCGCCGAGAAGACCTTCTCCTGCGCCTTCTCGCGCACGGAGCAGGTATTGAGCAGCAGCACGTCCGCCTCTTCCGGGGCGTCCACCGGCTCCAGGCCGCACTGGATAGCGAGCACATCGGCAATTTTCGCCGAGTCGTACTCGTTCATCTGGCAACCGAAGGTCTTGATGTAGAGTTTGCGGGTCATGGATAACACGTTTGACCGAAAAGGAACCCGATAGTTTATGGCTGCGGCGGGAAAAAACCAAGTGCGGCATACGGGAAAAGCGATGTCCACCACGCGCGAGCAGGCCGATTTCCTCCCGGACCCGTCCGCCGGTAGACTATGCCCTTTACCGTTAGCCGATAGCCGATGCGTTTCGCCTGGATCCCCCTTTTCGTCATCTTGCTGGAAATCGCCAGTAAAGGTCTCGTTGTCGGACCTTGGGGCGAGACGGTTCAGCAGCTGGCGGGCGATCTCGGACTCCAGATCACGACCTCACACCTGCCAGGCTCCTTCGTAGACTATCTGCGCACCGGGCAGAGTGCCGAGGGTTGGCCGCTGTTTGGTAGTCTGCTGGTGATCTTCCTGCTGCTGTTTCGTCTGGGCCGGGGCTTCCTGAATGCCGCGCCCCTGACCGGCATCGGTGTACACCTGGCGACAGGCGGCATTTTCGCCCAGGTCATCGACCAGCTCTTCCTGGGGCGGATCCTGCGACTGTTTCAGACCGATGTGAGCGAACTCACCATCGCCTTCGGTATCAGCGATATTGCCATTTTTCTAGGGCTATCGCTGCTGGTGTACGGACTGGTCCAGCGCCAGATCACACCCCGGGTTTCGGTCATCAAGCTCAAGCGCGGCCACGAGCAATACATCGAGTTCGGCGGCTTTCCCCGCGGTATCGACAACGTCCATATCGATGTGCTGCTGAGTCCCCTGTTCATGCGCACGGTGCACGCACTGACGGCGGATCTGGTGCCGCGGTACCGCAAGGAGTCCCGGCACGGTCGAAGTCTGCTTACCCGTCACCAGTTACGGAGCCTGACCGAGGCCTACGTACCAATGGTGCAGGCGGCGCTGGTGCGGATCTCCAAATCCAGGCAGCCGGCAGAGCTGAACCTGCTCTATACGGCGATCATCAAGCTGATCCAGCAACAGATCCATGCGGCCATCGATCACTCCCTTTCACAACTCGGCCGGCCAGGCTCGATCACCTTATCTTCCGATGGGGCAGCGGCCAGCGCCCGGCAGTACCAGCACCTCTATTTCCAGGTCTGCCATTGCCTGTTCAGTGCACTGTCCCGCATCGAAACAGAGAAGCTGGCGGAGCTTCGCCTCTCCCTGTTCGGCAGTTCCCGGCTGCTGTTGGTCGAGGCGTTCAATGCACCACTGCTGCAGGCGGTATCCCCGAACGATGATGAAGTGATGGTGCGGTACTACCTGCTGTTGGCGCACCTCGACAGCGAACCAAACAGCTTTGCCCGAATCGATAGCGTGCTCGGCCCGGTCTTCGAACCCAACAGCGCGGCACTGCCCGCGCTGGAGCCGGGGGTCGATACCGCAGGCGAGCCGAATGACGACAAGGCGGGGGCCTCCTGTCGAGAATATCAGCGTGCCCTCAATCGACCTTCGGTCCTCATGCAGCCACTGAATATCACCGCACTACTGGACGTGCGCTGGACCAGGGATCAGATATACCAGGCGCGGCAGGCCAAAAAGAAACATCGGGCACGCAGCTTGCGCCGCCAGATCCGGCACCAGCGCCTCAACCTGGCGCTGCTGCGCAATGCACTCGAGCAGAACCAACTGTTGACCACCATCCTCGCCGCCTACGAAGCCGCCAAACTCACCGATGAGGGTCAGGCGAATCCCACCATTCTGCACAAGACACTGGATCACCCGGGCGGCCTTTCTGCAATCCGGAAGCGGCTGAGAACCACCCCGGGACTCCCCCCGTTCCGGCAACTGGCGCGCTCGTATCTGCAGATCAGGCGCAAGGCGCGGGGGGACGTCACCGACACACTGCTTCGTTTCATGCGTGATTTCTCCGCCTACCGTCGGGACCTGAAACTGTTTCATGACGTTCAGCAGGCCGCGGCCCAGGTACATTTGCTCACCGAGGAGAAGGACATCCGCACGTCCCGATCGAACCGGAGCCTGCACGAATTCCTGGCGCCGTCGGAGATAGAGGATCAGAAAGCGGAGATCGTCAGCCACGCCATTCTCAAGGCCGACGTGCGCGGCTCTACCCGGATCACCGAGGAATTGACCCGGAAGAGGCTCAATCCCGCCACCCACTTCAGCCGCCACTTCTTCGATCCGGTCAACAAGGTGGTTCAGCGGTATGGAGCGGAAAAAGTGTTCATTGAGGGCGATGCAGTAATCCTGGTCTTCAACGAGTGGGATACACCGCACGGCGAGCATCTGGCCGTAAGCCGCGCCTGCGGTATGGCCGTGGAGATGCTGCACATTCTCGAACACCAGAACAAACTGCTGGCCGGCCACGGCTTGCCACAACTGGAACTGGGGATCGGCATTTCGTTCACTGACACACCGCCCCGATATCTGTTCGATGGAGATACCCGCATCACCATATCACCGGCAATCAACCGTGCCGACCGCCTTTCTGCCTGCGCCTGGGCACTGCGCGAGTGGTACGGCGATACGGTATTGTCCACCACCCATGCCGCCGTCTACGAACCCTCTCCGAATGCGCTGAAGGTCGGCCAGAAGGAGGCCACCGACCTGGTCTACAATCTCAACGGGATCATTCTGGAACCATCGGCTTTCAGGAAACTGACCCGGGAACTGAGACTTCGCCCCATCGAGAACCCGATTCTCGAGTATCCCGGGAGCAAACTGCACACCGCGCGTTTCCCTGACCGGGAAGGGAGCAGTCACACGCTGATCATTCGCGAAGCGCCGGTCCAGATCTACGATCCGGAGCATCAGCCCTTCGATGCACCTTTTGCGGAGAGCCGTCGTTTCTATGAAGTGGTCTACGATGGGCGCATTGTCCAACAGCTGTCCACGCAGCTGTCTCGTGCCGCTGGTTCCCGGAATCCCTCGTTACCGGCGACCGGGACCATCAAACAGTAACGTCCACCTCTGATATACTTGATGTTTTCAATCGGAAATAGAACGGCATGAGTACCAGTCAAAACCTGCAGACCATTCTCGAAGGTTTCAAGAAAGATCAGCTCCCGGACATCGAAGCCCGTGCTGAAAAGGGCGATGCACAGGCCCAGTTCACGCTCGGCGTGCTCTACGCCAATGGGCGCGGTGTCAAACCGAACCCCGGAAAGGCGGTGGAATGGCTCTCCAGCGCGGCCAAACAGGATATCGGCGAGGCCATGACCCTGCTCGGCTGGATGTATGCCAATGGCCACGGCGTGGCCAGCAGCGCCAGCAAGGCCCGCAAATACTTCCAGGAAGCCGCCAGGAGAGGGGATTCGGATGCCAAGTGCTCGCTGGCCGAACTGCTCATCGAAGGCGCGCACCCGGGCACTCCCGCAGTTTCCGAGGCACTCGGGCTATATGAAAACGCCGCCAACCAGGGTCATCCCAAGGCCCAGTACATGCTCGGCAAACTGCTTTCGGAGGGAAACCTGGTTGCCGAAGATACCGAAGCGGCGTTCCAGTGGCTCACCCTGGCGGTGATGAATGGCAGCGAACCGGCACAGAGAGAGTTGCAGATGCTTACCGCCCGACTCGATCAGGCCGAGGTCGAGGCCTACAAAAAGAGCATGATGGAGCGCATGAAAGCGAGCCACTGATGGACGAACACGAGTTCAAAAAGGTCCACGACGAAGTCAATGACCGTCCGTGTGTGTTCGCCAAAGCGGTCCTGCGGGGCTGCGCCGCCTGCTCTCGCTCCGAAAAGGTGCTCATCGCTGAACGTGAAGCGATCGCCTGCCAGTCCCCCGGGGGGCATCAGCGCTGCAGTGATCTGGTAGCGCACCTGCGGGAGAACGCCCTCTTTGCCCTTCACCTGAGGCAGCTCGACGGGCCGCTGCCCCACGGCAAGGAGATGAAGGTGGAGTGCGGCGGTTTGCTCGGCCTCAATTCGGTGGCCGAAGGCGCAGACGCCGAACACGTGGAGGATATCGATGCTCTGGTCGGGGAGAGCCTCACGCGCTGGCACGGCTTCGAACAGCTCCCCTACTCCCGAATCAGCCAGTGGGTGGTGAAGTACCAGAGCCGCCGCAGGCGCTAGGCAAGCTGCCAGATCTGCACATCGACCCGAAACGGGGGCCCTGTCCGATGACCCAATTCGGTACCAGGATCACGAAAAGCGTATTCAAGTGCTGTAGCCCAAAGCTGCGCATCGGTCTGCTGCAGGCCCAGCAGGCGGTACGGGAGGCGGGTGTTCCGGTATTGATCCTGGTCTCCGGCGTCGACGGCGCCGGCAAGGGCGACACCGTCAATGTACTGAATGAGTGGATGGACCCGCGCGATCTGCGCACTTTCGCCTTCGGCGAGAAGAGCGACGAGGAGCGGGATCGGCCCGAATACTGGCGATACTGGCGTGCCCTTCCCCAAAAGGGCAGCATCGGGCTCTACGTCGGTTCCTGGTACAGCGATCCCATCGCGCACAGGGTCAAGGGTGACATCACCGATGCCGCCCTTGGCGCCCGGCTTGCCCGCATCAGGGGCTTTGAAAAGACCCTGGCCGATGACGGCGCCCTGATTATCAAGTTCTGGCTGCACCTGTCGAAAAAGGACCAGAAGAAGCGCCTGAAAACGCTGGAATCGCACCCGGACACCGCCTGGCGGGTTACCAGACAGGACAAGGAGCACCTCAAGCTCTACGACCGCTTCTACTCCATCGCCGAACATGTTCTCCACGAGACCAGCACAGATGAGGCTCCCTGGACGCTGGTCGAGGGGGCCGATGAGCGCTACCGACGTCTGCGGGTCGGCGAGCACATCCTCGACCGAATCGAACAGCACCTGGCAAGCCACCGGCACTCGAAGTCCCCGCCGGTGGAACAGCCGCATCACCGACCTGTGGCCTCCAGTGCACACAACCGGCTGGATCAGCTGCAACTGAACAAACACCTCCCCAAGAAGACCTACAAGGCGGAGCTGCAGAGATATCAAGGCCTTCTGGGCCGCCTGACCAGGGCCGCCAGAGAGAAGCGGGTCTCCTCGATTCTGGTGTTCGAGGGCTGGGATGCCGGTGGCAAAGGGGGCGTCATCCGCCGTATGGTGAAACCCATGGATGCGCGCAACTACCGGGTCATATCGGTCGGAGCCCCCAGCGACGAAGAGCGTGCCCGTCACTATCTGTGGCGCTTCTGGCAGCACATTCCCCGTGCCGGCGCCGTCACCATCTATGACCGAAGCTGGTATGGCCGGGTGCTGGTGGAACGCATCGAAGGGTTTGCACAGCGCGACGAGTGGATGCGCGCCTACGCGGAGATCAATGACTTCGAGGAGCAGCTTGCCGAGTTCGGAACGGTCATCGTCAAGTACTGGTTGCACATCAGCAAGGAGGAGCAGTGGCACCGCTTCCAGAAGCGGGAAAAGGTGGCGTGGAAGCAATACAAGATCACCGAAGAGGATTACCGCAACCGGGAAAAATGGGACGCCTACACACATGCCGTGGCCGACATGGTGGAGCGGACCAGCACCACCTACGCCCCCTGGACTCTCGTCGAGGGCAACAACAAACGCTATGCCCGTATCAAGGCCCTCAGGTTGTACTGCGAACGGCTGGAGAAGGCACTCGATTGAGGGATTTGGTTAACCACAGAGTTCACAGAGAACATAGGGCGAAAAGGGACTGGAGCAGACCTTTACAACCAGCGGACTCCGCAATCCCAGCCCAACGATTTCAAACCTCTGTGCTCTCTGTGGCTATTTAAACAGGTCGGCCAGCATCAGCCGCAGGCGCAGACCCGCACCGGTGGTGTAGCCACGGGCGACAAAAGCCACCTCGCCCTCACTGTCCAGGATGAAAAAAGCGGGAACGCCCGTGACACCGTAATCGCGGGAGAGCTTGCCTTCGGGATCGGCGATGGCCGGAAAGCTGACGCCCGCCTCGTCCATGTGGTCCCGGACCGCATCGGCCCCACCCGATTGCATGGCTACCGTGATCACGGGGTACTCCTCGGCCAGGGCATCGATGGTACCTTTTTCGATGTTGCACACGGGGCACCAGGTGGCCCAGAAATAGACCATCGAGGGCTGGCCCTGAAGCTGGCGCAGATCGAACGACTCACCCGTTACTGTCCGGGCGCTGAACACCGGAGCGGTGCCGCGCGCAGCATCACGGGTCAGGAACCACTCGGCAGCCAGGGCAATAACGAGCAACAGCAACAATTCCCCCAGAAGGCGCGGGCCGCGTCTCTTGAGCCAACCGCCCAACCTGTGTGCACGGATCATTTCTTTCATCGAATTACCGCTTCGTCGCAATGCAGCGCACGTTCATTCCCGCCCATGGAATTCCCTGGCCGGTCGGGGATTATTCTCTTACGCCCCGTGGAAAAAGAGTGGCGAACCCAGCTAGTGAACAGGGACTGTTGAAGCAAGTGGGAGCGAGATGCGGACGCGCAGCCCGCCACCTTCGACGTTCTCCGCGAGAATCCCGCCGCCATGGGCCTCGACGGCGCGGCGACTGATGGCCAGCCCCAATCCGTAACCCCCACTCTTCCGATCGCGGGCTTCGCCGACCCGGGCGAACGGACGGAAGAGCTTGGCCAGTTCCTCCTCGGGAACGCCGGGGCCGTGGTCCCGTACCTCAACCAGCGCGCTTTCGCCCTCTCGCCCCAGTGTGACGGTGACCTCGCTGTCCTCCACGGTGTGACGCACGGCATTGCGGATCACGTTCTCGACCGCCGAACGCAGGAGAACCGCATCACCAAAGACAACCAGCTTCTCACCACCCTCGAAACGTACCGTCCGCCCCTTGGCCTGCGCCTCGAAGTCGGCATCGGTGGCGACCTGCCTGACCAGGTCCCCAAGCGACAGCTTCCGCTGCTCCAGCTGCCCCTGACCCGACTCAAGACGCGCCAGCGAGAGCACATCCGCGATCAGCCGCTCCAGCTCATCCGCCTCCTTGCCGATGCGCACCAGCGCCTTGTCGCGGGCCTCATCCCGTTCCGCCAGCTCCAGAGCAATACGCAGCCGCGCCAGCGGTGAACGCAATTCATGGGAGACGTCGCGAAGCAGGCGTTGCTGCCCCTTCAGCAGGTCACGTAACCGGTCCGCCATCAGATCAAAGTCACGCGAAAGGGCTGCTACTTCATCCCTGCCGTGGTGCCCGACCCGCGCGTTCAGATCCCCCGCAGCCAACGCCTGGGCCGCCTGCCGCAGCCGGCGCAGACGGCGCGTAAGAAGGCTTGCCAGCCCGAAGCTGACAAGGCCGGTAATGAGAATGGCGATGGGGAAACGTGTCCAGACCGGCAGAATGCGGAGGTGCCCCGCTGCCACTTCGTTGACCAGATAGAGCGGCGGCGACGTATCGGGCAGAGCCGCCACGACCAGCACATGGGCGGATGATACTGCGTGTGTGCCCGACTCCATGGGACGTGGCAACCAGCGCGCCAGACGACGCGGCAGCGGCTGGCGCAGGACCGGTTGCCCTTCGGCATCCACCAGTACCGGTTGCGATCCAGGCTGCAGATTGTGGAGCCAGCGGGCCACTGCGCGACGGCCACCCGTCTCCCAGAGGGCTGATGCACTGACCGCCTGACCGGCAAGGCGCTGTTCGGTCTCCGCAACGACCTCACTGCCGAACAGCCGCGCCAAAGCGAACAGCGTGATACCCAGCAGCACGGCGGCCAGCCAGAACGCCAGAAAGATCTTGGTAAACAGTGACCCCATCAGCCCCGCCGCACATACTGGTAGCCGGAACCGCGCACCGTCTGAATCCGCGGCGAACCGTCCGGCGATGCACCGAGCTTGCGCCGGATCTGCGCCATGTGGGTCTCGATACGCCGGTCGTAGGCCCCCAGTGGCCGGCCCAGTCCCTCTTCCGCCAGCAGGTCCCGGCTGACCACCTCGCCGGCATGGCGTACCAGCAATCGCAGCAGGTTGAATTCGGCACCGGTAAGCGACACCGTCTGATCACCGACTTCGACCTGGCGACTGCCCTCGTCGAGTGAAAGGTCGCCGACCCGCAATGCTGCACCCGGTTCGTGCTGCCTGCGGCGAAGCAGTGCCCGCAAACGGGCCACCAGCACCCGCGGACTGCAGGGCTTGGCCACGTAATCGTCGGCTCCGAGTTCGAGCCCGAGTACGGTATCGGTATCCTCCCCGCGGGCGGTCAGCATCAACACGGGCGCACCGAGGTCAGGCTTGATGCGCTTCAGCACATCGAAGCCGTTCGCCCCCGGCAGCATGACATCAAGAATGACCGCATCCCAGCCCCCTTCCGCGGCACGCGCTATCGCCGTCTCACCGTCGTGCACCGAGGTCACCTTGAATCCTTCGCTGCTCAGATATTCGTCCAGCAGCTCGCAGAGGTCCTCGTCATCATCAATCAGGAGAATGTTCTGCATCTTGTTTACCACGATCATGTGATTCACCGCAGAGCACACAGGGCGTACCCTTCAACTATTCAGCGCCCTGATCGATCTCGGCAGGCTCCAGATGTCTGCCCTCGTCCCGCGACGGGGCCCGCCATCCCAAACCGATATCCTCCAGGACCAGATAGAGCGCCGGAACCAGCAGCAGCGTGATCAGCGTTGCAAACAGAATCCCGTATCCCAGCGAAATGGCCATCGGTATCAGGAAACGGGCCTGGCGGGAGGTCTCGAAGATCATCGGGGCCAGACCACCGAAGGTGGTGAGCGTGGTCAGCAATACCGGACGGAAGCGGCGCACCCCTGCCTCGACAATGGCGTCGTGTGCCGAAAGACCCGCATCGCGACGGCGATTGCTGTAGTCGATCAGCACCAGCGAATCATTCACCACCACGCCCGCCAGCGCCACGGCGCCCATCACGCTCACCATGCTCAGACCATACCCCATGATCAGGTGACCCAGAACCGCCCCCACGATGCCAAAGGGGATTGCCGCCAGAACCAGCATCGGCTGACTATAACTGCGAAAGGGAATGGCGAGCATGGCGTACAGCACGATCAGCATTATCACGAAACCGGCCAGCATACTGCTGGTACCCTCGGCGGTATCAGCCTGCTGACCCTGGAAACTGTACGAAAGCCCCGGAAAATCACTCACCAGATCGGGCAGGGTGTCGGCCTTCAGCGCCGATAACATCTGATTGGTCTGCTCAAAGGGTTCGACATCGGCGGTAACCGTCACCGTACGCCGGGCGTTGCGTCGTTCGATACTGGTGTACGCGCGGCCCCTATCCACCTCCACGACCGCAAGCAGCGGCACGTAAGCCCCAGCCGGGGTACGCACCATCAGCTGTTCCAGGTCGTATTCGGAAAGACGCTGGCTCCTTGGCAGCCCCACCATCACCTTGATCTCGTTGCGGCCGCGCTGTTGACGCAAGGCTTCGGCGCCATAGAAGGCGTGGCGGACCTGCCTGGCCACCTCCCTCGCGGTCAGTCCCAGATCGCGTCCGGCCGGTAGCACCCGGAAGCTGAGCTGCTCCTTGCCCGGGGTGTAGCCGTTCTGGATATCGGTAACATTCGGGTAATCGGCCAGGAGCCGGGTAAGGCGTTCACTGGCCCGATTGAGCGTCTCATTCTCGCGATGAGTCAACTCCACGGACAGAGCTGCCCCGCCGCCCGGGCCGCCGCGATTGGATTGAAAACGCAAAGCGTCCACATTGGCCAGCGGCCCCACGGCCTGACGCCAGCGGCGGGTCACCTCGGAGGTGGAGATTTCCCTGACATCCTCCGGAGCCAGCTCCACGAATACCTCGACAACGTTTTCATCGATCTCCGTCTCCATGCCTTCCAGGAGCTGGTCGTCACCCACCTCCGCGATAACCCGTTCGGCAGCGGATACCAACCGGTCCCGCACCTGTTCGGCATGCGCGAGAGGCGTGCCGTAAGGCAGAGTGGCGGTGACCACTGCGCGGTCCGACTCCACCCGCGGCATCAGGTTGAACCCGAGACGGCCGCTGGCGGCGTAGCCAATCACCAGAATCAGCACCGCCAGGCCCGCAGCCACCATGGCGTACCGAAAGCCCAGTGCTCGCTCGAGGACGGGTCGATAGCGAGTTTTCACAAACCGCGCCAGACCCGCCGCGATACGCTGTTGACGCCGGTAGAGCATCCGCGAGAGGGCGAACTTGTGCTCGGGATTGGAGTGGGCCAGATGGGTCGGCAGAATCAGTACGGCCTCCACCCAGGAGATAAGGAACACAGTACCAACGACCGCCGGTATCACCGCAAACATCTTGCCCATGAAACCGGGCACGAATAGTAGCGGCAGAAAGGCGACAATGTTGGTCAGGATGGCGAACGAGAGCGGCATCACCACACTGCGTGAACCCTCGATAGCGGCCTCGATGAAGCCCATGCCCCGCTGCCGGTATTCGTAGATGTTTTCGCCAGCGATGATGGCATCGTCCACCACGATGCCGAGAGCGATGATGAAGGCGAACATGGAGACCATGTTGATCGACACGTCCATAGCCGGCAGGAACAGGAAGGCACCCAGGAAGGAGATGGGAATGCCGAGCGTCACCCAGAACGCCAGCTTGAACTCCAGAAAAAGCCCCAGCAGGATGAGCACCAGCAGCAGCCCGATGAAGGCATTCTTGAGCAGCAGCTCCATGCGTTGCGCGTAGATATCGGAGCGGTCGTAATCGACGTCGAGCGCGAGCGCGGACGGCAGTTCCGGTTCCAGATCGGCCATGACCTGCTTCACCGCTGCCGAGACATCCAGCGGTGTCTGTTGGCCTACGCGAAAGACCCGCAGCCCGATCGAGGGCTGGCCGTTATAGGTGGCATAGCGGTCGGTTTCCGCCAACTCTTCGCGCACCTCGGCCACATCCTCCAGACGGACCACTGCACCATTATCGCTGGTGCGCAGCGGAATCATCGCAAACTGGCGAGCCCAGTCGGCGCGCTGGGCGACGCGCAGCAGCAGCTCCCCGCCACTCGTCTCGATACCGCCGCCGGGCAGCTCCACCGAACTCGCAGCGATGGTGTCAGCCACGTCGCCCAGGGTGAGTCCGTGACGGCGCAGCATCTCGCGATCCATGGTCACCCGTACTTCATACTCCCGGGCACCTGAAAGCTCCACCTCGGTGATGCCGGGATCCTGCAGCAGGCGGTCGCGCACCTCTTCGGCCCAGCCGCGCATCACCCAGGCATCCACTTCACCAAACAGGGACACCCCCATGACCTGGCGTTTATGCTCGGCCAGGGCAATCGAGGGATCCTCGGCCTCCTCGGGGAAGGTGGTGATACGATCCACGGCCTGCCGGATGTCCTGATAGACCCGCATCGGCTCGGCATCGGCACTCAACTCCGCAGACAAACTGCCACTGCCCTCCGAGGCTGTCGCCGTCATCTCATCGACTCCGGAGACGCCCCGTATCGACTCCTCCAGAACCAGAAGAATGCCGCTCTCCACCTCCTCGGGGGATGCACCCGGGTAAGCAACCGAGATGGTCACCCTGTCCAGCTCGAACTCGGGGAACACCTCCTTCTTGATCTGCAGGCTGAAGAACAGGCCGCCAATGAGGAAGATCAGCATCAGCAGGTTGGAGGTGACCCGGTTGCGGACCATCCAGCCGATAATGCCGTCCCGCGGGTTACTCATCGGCCTCTCCTTCGGCGAGCGCTCCCGCGGTTTTACTGGTGCGCAGGGCCATGCCCGCTACCGGACTGGACAGATCCGTGCTCACCACCCGATCTCCCGTTTGCAGATCCCCGCGCAAGAAGACCTGCTCCCGACCGCGGAAGACCACCTCCACCGGCCGGATTACCAGCTCGCCATTTTCCAGGAGCCAGACCCGATTGCCGCCACGCAAAAGCGCACGATCCAGGGCCACCGTCTCCTGCAGAGTCCGGCCGGTGATGGTCGCCTCCACGTAGTCGTTGATCAGCAGTCGCGGAAGCCCCCGGTGCTCGGGGAGTTGCGCCAGCGGATCATGTACCTCGACCAGCACCTGCGCCATTCGCGCCTGCTCGTCCAGACGGGGGTTCAGGCGTAGAACCCGGCCCTCCCTATAGATGCCTTGCGGCCAATCCCCGCGCCGGAGCTTCACTATCGACCCGACCTCTTCGGAACCATTCGGGACCGTAATTTGATGCAGCGCCTCCACCGGCAGGTCGACCCGCACCCAGAAACGCTCCGTGGCCACCAGGGTGAGCAGCGGTGAGGTATTGCTCACACGGGTGCCCAATGCGACCGACTTTTCGGTGATGATGCCGTCGAAGGGCGCCTTTACCACGGTGCGCGTCAGGTCCAGACGCGCCCGGTCGAGCGCGGCCAGCGCATCCTCCCGTGTCGCTTTGGCGCTGGCCAGCTGCGGCTCACGCAGCACCAGGCTGCGCTCATTGGCGGCCATCTGTTCGCCCAGCATTTCATATTCGCGCCGCGCCACCTGCTGCTGGCCCTGTTCCCTCGCCAGGGTCGCCTCGGCCTGCGCCAGGGCACTTCGGCGCTGGCGCACCGTCAGACGATAATCGGCATCATCCAGCCGCAGCAGCTCCTCACCCGCCTGAACCTGTTCACCGGGAACAAATCGCTCATGAACTTCGGTAATGCGACCGGCCACTTCCGGATAGAGGGTTGCCTCGCTAGCCGCCACAACCCGGCCCATGGCTGCGATGTCGGCCACGTGGTCGCCCATCCGAACGGGCATCACTTCCACCAACCGCGCAGTCTTCTCCGCCGGTTTTCGGACCGCCTTGGGAGCGCTGTTCATCATGATGAGGGTACCGGCGACGGCGACCGTCAGCAGCAGCACCACCAGCCCCAGCTGCAGGGGCCAGCGACGACGAACCGGGGGCGACTCAGGATGGCTCATGAACGATGGTCTCCGATTTCTGTTCAGGCTCCGGCAAGTCGATCAGGCCGCCGGCCAGGGCCCGGTAAAGGGCGATGCGAAACTCAATCAGCTGACGTTGTGCGGTAATGCGCTCCCGCTCACGGGTCTGCAGATTGCGCTGGGCATCGAGCACATTCAGAAAGTCCCCGTCACCGCTGCGGAAGTAATCGCGCTGACGCTCCAGAACCTGACGGTTCAGCTGCAGCCGTTCATCCACTCGGGCCAGAAAGCGCCGCTGGCTGCGCTCGCGAACCAGTGCATCCTCCACTTCGACAAAGGCACCGAGGATCGCTTCCCGATAGTCGGCGAGAACCTCATCGACCGCGGCACGACTCCGTTCGACTTCGGCACGGCGGCGTCCGCCATCCACCAGAGGAGCAACCAGGTCGGCTACCAGGGTGCGTGACCAGTTATCGAGCAGGCCATCCCATTCGGCACTGCGGCTGCTGGCAGAACCGGTCAGGTTGAGTCGGGGAAAACGTTGCGCCACCGCCACGGCGACATCCTGCTCTGCCGCACGCAAGGTATAGAGAGCACGACGCAAATCGGGACGATGCCGTACCAGTTCGGCCGGGAGGCCGGTAGCCGGCAGCGGTGGCAAAACGGGCAGTGCCGCACGGCCGCTGTCCGGCGCCTGCGCCGGTTCACGCCCCAAAAGTGCCGCCAATGCGTGGCGGGCGGTGGCGAGGCCTGCCTGCGTCTGTGCCTGTTCCGCTTGCAGGGAAGCGACCAGATCGCGCTGCTGAAGCAGGTTCGCTGCGCGGGTCTGACCGGAAATGAAACGCAGACGAAGCACCTCCAGATACTCCGCGGCCGTCGCCTCCTGGGCCTGCAGCAACTCCAGTATCTGACGGCTTTCCGCCATCCCATACCACTGCCGCGCCAGCTCCGCCGTCAGCGTCAGCGCGGCGGTTTGTACGGCCTCGGCGCTGGCGGCGGCATTCATTGCACTGCTACGGCTCTGCGCTCCGATGCGCCCCCACAGATCCACTTCGTAGCCGGCGGTGAGTCCGACCGAGCGGGCGGCGGCATCGGTTTCGACACCGTTCACCGCTACATTGGTTCCCTCGGTGGCGCCCACGGACAGGTCGAGAGACGGAAACGCCTCCGCATCGGCCTGGCGCCATAGCGCCCGGGCCTGGCGCAAACGGGCTCGCACGGCATCCAGGCCAGGATTGCCGGCCAGTGCTTCCTCCATCAGGGCATTCAGTGCCGGGTCATCGAATTCCCGCCACCACTGACGCTGTAGCGACACCTCCCCGCCCGTCTGGCCGAATTGCTCCGGCAGGGATACCGGTTTCGATGAAGGCGGGTTGATGGCACAGCCGCCTAACAGCACGAACACAGCCAACGTGCCTGCACGCAGCCCACGACGCATGGCACCCGAATAGCATCGGCCAGGAGCCTGTCGGTTTATGGCTGCTCCTACTGCGCCGGTGGGAGAGCGGCCCAAATTTCCCCGATTTCTCGTTGCGTAGATCCCACTATGCTCCTCGAAATCGTGAAAATTTGTTCTCGCTCTCCCACCTTGCTCGCTACGGGCACCATAATCCGACAGGCTCCTAGGGGCAGCAAGGGGGAATCGGGTCATTCTTCTGTTTTTCCAACAAGAGCGGCCATCCCGCCATTCTACCGGGAAAACCAGGCCTTCCGGCCCCGTGAACTGCAATCCAATGCAAAGAAGTGCAAAGCCTTGGAACGGCCGCAAACCAACAAGTTCCAGAGGCTCATGTGACTCGCTGCCTGTGGCGACACCGGGATTTACTCTCAAAAGCGAGCACACTTGATTCAAGCGCGAGATGACCATGCATTGAGTCTGTTCACCTCCCTGCCCCCCGTCCGGCTGACACTTCTTCGCACTACCTTGCACTCCCGCTCAACAACTTGATCTGCGGCACCGGTAGGATGACGACATCCCGCACTGCCGCGGGCCTGCAAAAGCCGAGGAGAATCCGAAATGAAAGTAAAACGACACTGGCCGGCCCTGATTGCCGGCACACTTCTGGTAGCGACAGCCGGGACGGCACTGGCGTTCGGTCCGGGAAGCTGTGGCGACCATAAACCGATGGCAGCAGTCTACCAACTCGACACACTTACCGACAGCCAGCGGGAACAACTGGATGCACTGCGCGAACAGCGCCGCACGGCAATGCAGAAAAATCGTCAGTCGTGGCAAGAGGAGCGCAGTGAGTTACGAGAAGCGATCCGCAGCGGCGCCGACGCCGTCACCATCCGGCCGCTGGCCGAAAAACAGGGTCAGCGCATGGCCGACAAGATCGTACGGAAAGCGGAGATGCGACAGGAGATCATGGCGATCCTCACTCCGGAGCAGCAGCAGGAGCTTGAGAAGATCGCTCCATACGGCGAAAAGCGGGGCCGCATGCAATACGGTATGTAGGAAGGTTTAGCGGCGCGTGGGCACCAACCCACTTACATCGGCTCACGCGTCGTCTGACCGCCTGGCCGTGGCCAACCAGGAGACCGAGGCCAGCAAGGTTCAGAAGAGTTCGGCGCCCTGCGGCTATTTCCTTCAGTCGCGGCGCAGCCGGTCGGAGACCGCTATCGGGGTGGGGTAGTTCAGCATGATCACATAGGAGGAGACGATGAAGGTCAGGAGCGTGGCCAATTGAACAGTATAGGAGGCCCCGCGGCTGATCAGCTCCGACTCCAGCGCGAGGATGACGATAAACAGTGAAAATTCGCTCACCTGCCCCAATCGCACGCCCACTTCCCGCGCCAAAAGCTGCTCTTCTCCTGCCCGCTGCAGCAAAAGGCCGAAGGCCACAGGTTTCACCAGCAACAGCAGCGTGGCCAGGACCGCCGCCGCCGGTAACACCTCGCCTACCATGCCCAGATCGAAGGTGGCGCCCAGCGCAAAGAAGAACATCACCAGGAAAAAGTCCCGCAGTGGCTTGAGGCTTTCGGCGATGAATGTGCTGACAGGGCTGGCAGCGAGTGCGATACCGCCGATGAAGGCCCCGATCTCCTGAGAAAGGCCCAGCAGGGCCGACATCTGTGCCATACCGAGGCACCAGCCAATGGTGAGCAGGAACATGTACTCCTGAATGGTATCGAAACGGGAGAACAGCGGGACCATGACATAGCGGGCGCCCAGCCAGGCGACGATAACCAGGACGGGCAGCCCCATCATCAGTACGGCGATATCCCACCACAACGCATCGCCGGTACCCACAGCCTGCAACAGCAGCAGGATAACGATGGCAATCAGATCCTGCAGCAACAATACACTGATGATGACTTCGCCCGTACGCTGATGATGGAGCTGGGTGGTGGGCAGCAGTTTGAGGCCGATGATGGTGCTGGAGAAGATACAGGCGGCGGCAATCACCAGGCTTTCGCGTGCCCCAAAGCCGAACGCCAGCGCCACACCGCCTCCAACCGCGGCGAACAGCAGGGAGCTGAGCAGTGTCACCGGAACCGCCCGGCCCAGCTGCCCCAGCAGTTTCTGGGGGTGAAGATTCAGACCGAGCAGGAACAGGAGAAAGATCACGCCCATGTGGGCGGCGGCACTGATCGCCTCCGGCTCTTCGATAAGCCCTAGCCCCCAGGGACCGAAAAGCACCCCGACCAGGATGTAGGAAACCAGCATCGATTGCCGGGTAAAGAGCGCCACGGTCGCCAAGAGCGCAGCACCGGCAAAAATCAGGAAGATGTTATAGACGATCGGGTCGTGCATGCCCTGTGAATACCCCGCACTATCCGCTTAGAAGACGAACCAGGGGCGCGGTGTCTTGTAGAGGGCCACCATGACGATGTAGGCGAACACGGCAAGGGCTGCAAGCCAGGCCACTGCACGCACCTTCCGGCTGCGCTCTCCCCGACGGCCAAGGGCGACGCTACCCAACCCGATATAGACCAGAAGGGCAGCGAGCTTCGCCTCCAGCCAGGGATGATGGAGCGGATTCCAGCCGTAACCGACCACCAGCGCAATGCCGGTTACCAGAAGCAGGGTATCGTTGACGTGCGGCAGTGTCCTGGCGAGGCGATTGTCGAGCAGGCCGGGCGCACTCAAACGCAGCACCCCGCGCAGGAAAAACCCGGAAACGGACAGCGTTACGAAAATGACGTGAAAGAACTTCAGTGTCGGCATTACTCTACGAAGCCCTGACTTCAGGATTGCGAGGCCCAGCGGGCTATAGTACCGGATTCGAGGCAACGCATCAGGCGGGAACGGACGTTGTCACTCAGGACTGGCCGGAAGTGCGACTCTGGCGGGCCAGATCCTTGATGGTGAGCTCGCCGATTCTCTCCTTTATTGCCGACTCGGTCGCCTCCAGCACCTCATCGATCGGTGTGACCGACAAGGCCCGCCTGTCCAGCGGGTAGCCGTGTTCGCCGATCGAACGAAGCTGTGCCATTACGTCCCGCACCGGTAACTCCGCCGGGTCGCGGCCGGGGAAATAGGCCGGATCTTCGGCACCGGTCTCCATCAGTAATCCCCGTCTCTCCATATCCAGCAGCAGGTCCCCCAGGCTATCACCGGGCAGTCCCAACCGCTGACTGAGTGTGTCGAGAGTCCAGCCTTTTTCACCGTGTTCATAGGCACGGGTCACCAGGTACATCACCAGCAACCCGGCACGCTCGCGCAGACGATTGCTGAAGCCGATTCGCTCCGCTTCGCGCCGAATCTGCTGAGGGTGCTGATGGTAGTAGGCCACCTTGGCGCCGAACAGTAGAATGAACCAGCTCAGATAGAGCCAGATCATGAACATGATGAGAATGGCGAAGCCGGAATAGATCGCATCGTAGCGGGTCGAACCGGAAGCAAACGCGGCAAATGCATAGCCGGTAATCTGCCAGAGCCCTCCCCCCACAATGCCCCCGATGAGTGCCGAGCGCACTCTCACGCTGGTGTTGGGCACGAACATGTAAACGAAGGTAAAGGCAGCGGTAATCAGCAGATAGGGCACCAGCCTACCAAGCGCCACCACCACCGTTCCGAAGGGTTCCATCTCCAGCAGCGCCTGCACAATGGCGTTATTCATCGCCGAGGCGGTTATGCCTATGGCGGTAAACACCAGCACCGGGCCGATGATGATGACGCTCAGGTAATCGGAAAAGCGGCGCGAAATGCTGCGCACCTGTTTGATGTGCCAGACGAAGTTGAAAGATTCCTCGATCTTCTGAATCAGTGAAATGACCGTATAGACCAGAAAGGCGAGGCCGACCGAACCGAGCACACCGACCTGGATGTTTTCGACAAAGCCGATGATCCGGGTGGTGATTTCCACACCCTGCTCGCCAAGTGGCGCCAGCACGTTGAGCAACAGGGGTTCAATCTGGTTGTGAACGCCGAATGCCTTGAGCACCGAAAAGCTCACTGCCAGCAGCGGAACCAGCGAGAGCAGCGTGGTGTACACCAGGCTCATGGCCCGCAGGGCCAGCGCCCCCTCCTGCAGGTCCCGAACCAGAACGTAGCCGACCCTGAGCGAGTAGATCCCCCAGCGGCGCGGACGCGACAGCTGTTCGATCTCCACTTCCCACAAACCGCTAAACAGAAAATCCCAAAGACGACTGAACAGCCTCGAAAGCATGGCGCCTCCCTTTGCCTAACTGTAAACCAAATTGCTAATCGATGTCCGCCGGTTGGCGGCCCCTTGCGCTGCTCCCGGTTCGCGCCGGTTCAAACCCGTCTCAGAATCCGCAGCGGCGGTACCGAAAGGACCCTCCGTGTCGCCCATAGGCCGGCCAGGCTCACCCCGAATGTACCGCCGGCGAGACCCGCGACCCAGACTCCCGGGCCCGGCTGATAGGGAAAGTGGAAGACCTGGCTGGCCAGAAGATAACCGAGAAGCGTCGCGGAGAGCGCTGCAAGCGCTCCGGACAGCAGACCAAGGGCGAGAAACTCGGCGATCAGGGCGCCGCGCACCTGGCGACGGCTGGCACCCAGGGTCCGCATCAGCGCACTCTCCCGAAGACGCTCGTCGCGGGTGGCCTGAATGGCCGCGAGCAGCACCACGACGCCGGCAGCGAGCGTAAACATAAATACGAATTCCACGGCCAGGCTGACCCGGTCGATGATGGCCCGAACCCGGCTCATAATGGCGTCCACATCCACCACCGTTACGTTCGGGAAGCGCCGCACCAACTCGGCCAGAGCGGCCTTGTCCGTCTCCGGGACGAAAAAGCTGGTGATGAAACTGGCCGGTTCACCCTTGAGCAGCGCTGGTGTTCCAATCACGAAGAAGTTGACCCGGAACGAGTCCCAGTCGACGGACCGCAGGCTGGTGACGGTCCCTTCCACCGGTTTTCCCGCAATCCGGAAGCGCAGACGGTCGCCCTGCTCGATCCCCAGCGTCTCTGCGATGCCCTCCTCCACCGACCACTGGCCAGGCGCCTCGGATCCGGGTGGCGACCCCCACCACTGCCCGGCGACGATGCGATTATCCGGAGCGAGTTGCCGGGCCGAGGAGAGGTTGAATTCCCGCTCCGAAAGCCGCTGTGCACGCGGATTCTCATACTCCTCCGGCACCACCGGCTCACCGTTGATGGCCGAAAGCCGGCCCTTGATCATCGGCTGGAAGTTCGGAGCGGTGCCGACCCTTTCCTGCAGGAAGGCTTCGAGCTTTGCGACCTGATCGGGCTGGACATTGATCAGAAAATGATTCGGTGCATCCGGAGGCAAGGTGTCGCGCCAGTCCGAAAGCAGGTCGCCGCGGACGATGGAGAGCAGCAGCAACACGGTGATACCGAGCCCGAACGCCACCACCTGAATTCGACTCTGCCGGGCCCGGCGCGGAATGTTGGCAAGGCCGAACCGCCAGGAGACCCCGACCCGTTTGCGCAGAGGCATCAGCGCGCCCACCAGCAGTGCCGCCACCGTCCCCAATACCGCCAGGGTTGCCACTGCGCCGACGAACACATACAGAGTCAACCGCACGTCCTTTGCCTGCCACAGCATCAGCACCAGCAGCGCCGCCAGGGCCCCGCCATAAACAAGGATGCCGCCGGGCCGCACCGGTCTCGGGTCCTGGCGCAGTACCCGCATCGGCGGGACATCCTTGAGGGAAAGCAGGGGCGGAACGGCGAACCCGGTGAGGGTCACCAGCCCGGTCGCCATGCCGCTGACCAGCGGCCACGCCGAGGGGGCAGGAAGCGCCTGGGTGAACAGTTCGGCAAGGATCCGTCCCAACACCTCCTGAGAGGCAAAACCCACCAGGCATCCCAGCGCCGAGGCGATGACTCCGAGGAAAAACAGTTGCAGCAGGTAGGTCTGCGTCACCCACCTCTGGGAGGCACCCAGACATCGCATTACGGCAGTGGCATCGTACTGGCGATGGGCGTGTCGGTGAGCTGCGGTGGCGGCCGCTACCCCCGCAAGCAGAACCGCGACGAGCGCCGCCAGGCCGAGGAACTGCTCGGCCTTCTCCAGCGCCGAACCCACCGCCGGTCGCGCCTCGCTGCTGCCCCGCCAGTGCTGCCCACGGTTCAGTTGCGGCTCTATCCAGCGCCCGAAACGGTTGAGCGCCGACTCCTCACCGGACAGCAGCAGGCGGTAGGTGACCAGACTGCCGGTCTGAATCAAGCCGGTAGCGGGCACATCGGAAAGGTGCATCATCACCCGGGGGGCGATGGCGAACAGCTCCCCTCCGCGGTCCGGCTCATACACCAGGACCCTGGAAAAGATAAAGTCTTCCCTGCCGAGCCGGACCGCATCACCCGGCTCCACATTCAGCAGAGCCGCCAACCGGGCCTCCAGCCATACCCCGCCCGGCTCAGGCCCGGATTCAACGGGACGACCGGGCGCAAACGGTTCCGGAGCAACCCGCAACTCGCCGCGCAGCGGATAATCATCACCGGCGGCCTTGACCTCTACCAGCTGCAAGTTCTCTTCGGTGCTCACTACCGTGCGGAAGGACTGGGTACGGGCCGTCGCCAAGCCCCATTCACGAGCCCGCGCCAGCCACTCCGACTTGAGCGACTGCCCACTCTCCAGCACGCGATCAGCGGCCAGAAGTTCGCCGGCCTGGCGCTCCATGGCGCCACGGACACGATCGGTGAAAAAACCCACGGCAGAGACGCTGCCTACGGCGATCACCAGCGCCAGGACAATGAGCCGCAGCTCTCCCGCACGCCAGTCGCGCAGCAGACTGCGCCAGGCGAACCGCACTACATTCATGCCGGGATCGGGAGACGCCCCGCCTCCAGCTCCAGGGCCCGATCACAGCGGCCGGCCAGCCCCGCGTCGTGGGTCACCAGCAGCAGCGTGGTGCCATGTTCGGCATTCAGACCAAACAGAAGGTCAATCACCTGGGCACCGGTGCGGGTATCCAGGTTACCGGTGGGCTCATCGGCCAGCAGCAGCCGTGGCCGGGTGGCAAAGGCGCGGGCGATGGCGACCCGCTGCTGCTCTCCCCCCGACAGCTGGTGCGGTAGATGACGAGCCCGCTCCGACAACCCCACCACTGCCAGTAACTCTGCGGCACGCTCGTGCGGCGCATCGGCGCCGGCCAGTTCCAGCGGCAGCATGACGTTCTCCAGTGCATTGAGATTCGGCAGCAGCTGAAACGACTGAAAGACAAAGCCGAGCAGTCGCGCACGCAGAGCGGCGCGACCATCCTCGTCGAGGGCGGTGATCTCGATACCGTCGAGCCAAATTTGCCCCGTAGTGGGCCTGTCCAGCCCGGCCAGCAGACCCAGCAAGGTAGACTTGCCGGAGCCTGATACTCCCAGAACAGCAACTGCCTCACCGGGCATCACGGAGAGGTCAATGTCCTGGAGAAGGTGAAGACGCCCTTCCGGGCTGTCCACCTCCATGCCAAGATTACGGGCCTGGATCATCGGATGGGAGGACGCGGTGTTCATCATTAGACGCACAATCATGCTGTTGTTGTTGGTCTGCGGGACTATAGCAGCAAGCCCCGCCGAATCCGATGAACGGCCCGCTTTGCTGGTGCTGGGCGATAGTCTCAGTGCCGCCTACGGCCTGCCGGTGGAACAGGGCTGGGTTCATCTGCTGGCCCGACGGCTGGAGGAACACGGCTATCCACACCGGGTCGCCAACGCCAGCTCCAGCGGCGAAACCAGCCGCGGCGGCCGCGAACGGCTACCTGCCCTGCTGGAACAATACGAACCAGAAGTGGTGGTGATCGAACTGGGAGGTAATGACGGCTTGCGCGGCCTGCCTCTGGAACGGCTGCAGTCGAATTTGGCCATGATGATCCGGAAGGCCCGGGAGGCCGGTGCCCGCGTGCTCCTGGTCGGCATGCACATGCCGCCGAATTACGGTCCCGAATACACCCGCCGTTTCAGCACAGTCTACCGGGAACTCGCCGAAGAGGTGCAGGTTGGCCTTGTACCCTTCCTGCTGGAGGGCGTGGCCGGCGACAACGCCCTCATGCAACCTGACGGCATGCATGCCACCGCCTCCGCGCAGCCGACGCTGCTCGAAAACGTCTGGGAGCATCTGGAACCGCTATTAAGGGAAACCACTGAGAACACGGAGACTGAATATTGAACCACGGATCGGGGATTGTCGATTCAATGGGAGTACCGTTCGAAGCTCTCAGTGCACTCTGTGGTTCTTAAGTACGTCGTTCATCCCGTGGTCAATCAGCGTTTTTCTATGGCCTCCGCGAGTTTCATTCAGATCCCGAGAGAAACTGCGATCTGCCGCACACCGTCGACAATGTACTGGATCGCGAGGGCGGCGAGGATCAGCCCCAACAGCCGGCTGATAACATTGGCGCCGGTTTCGCCGAGCCAATCCATCACCCGGGCGGAAAGCGTGAGGGAAAGCAGTGTGAATCCCATAATGACGAAGATGATCGCTACCATGCCGGTGGTAACGGCAGGGGTCTTGCCGCTGTCCGCCATAAGCAGGACGGTGGTCATCGCTCCGGGGCCGGCCAGGAGCGGGAAGGCCAGAGGGAAGACCGAAATGTCCTCTTTGGCGAAGGCCTCCTCCCGTTCCCGGAAGGTGGCGGAGCGCAGCCCTGATTGGCGGGCGAACACCATGTCGATGGCCAGCATGAACAGCAAAATGCCGCCGGCGATCCGAAAGGCCGGTTGACCGATGCCCAGAGCGCGCAGCAGCATCTCACCGATGAAGAAAAAGGTCACCAGAATAAAGGTGGAAAGGGTGGTGGCACGCAGTGCCATGGAGCGCCGGAAAGCCTGGTCCCCGTGGCGCGCCAGACCACTGAAGATCACCGCGATCCCTATAGGATCAACGACTACAAACAGGGTGACGAGTTGGTTGACCAGCAGTTCGGTCACGATTGCGCAGCGGATCGGTGAATAGACCCTTAACTGTAGTCCAGAGACCGGCAACCTGTCCGGGGAGGGCGGTATTTATCAGGTGGTAATCCGACGGACCGCCAACCGATGGGTTTATCGGGATGACGTGCCGGTCAGTGGAGAGTAACGCCAAGGCGACCCAACCGCGCCATCCGTGCGGCAATCTTTTCACCATCCACGGCTTTGGGGGCCAGTTCAAGGTACCGCAGGTAGTCGGCGTGGGCGGCATGGTGGCAATCGAGGCGTTCGAACAGCCGCGCCCTCTCGCGATGGGCCGACGCCGACCGCGGCCTGATCACAAGGAGGCAGTCACTAATCTCCAGGGCCTTCTCCAGGGCACCCGCATGCGCATAGTCCCGCTGCAACTCGGTGAGTACCCGGGCCAGCAGATACCGGTCACCGCTCCCCTGCAAAAGTCGGTCGAGCATCGCCCCGGAGGCCTGCTCCGGCCCCACCGAATACGTCAGCATCAGTTCGAGGTCGTCCCGGGAGAGGAGAACGCCGCCCGAGACCGGATCCATGAGCAGGCCCTCGTCCCCTTCACCGATACCGATCAGCAACCGCCCCGGAAACGGAAATCCCTTCAGGGGTAGCCCCATCAGTCGGCCAACGGACAGATAGAGCATCGCCAGCGCCGCCGGTCGTGCCCGTCGCTCGTCGATCACCCGGTCTAGAAGACAGGCCTCCGGTTCGGGCTCGCTCACCAACTTGAAGGCAAGATCATCGAACAGCAGGGCATTGAGAGCGAATACCCGATCACCCAGCGGGGCCGTGGCCGACAGACCCTGCAAACCGCGTTCGGCAAGTGCGGCGATTCGCTCGATATAATCGGTAACCGGCAGCTCGGGCATCTCCACCTTGGCGGCCCAGAGTGCTCCCCGAGCCAGATCCAACGGTTCCCGCCCCGCAGAGAGCGCCTTGATGTATGCCTTTTGCACAGCCATGCGCTCTCCTGTAGTTGACTGGAACGATTGGCTATTAATAATGTTAGTACAGACTTGCGTACCACGCGAACCGCATTGCGCAGTAGAACGGGCCTGCTATTTTTCGATCAACCGAAAACGGTTTTTCAGGAGATCGGCACGATGGTCAAAAAAGCGGACGTGACGCTCCATATCGACGAAGAACTCGACGATGCCCGCACTTCACAGGTCTGTTCCATCCTGGAAGGCGTGCACGGTATCCAGCGCGTACACTGCGCGGAACACCAGAAACACCTGTTCATCGTGGAATTCGATCCGGATTCCGTCGATAGCCGTGCGGTCCTGGACCATGTGACACGACAGGGACTGCACGCCGAACTGATCGGGCTTTAGGAGGCGCACCGTTCGGCAACATTCCGGCTCTCGGCGGCTATCACGTGTAGCGAGGACTCCCCCAGGTTGGGCACTGCCCTCCTGTGGGACGGAGGGTATGCCTCCTTTGCGAAAACTCGGTCCGAAATCTGCGGATGTGTCGCTGCTGGGGGATCCGCTCAGGCGATGGTACAAACGGCATCGGGTTCCTCGACCATCGTGATTACGCTTTCACTCAGATACAGATGAAAATGAATACCGTCCTGCCGGGAGTAGCCTGCCGACATGTCCTGTCCGATTACGATCTGCCCGACATGCGCATCAATAACCGCTCCCCCCTCTATGGGAGCCTTGTACACACCGAGCTCGCAGAGTCGCCGCAGGTGCTCCAGCTGCAGCATGTCCGTGCCTTCGTAACGGCGGAAAAGATTGTTGTAGAGAGCCGGAGACAGGACCAATGCGTAGGGCCCATGGAAGCCGACGTGATCCAGGGTATTCACTGCGGAGAGGACATCTTCCAGTGCCTTGTCGAACTTTGACCAGTCACCGGCCTTGACCTCATGGTGACCCTTGCAGGTCAACAGGCCCTCCAGGCCCATTTCGGGAGCGCCGTAGTAGATAAAGCGTTCCTCGCGCCGGGCTATCGCTTCGGCTGCGTCCTGCACCGGCGCAAAGTTCATGGGTTGGCCCATATGCAGGTGTGCGTCGATGCGACGGATGCTGAGGGAGAACGCCTGACGCAACATGGGAACCGAGACCGCGCGGCTGATCACCGCTTCGGCCTCTCCCTCGCGGGCCTCGGTATGAAAGCCGTCCTCGCCCAGCTCAACCGCTGTCAGTCCGACCCCATAGGGACCATCCACCGGGAGAAAACAGCGGGCAGTGATCAGAGCGCGGGCCGCATCGATTGCCTCGCTGTCGATGCGCTCCCAGATGTGGGCATCCAACGCTGCGGCGTCCCGATTCAGATAGCTCATACGCGACCACCTCTTTTCATCGCCCCGATAGTCAGCCGTGGACCAGGTTCCGTAGACCCGGCAGAAGCCTCTTCGCCTGCCTTTTGTTCGCCTTCCGTCTCTTCCTCGATAACGGCAATGTCCCCTTCCGCGAACAGATAGGTACGCAACTGCTCATCAAAATGACTATCGTTGCGACGAATCCACTCAAGCACCATGGCTGCGTGCTCTATCTCCTCACGCATATTGTGAAGCAGGACTTCGCGCAGCGCTCCGTCCTCGGTGACATCCGCCCGCTGGCGATACCAGTCGATCGCCTCCAGCTCCTCTTCCAGTGACCGCAGGGCGCGATGCATGTCACGGGTATTTTGTGAAAGCATTTCGTACGGTTCATGGTAGCCAACATGGCTCATTACAAACCCCTTTTTTGTTTTTTCTGAAAGCAATACCGTTGTCGCTAAGCATAGAAAGGGGATGCCCGATGTCCACTTCGACCGCGCACGACGCCGACCTGCCGAGGCACTGACCGATGAACCACGGAGAATACGGGGAGTGTGAACTCGTGCCCCAGGGCTGAACCGCCGTCCTCTTGTGACCTCAGATGTAGGTCGGGCTTTGGCCCGTCGACACCTGACGGCCTGAAGGCCTGAAGGCCGACCTACACGGGATTGGAGTCGAATGCACTGACTGTGTGCGTTCTTCAAAATGTACCGCTTTCCCCAACGAGCGGAGCCGGCGCATTATGAATGCGCCTAAGGTGCTTGAGGTGCTTGAGGTGCTTGTGACTCAGCATGTAGGTCGGGCTTTAGCCCGTCAAAAACCGAGGACTCGAAGGCCGACCTACGAAACACTGACGAATGGACACGGGAAATGCGAACCCGTGCCCCGTGTAATTACACCCCGTTCTCTTTGGTCTCAGTGGTAAAACCGCCTGTCTCCCCAAGACCGAAGATCGTCACATCAGAGGAAACCTTTCGTGTTCCATTGACCTCCGTGTCAACCTGCCGGCATCCCCTGGCGCACCTCCAGGCGATTCACCACATCGCCCACACCCTCGAGAAACCAGACATCCATTTCCGCCATCTCCCGCTCCTGCTCTTCGCGCACCAGTCCCTCCAGCGTCACGGTGCCACCGGTGGTGACCACGTGGATCTGGCTGTTGTGCACAAGGGGATCCTTTTCGAGCACCAGATTGGCCGCATCGGTAATCTCGTAATCGCTATCCGGCTGTTCGGGCACGATTCGGACACGGTCGACTACGTCGGTGACTCCGGTAGACCACCACGTCAGTGCCTCGGCCAGTCGTCGGTGCGAGAGACTTTCGACGGCACCCTCGAGCGTCACGGTGCCCTCGCGGATAGTGATGTGGAAGGTGCAAGCGAGTGTCGACTGGGTGGCACGGATCACCTCGTGCTGATTGTGCCAGCTCACGGCAATGTTGCAGTCACGAAAGGCGGACTCCTGCTCGAAGGCGAGAACGATGGAATCCTTGATGGCGCCATCATCCCGGGCCTCGGTCGGAACAAGCCGAAGGTGATCCGAGACACGGGGGACAATAGCGGCGGCAGTTCGAAAGGCCAACCGTTTGGCAGCGATGGAATCGGTTTCCCCGCGAAGGACGAGGGTCTCCCCATCCATATCCACGTCGATGGGGTTGCGGTGAAGGTTAATCCTGGGTTCGCGTTCAAGGGCCGCGCGAACCTCTTTTACCCACGAGTGTTCGGCATTCATACCTGTCGTCTCGATTGAAGGGCTTAAAGACAAGTATGGTCAAAGAGGGGGGACCCGACCATGCGATATTCGCATTCCCAGGGCTGCCATTTGCCCATAAGTCGCCCCTCAGCGAGTCACTGGCCGGCCAGATGCAAGGCGCGCCCTCGCAGGAAGGGTTGTTCCCTTTCAAAAGGGCGCAACGCCGCAGATGGCCGGCCAGCGGCTCGCCCGAAGGGAACCCCGCAAATGGCCCAATGCGGCGTTGCGCCCCTTGAAAAGGGCCGGGCCATTCCCTGCGGGCCGCGCCTTGCCTTGGCCCATTTGCGGGGTTCTGAGGGGTGACTTATGGGCAAATGGCAGTCCTAGGGAACACGACGTCAGGCAACACACTCCTTCCATTGCCGTTGCAGACGTGTCGCCGAGACCCGCTCTACGGTTCCCAGTTCCTGGGCAAACAGGGATACCCGCAGTTCCTCCAGCAACCAGCGAAAGCGCTGCAGTTCCGGTGCGGGGCTTTCGCCCTCCGGTATCGCCGCCCAGCGCGTTTCCAGACGCTCCACCAGCGGCGCGATCTCCAGCGCCGCCTGCCGGTCGCGGGCGGGATTGCGCGGCAGCTTCTCCAGTCGCGAATGCGCCGCTTTCAAATAGGCCGGTAACCGCGGCAGCCATTCGGTAGGGGTGGCGCTGACAAAGCCGGGATAGACCAACCGCTCGATCTGCACCTTGACGTCCGCCGCCGTCTGAATAGCCTGTGGATCCAGAGGGCCCTTCAAGGCCTTGCGAACCAGCCGCTCCTGCTCCAGGGCCGCTTTGACATGGCCGGCAATTTCGGCCGCCACCGGCACCAGTGTTTTACGCCCCTCGGCCAGGCGCGCCTCGAACTCGGATGCGCTGCGGGGCACCTCGTCCTTCGCGAAAAGCACCCGGTCGATAGCGGCGGCAATGATGTCGTCGCACAACGGGTCGCAACCACCCCGATGCGCAAACAGAAGACAGAGCGTCTGCCGGTCCGGCAGGCCCCGGCGCAGGTATTTCACCTTGTCCCGCGCCTCCAGAGTGAACAGGCGTCGCAAACCGGCGCGGTTTTTTACCTCGGCGGCGGCTCTTGATTCAAACAGACGAATGGCCACGCTTTCTTTGCAATCGACCAGTGCCGGCCAGGCCCGGAGCGTCAATCCACCGCTTTGCGTCTCCACGGATTCCGGCAGTTCACCGAAATCCCAGGAGGTGATCCCCTTCCGCTCGACACCAGCCAGAGGTATTTCCGACAGTGTCTGGCGTACCTGTCCGGCCATCGCCTGCTGCAGCTGCAGCAGATCACGTCCCTCATCGAGAGTCTTGCCCGTTTCATCCACCACCCGGAAATTCATGAGCAGGTGTTGCGGCAGTGCATCAAGCTGCCATGCATCCGCAGGGACCTCAATGCCGGTCATGCGAAGCAGTTGCCTGGCAAAGACCTCGGTGAACGAAGCGTCATCAGCGCGCAGCGCCTGCAGCGCGGCGCGGGCGAAATTCACCGCCGGTACGAAATTGCGCCGCAACGACTTGGGCAGGGATTTGATCAGGGCAATCAGTTTCTCTTCACGCAGTCCCGGCACCAGCCACTCGAAGCGGGCGGGCCTCAGCTGTCCAAGCAGCGCCACCGGAACCACCAGTGTCACCCCGTCTGCCGGATGCCCCGGCTCGAAGTGGTACTCAAGAGGAAGCTCCGCACCACCGACGGTCAAGTGATCGGGGAACTGCGCCGCATCCACGCCCTCGGCCTCGCCGCGGGTCAACTCCTCCCGGGTCACAAACAGCCGCTTCGGCTGCTCACGCTCGACCTGTTTACGCCAGCGTTCAAAACCGTGGCCGCTGTAGATCTCCTCGGGAATCCGGGTGTCATAGAACTGGAACAATACCTGCTCATCGACAAGAATGTCGCGGCGACGGGACTTGGCCTCCTGGCTCTCCAGCTCCTCTACCAGACGGCGGTTGTGGGCAAAAAACGCAGCACTAGTCCGGTAATTGCCCTGCACGAGTGCCTGGCGAATAAAGATCTCCCGCGACAGGACCGGGTCGATGGGTCCGTAATTGATGCGCCGGCGCGCCACGATGATCAGTCCGTACAGCGTAACCTGCTCAAAGGCTGCAACCTGGGCCGGCCGCTGCTCCCAGTGCGGTTCACTGTAACTGCGCTTGGTCAGATGTTTACCCAGAGATTCCAGCCAACGCGGATCGATGCGAGCCACCAGCCGGCCGAACAGGCGCGAGGTCTCCACCAGCTCGGCGGCCATGATCCAGCGGGGCGGCTTCTTGACCACGCCCGAGCCGGGAAAGATGGCCAGCCTGATATTGCGGGCGCCCTGGTACTCGACCAGCGGTCGGCGCCGCTTCTGATTCTCCTTCCGGCGGTTATCCTCCCCGGCCTCGACCTTCAGAGCCGCATGGCTCAACAGGCCGCTGAGCAGGGCACGGTGAATGGCGGCATAATCCGCAGGCTCCTGGTTAGGTGTCAGGCCCAGTTCGCGGACGAGTGCCACCAGTTGCCCGTGGATGTCATGCCACTCCCGCATTCGTAGGTAAGAGAGGAACTCGGCACGGCAGAGCTTGCGCAGTTTACTGTTGGAGAGGTGTCTCGCCTGCTCGTGGTAATAGTCCCAGACGTTCAGGAAGGCGAGGAAATCGGACTCTTCATCCAGAAATCGGTGGTGATACTCATCGGCCTGCTGCTGCGCCTCCATGGGTCGCTCGCGCGGGTCCTGAATCGACAGCGCCGCAGCGATCACCAGCACCTCCTTGAGGCTGCGCTCCGCGTCGGCGGCAATCAGCATTCGTCCGATGCGGGGGTCCACGGGCAGGCGCACCAGCTTGCGACCAATGTGGGTCAGGCGGTTGCCCTCATCCACCGCGTGCAACTCGTGCAGCAGCCGATAGCCGTCGGTGATAAAACGGCGATCCGGCGGTTCGATGAACGGAAACTCGCCCACCTCCCCGAGTTTCAGATTCGCCATCTGCAGGATCACCGAAGCCAGATTGGTCCGGCGCACTTCCGGGTCGGAAAACTCCGGACGGCTGAAGAAGTCCTCTTCGGAATAGAGACGAATACAGATCCCGTTGGCGACCCGCCCACAGCGCCCGGCGCGCTGATTGGCGGAGGCCTGCGCAATGGCTTCGATGGGCAGCCGCTGCACCTTGGTACGGTGGCTGTAGCGGCTGATGCGGGCGTAGCCGGTATCGATCACGAAGCGGATACCGGGTACGGTCAGCGAGGTCTCCGCCACATTGGTGGCCAGTACGATGCGCCGGCCCGCGTGGGAACGGAAGATCCGGTCCTGCTCGCCGGCGGAGAGTCGCGAGAACAGTGGCAGGATCTCGGTCGAGACCGGTACAGGGCCCCGCGACCGGTGTTTGCGAAGGGCCTCGGCGGTTTCGCGGATCTCACGCTCGCCGGGCAGAAAGATGAGGATATCCCCCAGCGGGTTTTCCCGCCCCAGCTCGTCCACGGCTTCGCAGATGGCCTGCGGCTGGTCCCGGTCGCGGTCGTCCGGGTCATCTCCGGTAACCGGGCGATAGCGAACCTCCACCGGATAGGTGCGGCCCGAGACCTCGACTACCGGCGCACCACCAAAGAAACGCGAGAAGGCTTCGGTATTGATGGTGGCAGAGGTAATGATCAGCTTCAGGTCGGGCCGTCTGGGGAGCAGGCGCTTCAGGAAACCAAGCAGAAAATCGATATTGAGACTGCGCTCATGGGCCTCATCGATGATCAGCGTGTCGTAGTTCTCCAGCAGCGGATCGGACTGGATCTCCGCCAGCAGGATGCCGTCGGTCATCAACCGGATGTGACTGTCGGGACCGGAGCGGTCGGTGAAGCGCACCTTGTAGCCGACCGAACGGCCAATCTCGGTGTGCAGCTCCTCGGCAATGCGGGCGGCCACCGAGCGGGCGGCGATGCGCCGGGGCTGGGTGTGGCCGATAAGCCCGTCGACGCCGCGTCCCAACTCCAGGCAAATCTTGGGAATCTGCGTGGTCTTGCCAGAACCGGTCTCACCCGCAATCACCACCACCTGATGGTTTTCAATCGCCTCGGCGATATCGGCCCGACGTTCACTGATTGGCAGCTCCCCGGGATAATCGGGGCTTGGCACCGTTTCGGCCCGGCGTTGCCGACGTGCGCGCGAAGTAGCGACGTCCCGCCGCAGGGCTTCCAGGCCGCGATCCATCGGTTTGCCCTGTGAATGACGGCGCTTCAGGCCTTCCAGACGACGGCGAAACCGACCACGGTCGGCCAGCATGCAGACATGGATGTCGTGAAAAAGGGTTTCGAGTGTTTCGAGTACTTCAGGCACGCCAGATAGAAGCTATCCATCAAAAGGTGGGTATCATACCACCCGACTGCTCGGTTGCCGGTATCGGCAACCCGCCGTAGGATGGAGACCCCGGCAACCTACGCAAGTTCAGGTCAGGCATCGGGTAAAACAGCGCAACTAGCAACTGCCCCCAAGGATTCTCATGGATACGCCCGACCTTAGAAGGCCCGAGTTCTATATCAACCGTGAACTCTCCCTGCTCGAGTTCAACCGCCGTGTTCTGGCCCAGGCCAAGGACGAGAATATGCCGCTGCTCGAGCGGCTGCGCTTTATCTGCATCACCAGTTCCAACATGGACGAGTTTTTCGAGATCCGTGTGGCAGGGCTGAAGCAGAAGGCGGCTTCGGAGTCGGTGCAGTACGGTCCGGATAACCTGAATCCCACCGAAGTCCTGAAACGCATCAGCCACGCCAGTCACGAGTTGGTCGATGAACAGTATCGGGTACTGAACGAGGTACTGTTTCCCCTCCTTGCGGCCGAAGAGATCCGTTTCGTCAAGCGCGGTGACTGGAACCGCGAACAGGCGGCGTGGGTGCGGGATTTTTTCCAGCATGAACTGCTGCCGGTGCTGAGCCCTTTGGGGCTCGATCCCGCACACCCGTTTCCGAAAATTCTCAACAAGAGCCTGAACTTTATCGTAAAGCTGAAGGGCAAGGATGCCTTCGGCCGCTCTTCGGGCATGGCCGTCGTCCAGGCGCCGCGTGCACTGCCCCGCCTGATCCAGTTGCCGGCCGAATGCGGTAGCGGCCCCAAGGACTACGTGTTTCTCTCTTCGATTATCCATGCCCATGTAGACGACCTGTTTCCGGGAATGCAGGTTAAGGGCTGCTACCAATTTCGTGTCACCCGCAATTCGGATCTGTTTGTCGATGAGGAGGAGGTGGAGGACCTGCTGCGGGCCGTCGAGGGCGAGCTGCCATCCCGGCGCTATGGCGAGGCGGTGCGGCTGGAGGCCGCCGACAACTGCCCGCCGGAGATGACGGATTTTCTGCTCGATCAGTTCGGTCTCGGCCATGACGATCTCTTCATCGTCAATGGGCCGGTCAACCTCAACCGGCTGATGAACCTGCCGGACATGGTCGACCGTCCCGATCTCAAATTTCCCTCCTACGTACCGGGGATGCCGGAGCCCTTCACACTCTCCAAGGACGTTTTCAAGATTATCCGGAGCGGGGATGTCCTGCTCCACCACCCCTTCGAATCATTCGTCCCGGTGATCGATTTTCTGCGTCAGGCCGCCACCGATCTGAACGTGCTGGCCATCAAACAGACCCTCTACCGCACCGGCCCGGAATCCGCCGTGGTGGATGCCCTGGTAGACGCCGCCCGCGCCGGCAAAGAGGTCACGGTGGTGGTGGAACTGCGTGCACGCTTCGATGAGGCCGCGAATATCGCCCTGGCCAACCGGTTGCAGGAGGCGGGTGCGCACGTGGTGTATGGGGTAGTGGGCTACAAGACCCATGCCAAGATGATTCTGGTAGTGCGCCGTGAAGAGGGGAAGCTGCGCCACTATGTGCACCTGGGTACCGGCAATTATCACTCGCGTACGGCCCGGCTCTACACCGACTACGGACTCCTGACCTGCGACGCCGATCTGGGCGAGGACGTGCACCAGGTGTTTTTGCAACTAACCAGCCTCGGACGCGGCAGCCGACTGAAAAAGCTGCTTCAGGCGCCCTTCACGCTGCACAAGGGGCTTATCGAGCGCATCGAACGTGAAGCCGAACATGCCCGCGAGGGTCGACCGGCACACATCATCGCCAAGATGAACGGCCTGGTGGAGCCGAAGGTGATCCGCGCACTCTACACGGCATCCCGGGCCGGTGTAGAGATCGATCTCTTGGTACGGGGGATCTGTGGCCTGCGACCCGGGGTACCCGGGATTTCCGACAACATCCGCGTACGCTCGATCGTCGGCCGCTTTCTGGAGCACACCCGCGTCAACTATTTTGCAAACGGTGGCGATGCCGAGGTCTACTGCTCCAGTGCCGACTGGATGGTCCGAAATCTTCTCAACCGCGTGGAGACCGCCTTCCCGATCGAAAACAAGCAGCTCCAGCAACGCATCATCCGGGAGCTCAACTATTACCTGCAGGACAATATGCAGGCCTGGGAGCTCCAGAGCGATGGTGCCTATGTGCGTGCCGCGCCGGGACGGGCAAAACCGCGCTCCGCGCAGCTCATCCTGCTGGCGGAATTGGCGGGTGTAGAGGTCGGGCCATAATGCAATCGCTCACGGTGAGTGGTCCAGCGGCCTGAAGGCCGGCAACGGTCAAGCGCGAGCGACAGCCCGAAGTCCTACCCGAACGTGAACTTATAGTTGGCGGCGGACAGAAACCTTGCCTCGACCTCGAGATCGGCGCGTGTAAGGGGATTCGCGTCCAGCCACCCCTTCGGCAGCTTTAGTGTGATGCGCTTTCCATCGACGGCAATGCCGACGCCGGAGAGCGAGGCATCATTGCGACTGCGGTGCAGGGCGACGGCAAGCCTGAGGAGCACTGCCATGCGTTGCAGGTATGTGGCTGTAGCCGGGGGAACGCCCTTGAGTCGAGCAGCAGGAAATTTCTGCCGGTGGCTCCGAACCAGCAACGCCAACGATTGCTGCTCCTGACGGGAGAAACCGGGCATATCCGAGTTTTCCAGCAGATAGGCCGCGTGCTTGTGGTGCTGGCTGTGGGCCACCGCGAGGCCAATTTCATGCAGGCGGGCCGCCCAGCCCAGCAAGTAGTCGGCTTCGCCGCCATCCAGACCCCATGGATCCGCGACAGGCTCCAGGAGCGCCAGAGTGGTCTTTTCGACGCGTTGCGCCTGTGCCGCGTCCACGTTGTAGCGTTTTGCCATCGCGGTAATGGTCCGCTCGCGCACATCTTCGTGACGGATACGTCCGATGAGGTCGTAGAGTACGCCTTCGCGAAGCGCCCACTCCGAAACCTGCATGGCCTCGATCTCCAGCGCCTCGAACAGTGCAATCAGCACCGCAACTCCGCCGGCAAAAACCGGTCGGCGCTCCTCCTTGAGACCTTTGAAATCCAGATTATCGACATGCCCCGCCTTAATCATGGCCTCGGAAAGCCTGCGCAGGGAAGCAAGTGTGATCCCGGACTCGCTCCAGCCATTCTGTTCCATAACCTGACGCACAGCCTTGGCGGTTCCCGAAGCCCCTACCGCATCGCTCCATCCGAAACGACGGTAATCCGCCTCCACCGGTTCCAGTTCCAGGCGTGCGGCGATTACCGCCTCGTCCATGGCTGATTTGGTCAGCCGTCCCTTGGGGAAAAACCGTCGGCTATAGCTGACGCAGCCCATGTGGAGGCTCTCACGGTGCAGCGCCTCGAAACGTTTACCAATAATCACCTCCGTGCTGCCGCCGCCGATATCCACCACCAGGTGATTGTCGGGGGCATCCGGGAGGGAATGGGAGACGCCCAGGTAGATGAGGCGAGCTTCCTCACGGCCGGCGATGATCTCCACCGGGTGACCGAGTGCGGCGGTCGCCTCTTCGATAAAATCCCCGGCATTCCGGGCCTTTCTCAAGGTGTTGGTCCCCACCACCCGGACGCTGCCGGGCGGCAGTCCTTCCAACCGCTGTCCGAAGCGCCGCAGACACTCCAGTGCCCGCTCGCGGGCGTCGGCACTGAGGTGGTCCCGGGCATCGAGACCGGCGGCGAGACGGACGGTTTCCCGCAGCCGATCGACAACATGCATGTGGCCATTGAGCGGCTGCGCGACAATCAGATGAAAACTGTTCGACCCCAGATCGACCGCTGCGATGCTATCGGGGGATCCCGGTTCCGTCGCTGCCATCATGCCGCTGCTCCGCCAAGAAAGCGGCCATTGTACCGCCGAAAATAATTTTTGTTCGGGTGAAAAATTCGTTCCGAATACCGCTTTCCGCGGCGCATCACCATCGAAACTCACGGCGCATACACCGGCTTGTGCAGCTAACGCTGCTATGGCCATAATGCCCCTGTAATTTCAGGGGAACTTAAAACGACGCAAGATCGTTTAAACGGTGACGTCGTAACAATGCAAAAAAAAGGGGAGAACAGCTATGTCCATAGTGGCATGGAGTGACGAATATACTGTGGAAATTCAGGAGATTGATGAGCAGCACAAACGGCTTATCGGCATCATCAACAAACTGTATGAGGCTCTTGCGGCCAAAAAGGACAGGGATCAAATCGCCACCGTGCTGAATGAATTGGTGGAGTACACCAAGGTACATTTCGAGGTGGAAGAGACCCTGATGCGTATCTTCAATTATGAAGAATATGATGCCCACAAGGAGATCCACGATCGTATCGTCGCCCAGGTGCTTGACTTCCAGGGGAAGTTCAATGCCGGTGACGATTCAGTGGGAATGGAGCTTCTGATGTTCCTGAAAGAGTGGTTGTTCGACCACATCAATAAAGTTGACAAGCGCTACACCAGGCATTTCCAAAAACACGGAGCTAAGAAGACATGGCTGCGGAAGTTCTGGTAGTTTAGAGAGTGTCCGAAACAAAAAGGGCCGGTTTGACCGGCCCTTTTTTCATGCGAAAAAGCTTTACAGCGTTTCGGCTTCCTCCGAGAGATACTCGGCGACGCCTTCCGGAGTTGCGGTCATGCCTTTGGCGCCCTCCTTCCAGCCGGCCGGGCAGACTTCGCCGTGCTCTTCAGTGAACTGCAGGGCATCGACCATGCGCAGCATCTCGTCGATGTTGCGGCCGAGGGGCAGGTCATTGACCACCTGGTGACGCACTACGCCGCTCCGGTCGATCAGAAAGGAGCCGCGGAACGCTACATCGCCGGTCGGGGTCTCGACATCAAAAGCTTTACCGATGGCGTGGGTCAGGTCCGCGACCAGCGGATACCCGACCGGGCCGATGCCGCCTTCATTGATCGGCGTATTGCGCCAGGCGTTATGGGTAAAGTGGGAGTCCACGGAAACTCCGATGACCTCAACGCCGCGCTTCTTGAAGTCCTCCAGGCGGTGATCAAAGGCGATCAGTTCGGAGGGACAGACAAAGGTGAAGTCCAGCGGATAGAAAAACACCACGGCATACTTGCCGCCGACGTAATCGGAAAACTTGAATTCTTCATTGATGGTACCGTCGCCCATAACGGCGGGAGCGGTAAAATCGGGAGCCTTGCGGCCTACCAGTACGCCCATGGTATCTACCTCCTTACTGCTTACGCAAAAGTCGTTTTAGATTAATTCTAATTACGGGTCGCGAATCTTAAATGGGATTCGTCGACGGGTCAACTACCGTTTTTGCGGCAGTTTTCCGCAAGCCACAACGGAAATGCAGGGCCGTTTCCAGGTATCTCAAGCCTCTGCCCACCCGCAGGCAGAGCCGGTCGCCCGCCGCGATGGTCCTCTTCCGAAATCAGAGATTCCGGGAGACCACAAAGAGAAAACCCCGTCCTGGAACGGGGTCTCCACAACTACGGACCTGGCCTTTGGCATCAGGCGTTGGTGTTGACCTCTCGTGCCTGCATGCCTTTGGGGCCGGGCTCCATATCAAAGGTGACGTTCTGCCCTTCTAGCAGAGTCCGGAAACCGGAACCCTGGATCGCAGAGTAATGCACAAACACGTCGTTCCCCCCTTCCTGGGGAGCGATAAAACCATAACCTTTGGCATCATTGAACCATTTGACAGTACCAGTACGCATGAATACGACCTCTGAAAAATTGCGGAGATTGCATGCGGCAGGATGGGCCTCTCCCAATCCACTGCTGCGACTGAAAGTATAGACACGGGTTCAGGTGCTCGCTACGCAACCACTGTCGCTCCGGAGAGCTGATTCCACGGTTTCATTCGATCGTGGCATGGACAGCAGCGCGGGACCTCAATACTATTTCTTCCACACATGCGAAGGTCGAAAATGATGCATCAGGAGGAGAAGGCCACCCTGCAGGTACGCCTTGCCGAGCTGCGGCAGGAGCACCGCGATCTGGATACGGCGATTGCCGGAATGCAGGAAACGATCTACGCCGATCAGCTGCAACTGCGCCGGCTGAAGAAGCGCAAGCTGGTCTTGAAGGATGCCATTACGCGGCTCGAGAGCAAGTTGATTCCAGACCTCAACGCCTGATCGCCCGCGCTTGCCTGCTTTTCGGCAGAACTACCCCGGCGAGCCGGGCTGGCTATACTTCGTCGGAAAGACTTGGCACAAGGGAAGAGTCATGTCCAACAGGAAGCTGGTCCTGCTTATGATGCTGCTGATCAGCGGAATGGCGATTTCGACGATAACGAGGACGGCGCAAAGCAGCCCATCATCCGGAGCCGGGTGTGCCGCTGCGCCCATCGATTACGCCGTGCAGCAGCCGGCAACCGCGAGGCGTTGACATGGATCTGGAAGTAGGAGGCCTGCTTGGCTTTATTTTGCTGGTTTTGGTCATCTGGGCCATCGTGCAGACCGTCCAGAGCCTAGTGTACTGTTGCATGCTTGGCGATACTTTCAGAGCTCCCCAAAAGCGTCAGGACAAGGCGCAGTGCGCAGGTAATGGTTATTCCCTTATCAAGCGCTGCAACGCAGTCATGGCGTTTTTGGGGGGCTCCCTTCGGGCGAGCCGCTGAAAGCACCGCCAAGCATGCAGCAGTACACGAGCTCGACCGGAGCCAAGGTACTGTGGATCCTCTTTCTACTGCTGGTCCCGGCCATCGGTTTCATCGTCTGGCTGATCGCCGGCCCCAGAAGCGTGAAACCCTGAACGGTGTGATGTCAGCTCGGCCCTGCACCCTCCCGGCGGCTATCCGGGTCCCTGAACACGCTTTGGGACAGCCCCGAACCGAGCATCGGCATGTGCGCCGATAACGGTGTGAGTTCCCGACCAAGGCGCCACTCGTAGATGGTGGTGTAGGCAAAGATGCGTTTGACATACGTGCGTGTTTCGTCGAACGGCAGGCACTCCACCCAGATATCCCCCGGAATGATGCTCTCCTGCGGCAGCCAGGCCTCCACCCGCTTCGGTCCGGCGTTATAGGCGGCCATGGTGTAGAGCCGGTTGCCCGAGTAGCGGTCCAGGAGATGCCGCAGATGGGCCGTTCCCAGCCGAATGTTGGTCTCCTCAGTCAGAAGATCCCATTTCCCCGGCTTCGGTTGCTGGAGACGGCGTGCGGTCATACGGGCGGTGCCGGGCATGAGTTGCATGAGCCCCAATGCACCCGCCGATGACCGGGCGTGCGGAAAGAAGGCGCTCTCCTGCCGCATCACGGCGTAAACGAAGGCCGTATCCAGTTCCCGGCGTCGCGCTTCTGCATCGATCCGCGTTTCATAGGGAGTCGGAAAGCGAATCTCCAGGTCATCAAAGAAACGTGCGCGCCCGAGAGTTATAATGGCTTGGTCGTGCCACCCCCAGGTATCTGCCAGCTTGGCTGCAACGACCGCCTCATCCGATAATCCCCGACTGGCAGCCCACCACTCCCGCCGGGCCTCCAGGGTCATCGAGAGCGCGAGCAATTCGCGGATCCGCTGCATGTCCGGCCGGCTGGCGAAGCTCTCCAGCTGCTCTGCGGTAACCGCCAGGGGCACGGTTTCGATACGCGGGAAGACGTCTGTTCGCTCCGCCGCCAGGAAGCCATAGTAGCTGCGCTCCTGTGCCAGCTCGCTAAAGATGGAGTCTGCCTGTTCACCCCGGTCCAGCATCGCCAGGGCCCGAGCCCTCCAATAACGCCACACAGCCCGTTCACGCTGCTCCGGCTCGAGTGCATCGAGGGCAACCAGTACCGCCGACCAATCCTCACCCCAGAGGGCCGTCCGTACCCGCCAGGCCCGACTCTCTGCATTATGCCAGGCAACCGGCAGCGCTTTTAGCCGCGCCGCCGCATCCGGGTGACGCTTCCAGGCCAGGGCAAGCGCGATATAACGCGCTGTCCCTGCACGATTCTCTTCGCTCAACGGGAAATCATCGGCACGTTGACGCCAGACCCTGTCCGCTGCCTCGATATCCCGTCGGACCAGTTGCCGAATCCCGGACACGAAAAGCGGGGTGCTCCACTCGTCCCCGGGCCGCAGTCGATCGAGCTCCCGCTGTGGATGAGAATAGAGCCGGCGCCAGTGCTCCACCAGGGGCCTTTCCTCGACCGGAATGAACTGTTCCAGATAACGGGTCAGCGCCGGGTTCCCGGCGCCAATCGCCAACCTGATGCGCTCCCACGCCCTTTCCGGCGTAGCATTGCCCTCCTCTATCCAGACGGAAAAGAGCGGGTCGCATGCCTTGGACTGCGATGTGCCGACCAACCACAGGCGTTCGGCCATGCGCATGGCCTCAACCTTTTCTCCCCTCTCAAGCAGGGCACGCGCCTGATAGCAGGCGCGTCTCGAATTTCCATCCGGCCTGAAAAACCGCCGATAGGCTGCCCACCGACCCTGCTCGGCCAGTCGGTTCAGCCAGGCATTCCGTAATCGGTTGGCCAGGGGCGTATCACCCCACTGATCGAGAAAGTCAATCACATCCTGATGGGAGACCCGGGAATCAAGATGGCGCTGCAGGAAGGCGTAGCGCAGGTAGGGGTAGAGCACGTAGTCCTGCAGTGCTGTCGATACCCGTTCGAATTCCGCCAGGTCGCCCCGTTCAAGAGCACTGCGGGCCTCTCGAAACGACTCGCGCTGCTTTTCCTGCGAAGCATCGGCCTGACCCGCCCATGCGGGGACCGCAACGAGAATAGCGAGCATCGTAACCACACGCAGCACAAACACGTCGATATCCCCGGCAAATACAGTTAATGAACAAGGGGAGGCTACGCGCTCCCGAAAAAGCGAACAGCGAACCGGTTCGCAAGCCCCTGAGCAGTTCGGATTGAAACCGTGCAGTGGACTGCTATCGTAAAACGGACAACAGGCGGCCCGGATGGAGAGTCCGACCATGTCCCGAATTGAACCAGACCCGTACAGTTCAATTGAATACCACCTTTACAAACTGGAAAACCTGTTCCAGACGCTACATGACCTCTGGGAGGCGAAACGCCAGGGTATGCGGGTCGGGCACCGCTGGCTGCTCGCACTGACCGGTTTTTCCGGAATGGGCAGAACGGTACCGGAGACCCCAAATGCGTTTCCCATCACGCTCGAGGTCGGTAGCCGCATCTGCAATACCGCCATCGAGGCGCTGGTAGACGACCAGGCCAGACATCCACAAACCGCCGAATGCCACGAACGGGTAACCGCCGATATCCGCTACATGCGCGATCTGCTTATCGCCCTGCACGACCTTACTGAAACCAACGGCTGCCAAAGAGACTATCCGCTCGAGCACGACACCGCCCGTCTCATGTTGGCCACGCTGATTGGCAAGCCGCCCGGAACTGCTGACGATGATCTGGTCGATGCCTGCTTCACCTGCGGGCAGCGCACGGCGACCCACACCATTACCCTGATGCAGCAGGCCCACTGAATCGCTATCTTGAGAGCAGCGCGCCCGCGGCACGCAGTGAAGGAATGGCATCCAGCAGGATTTTGATGATCATCGTCAACGGCACAGCAATCAGTGCCCCGACGATACCCCACAGCCAACCCCAGAAGATCAGGCTGACAAAGATCACCACCGGGTTGAGCATGAGGCGCGCGCCGAGAATGAGAGGCGTCAGTAGCTGTCCCTCAAGGGTCGTCAACACCAGAAAGGCGGCGGGCCGCATGAGCGCAGCGGTGAGGGTGTCGAAACTGAGCACGGACACCGCCGTGAGTACCACCAGGGTCACCATCGGCCCGAGGTAGGGAACAAAATTCAGCAACCCCGCCATGGCCCCCCACAGTAGCGGATTGGGCATTTCCAGCACGTGCATGACCAGCCCCACAACCACACCGAGTACAGTGTTGATGACACCGACCGTAAACAGGTAATGGGAAACCTCGCGCTCCATGTGCCGTACCATAACCACGGCGCGGCGCTTGTCACCGAAGCGCGGGATGACGGTGACCAGGCGACGCAGGAACATGTGCCCCGTGGCGAGCAGAAAGTAAAGCAGGAAGAGCATCATCAACAGCCCGGCGACGAACTCCCAGGTTCGTCCGAGCAAAAACCCCCGCAGCCCCCCTCCCTGGATGTCCACCGTAGGGCCGGCGGCGGACGGGCCGGAGGCGATCCGTTCCACCAAGCGGGTCGATTCGGAGAGCCGGCGGAACACCTCCATCACACCATGCAGCCGCAGCCGCAGTTCAGAAGCGACCTCCGGCGCCCGGGATACCCACTGGGAAGCCGGTTCCGCCAGCACCACCAGGGCCGTTCCGGCCAATCCGACGAGGGTCGCCATTACCAGCGCGGCGCCCAACGGAGTCGGGATATGGAAGCCCTCCAGAAACCGGACGATGGGGCTCAGAAGGAAACTGAACAGGAGCGCCAGCACAATGGGCAGCACCACCGTCCTGGCCACGTAGATCGCGGTAAGCAGGGTAATGAGAATCACGCTCGCCAACGCCAGCCGCCAAATCAACGGCGTTTCAGGTCCGACGAGCACATAGCGCGGGTGCGCCGGTCGGATATCTTGAGTCGCGTTCTCTTGCTGCGGCATCGGCAAATCCGGTGATGAAGACACTCGGGGCAGCGCGGTACCTCTCCGCGGGAATTACGAATCAGGACGACAGGTTCTGTCGATCCACCGGTCTCTTTTTCGCAATCCCTGCATCCGTCCGAGGGGATGCGGCAGGAGTAAAGCTAGATGAAAAACAGCCGAGTGCCCTGTTCGGCCGAAGACAATCCGCGACGAAAAGGATCTGGGGATTAATGGGGATACCGTAGCCTTTCCGTGGCTTCGGCTTTCAGAAGATTCAGGCTCGGAGCGCAAAAGGAAAGTCCCTGCGCTGGTGAATGGGCGAACAGCATTGGAAGCACCCGATCAGCCGCTGGGTGCACTCGCCGTGAGAAGCGGCTCAGGTCTTCGAGAGATCCAGTTCCAGACTCAACCTGGCCAATTCGGACTTGATGCGATGTGAATATTTCGCGTAGTCACCTTTGTTCAGCATGTCACGTGCGGCATCGATCTTTCCACTGTCGACCAGACGAATGACATCACCGGCACAGCGGTGGAACTCCATGTGCGTGTCACGAACAGTCGGGAACTTGGGATGGTCACCGAACAGCTCCCCCCCCTGACCGTAAATCCACTTCCCCAGCGGGCACTGGTCGTCCCGGCAGACGATATCGGCATCCAGGACCTCCTCACTGGTGCCATTGATGTAGTCTCCCAAACGGATCTTCCAACTCACATGGGCCTCAATGGCATTGAGGAAATTGAACCCGTCGATTTCTTCGCTTTTTTTATTCATGGCGTTTCGCCTCCTCGTTTAACGCGCCCGGCGGCGCCGACTTTCTGCAGCTGTCATGTGCGGAAACCGCAAACACCAGCTGCATTCTCTGGCAGCTCGCTACCGACGGGCACCCCTGCCGACGAGGACAGCGACTACAGAAAGATTCTTGATGACGGCTGATCCCTCCCCGTCTGGTCCGCCAAAAAACCGCCCCATCTTACGACAATTTTGGTTAGAGCCGCCATTGTCGGACATTTCACGGGTTTATTCGCATTCCACCGCCGGCAATCCACAGGGCTGCATGCAACGCTTGCGAGCCGGTACCGCACCCCTGTTCACCGTCCAGGAGAGGCCCACCGGGAGTTCGGGGCACCCAGGGAGAGGGTGCTTCGGTGGACTAGGGAGCAAAAAAAGGCTATTTTGCGCCCCCTTCACCTGCCCGGTTTGGAGAGTCTCGAATGCTCGACGCTCTGAGCGCGACCGAACTGGCCTACGCCGCAGCGGTCCTTTTTGCCGCCTATTTCGTACGTGGTATCACCGGCTTCGGGTCGGCACTGATTGCGGTGCCGCTACTGGCGTTAGTACTGCCGGTGCCCTTCGTGGTGCCTATCATCGTCCTGCTCGATTACGTCGGTTCGGTGAGCCACAGCGTCCGTCACTTTCATCACATCCGCTGGAGCGACCTGCTGCCGCTGCTGCCGTTCACGCTGACGGGGATTCTTGCTGCGCTTTTTCTACTTCGGGAGCTCGATCCGGGGCTGCTGAGCAAAGCACTTGGCGGCTTCGTTATCCTCTATGCCGTCTATTCCCTGCTTCCGCTACCGCCACTGCGAGGCTCCCGCCTGTGGGCGGCGCCGCTGGGCGCCCTGGCCGGACTTATCGGTACACTGTTTGGTACCGGCGGCCCGTTCACAGTGATCTACCTGGGCCTGCGCGGCCTCGGCAAAACGGCATTTCGCGGGACGGTAGCCACCATTTTCGTGATGGACGGAGGGATGCGGCTGACGGGTTTCACGGTCACCGGGCTCTATAGCGCGGATAACCTGCTGATAACCGCGCTCGGTGTGCCGCTACTGGCGGCAGGGATGTATGCGGGGGGACGAATCCATACCAATCTGAGCCGCCAGGCATTCGTGCGCCTGGTCGCATTGATCCTGCTCGGCAGCGGCACGGTCCTGCTACTCAAATAGTGCCGGTTCGGTCCAGCGAGGCGTGAGGACATCGGCCGGGCTCCCCGATCCTTCGAGCACATCGCTGGCGTTGCCTCAAAAAATCGGGGAGGTCCGGCCGATCGCCGGTTTTCTTCAACCGATCAATAGACGACCGATCCGCTTTCGATATTCTCTTTCCTTTCCCGGTACTCCTCCTGCGTGATTTCGCCAGCCTCGTACCGCTCTTCCAGTTCCTCCAGAGCCTGCTTGTTCTGGTATTCATAAGCACCTGCGGCGGCACCGGCTCCCACGCCCGCGGCGCACCCGGAAAGTACAGCGACCAGAAAGCCCGCGCTTATCAAGGCCATTAACCTACGCATCGTGGTTCCCTCCATCGTTGCGGTTTCATACAAAAGGTAGCCTCTTTTGGAGTTTCCGACAGTAACGCCTACTGCGTGCGACTCGGCCCTCCCGACATCAAGGTATGATTCGTTGCCTGACCACCAGCCGGAAAGCCCCCCACAGGTAGAGTCTTGGCGCGATGCCCCGGTTCTTGCAATAGCCGTAAAGGAGCGATCACTGTGAAATTCCATCAAGTCCCGCTTGGGAAAAGATTCGAGTACAGAAACGAACCGTACTATAAGACAGCACCACTACTCGGCACCCAGGAGCAAACGGGCCAACAACGGGTAATCCCCCGCTCGGCTCAAGTCACTCTGGCCGGTGACGAACGAAAGGTCGCCACCGGCAGTGGACGAGAAAGTACGGCCACGCTGAATACCGAGGTGGTGCTGTCAGCACTCGACGACTTTCAGTCCACCTGTCTCGCGGGTCTCTCCACTCTGTTGGGAGCGGGTCAACTGGAGTATGCAAGCAGCATTTTCGACAGGGCGCGAGCCGATTTTTGTCGCGCACTATCGGATGCACCGCTTGCGAAAAAGTGAACGCAAAGAAGTTTTCGGACCGAGTGCGGATGGTCACTACCCCGGCTGGCCGGGGCAGGCTGGTGGCTCGGGGGATACTGCTGAGCCGCACTACGAGACGCCTGATCGGGCGCGAACCACTAGCCGCTGGCCGATGACGCCTACCTGGATGGGGAACAAGCTGTACGGATACGCTTCTGGCAAAGCCGGACTTACGGACGGCTCTTCATCGGGAGCCGGACTTCTGGCGACACCTAACGGCGACGGCCTTTTTTCCCTTTGGCCCACTTGCGCTCTTCACTGACACGAAGAGAGCTGCCTTTATAGGATCTGCCGTTCAGATTGTCGATTGCCGCACGAGCTTCATGCCCTTCCATATCGATCAAGGCGTGGCCGCGGCAGCGGCCGCTGAAGATGTCCCGGGACATGCGCAGTCCGCGCACGGTTCCATATTCGGAAAAAAGCTCTCGGATATCATCCTCCGTCGTCTCGGGCGCGAGATTGGCGACAAAAAGGGTCTTCATGGGGTTCCTCCAGACAATTGGCAAGAGCGGCCCCAGCCGGTTCGAGATACCGCCTGACGTGAGGACACCCACCATTTGAGATCGGGCGACGTCGAGCCGCCTAAGGCGGCGCACGGTAACACACCCGGCCCCGCGTTCCCACCGATTCGTCTCACGGTCTTGGTACCAGGGCCTTTAGAATTATGGTTCACAACTGCAGCAGCAAGTGTTTCTCTGTCGACTGGGGAGACAACCTTATCACCGCCAGATCACCGCTAGAAAATTGTCCTCCCGTGCCACCGCTGGACCCGGCCCGAATTTCGTCGTTACGAAAGCTGTCCCCCATCCTTCGGAGAAAAACTTTCTCCAGGCCGGGGGCTCCCCGGGTGTCCGGCCTTCATGGCCCACCACCGTTGGCGTTCCCCTGTGTTGAATTTGTTCTTATTGAGCCGCCATCCCCCTTGCGCTAACGTATCCTCAAAGCGAGTCCATTCAACGGGGAGGTTTCGCCATGGAAGGTCTGGAACAGGGAGCCACGGGACCACAGCCGGGAACTGCCGGCTTCGGAGCCATGACCATCACTGATACCACCGCCAATCCGGCACCACTCGGACTCCTGGCTTTCGGCCTGACCACAGTACTCCTCAATATGCATAACGCCGGGTTCTTCGGGCTGGATGCAATGATTCTGAGCATGGGGATCTTCTACGGGGGGCTCGCTCAGATCGTGGCGGGGATTATGGAATGGCGGAAAAACAATACCTTTGGCACCACGGCGTTCGTGTCCTACGGATTTTTCTGGCTCAGCCTATCCGGGATTCTGATGTTTCCGAAGCTGGGTATCAGCGAAGAGCCCAGCGCCGTTGCGATGGCGTCTTACCTCTCCATGTGGGGCATATTCACCGCCGTCATGTTCATCGGCACACTGCGCCTGAACCGGGCGCTCCAGGCCGTTTTCGCCACCCTGACCATTCTCTTTTTCCTGTTGGCGATTGGTGATGCACTGGAAAGCCCGTTGATTCAGACCATCGCGGGCTTCGAAGGGATGCTCTGTGGCGCACTGGCCATCTATACCGGACTCGCCCAGGTCCTCAATGAAATCTACGGCCACACGGTGGCTCCGCTCGGTCTGGTATCATCGCGCCCCAGAGAACGGTTGGCCGGGTAGAGACTGGACCCACAGTTGTAGCCCGGAGTCACAAAAAAACCGAACGGCCTGTTTCGGTAGTGGTCTAATGCTACCGCCGAATAGTTTCTTTGCGTCCTTTGTGCCCGAAAACTCCGGTCTCACAGACATTTTCCCGAACCATCCCCAAGGAGCCCCAAGCGGTGATCGATACTCACGAATCCGACGCTCCCGAACACTTGCTCAAACTGCGCAATACGCGCCCCGAAGACTATCCCGATATCAGAGCCATAATGGATCGGGTCTACGCCGACCTCGGCGGGGCCTGGAGCCGCGAGCAGTTCATGGCGCAATTGGGTCAGTTTCCCGAAGGCCAGATCTGCATCGAGGACAAGGGACGCGTGGTGGCCGCAGCTATCAGTGTCATCATCGATTACAAGAAGTTCGGCGATCGGCACACCTACGAAAAGATCACCGGCGACGGCTATCTGACTACCCATGATCCCCACGGCGATACCCTCTACGGCGTCGATATCTTTGTGGATCCGGACTACCGGGGAATGCGCCTCGGGCGTCGGCTGTACGATGCCCGCAAGGAGCTGTGCCGCAACCTGAATCTGCGCGCCATCGTCGCTGGCGGCCGCATTCCCGGGTACCGGGAGTATCGGGATGAGATGACCCCCGGAGAGTATGTTGCCAAGGTCAAGGCCCGCGAGATTTTCGATCCGATCCTCACCTTCCAGCTTTCCAACGACTTTCATGTTCGCAAACTCATTCCCGGTTATATGCCCGAAGACCGTGCATCCGGCACCTACGCGACACTGCTGGAATGGATCAACATCGATTATGAAGAAGAGGAACATCTGATCGGCGGGCCAAGGAGCCGGGTGCGCATCGGTGCCGTGCAGTGGCAGATGCGGCCGATGAAGACCCTGGATGCGCTGTTTGAGCAGATCGAGTACTTCGTCGATGCCGTGTCCGGCTATCAGACCGATTTCATCCTGTTTCCGGAGTTCTTCAACGGGCCGCTGCTGGCCCGCTTCAACCAGGACAACCCCGCCGAGGCCATTCGCCATCTGGCCGAATTCACGGATCCGATCCGGGAAGAGATGCAGCGGCTGGCGCTCGCGTACAACGTCAATATCGTCGCCGGCAGCATGCCCGAATACGACGGCGAGATGCTGCGGAACGTCAGCTATCTGTGCCGTCGCGACGGCACCTGGGAGCGTCAGTACAAGCTGCACGTGACTCCGGACGAGCGGGATCTGTGGGGACTTCAGGGTGGGGACAAACTGGCCGTCTTCGATACCGACGTGGCAAGGGTCGGCATCCTGATCTGCTACGACGTGGAGTTTCCGGAACTCTCGCGGATTATGGCAGACCAGCAGCTGCAGATCCTTTTCATCCCCTACTGGACCGATACCAAGCGCGCCTACCTGAGAGTACGCCGCTGTGCCCAGGCCCGGGCCATCGAGAACGAATGCTATGTAGTTCTCTCCGGTAGCGTCGGTAACCTGCCTCGGGTGGAGAACATGGACCTGCAGTACTCCCGGGCCGCCATCTTCACGCCAGCGGATTTTTCGTTCCCGCACGATGCCATCGCCGACGAGGCGACCCCCAACACGGAAATGACCCTGATCGCCGACCTCGACCTGGATGCGCTAAAAGAGCTGCATGAACACGGCAGCGTCCGCAACCTGCGGGACCGGCGCAAGGACCTGTACCGCGTCGAGTGGGAGCAGAACGAGTAGGATCAGAAAGGTCGAAAACGAACCGCAGGAGCGCCAAGTGCCCGCAGAGGCACAGAGTGCCAGGAGATTATCATCAAACTTCGCGCACTCTGTGCCTCTGTGGTGAAAGCAGTTTTCCGTTAAACCGGCTTCAGGCCTTGCGATAGACCTCGGCACCGGACTCCCGGAACTCCAGGGCCTTCTCCTCCATGCCCTTCTGAATGGCCTCTTCCGAATCGAGGCCATGTTCGGCGGCATAATCCCGAACGTCCTGGCTGATCTTCATGGAGCAGAAGCTCGGACCGCACATGGAGCAGAAGTGGGCGACCTTGTGGGCCTCCTTGGGCAGGGTTTCGTCGTGAAACTCCTTGGCCAGGTCCGGGTCGAGGGCCAGTGCGAACTGATCGTGCCAGCGGAATTCGAAGCGCGCCTTGGACATGGCGTTGTCCTGCAGCTGGGCGCCGGGAAAGCCCTTGGCAAGGTCCGCTGCATGAGCGGCGATGCGATAGGTGATGATGCCCTCGCGCACGTCCTCCTTGTTGGGAAGGCCCAGATGCTCTTTGGGAGTGACGTAGCAGAGCATGGCCGTGCCGTACCAACCGATCTGGGCAGCGCCGATACCGGAAGAGATGTGGTCATAGCCGGGGGAGATATCGGTAACCAGCGGCCCCAGGGTATAGAACGGCGCCTCAAAGCACTCCTCCAGCTCCTTCTCCATGTTTTCCTTGATCATCTGCATCGGCACATGGCCGGGTCCTTCGATGATGACCTGGCAATCATGCTGCCAGGCGATTTTGGTCAGCTCACCCAAGGTCTCCAGTTCGGCGAACTGGGCACGGTCGTTGGCATCATAGAGCGAGCCGGGGCGCAGGCCGTCACCCAGAGAGAAGGCCACGTCGTAGGCCTTCATAATCTCGCAGATCTCCTCGAAGTGGGTATAGATGAAGCTTTCCTGGTGGTGGGCCAGGCACCACTTGGCGAGGATCGAGCCGCCACGGGAGACGATCCCGGTCATGCGCTCGGCGGTCATCGGCACATACTGCAGCCGCACGCCGGCATGGATGGTGAAATAATCGACCCCCTGCTCGGCCTGCTCGATCAGCGTATCTCGGAAGATCTCCCAGGTGAGGTCCTCCGCCTTGCCGTTGACCTTTTCCAGTGCCTGATAGATGGGCACGGTGCCGATCGGTACGGGGCTGTTGCGCAGGATCCACTCGCGGGTCTCGTGGATATTATTACCCGTGGAGAGATCCATCAGGGTATCGCCCCCCCAGCGGCAGGACCAGACCAGCTTCTCCACCTCTTCCTCAATGGAGGAGGTCACCGCCGAGTTGCCGATATTGGTGTTGATCTTGGTGCGGAAGTTGCGGCCGATGATCATCGGCTCCAGTTCCGGATGGTTAATGTTAGCCGGGATAACCGCCCTTCCGGCCGCCACCTCGTCACGCACGAATTCAGGGGTGATCTCATCCGGGATATTGGCACCGAAAGCCTGCCCCGGATGCTGGCGCAGGAGTTTTTCGTAAAGCGGATCCGCACGCATCTCCCGGAGTTTGCAATTCTCGCGGATGGCGATGAACTCCATTTCCGGGGTGATGATGCCCCGGCGCGCATAGTGCATCTGCGTGACGTTGGCACCTGCCCGGGCGCGGCGAGGCGGACGGATGTGCTCGAACCGCAGCTTCTTCAATTCGGCATCGCCCTGGCGTGCGCGCCCGTATTCCGAGGAGGGTCCATCCAGCCGTTCCGTATCGGCACGCTCCTCGATCCAGGCCTCGCGCATACCCGGCAGTCCTTTCATGAGGTCGATAGCCGCCTCGGGATCGGTGTAGGGACCGGAGGTGTCATAGATGAAAATCGGCGGATTCACTTCCTCACCGCCACTGCTGGTGTGGGTCGGATCCTGCTCCACCTTTCGCATCCCTACCTTGAGGTCGGGTCGCGAGCCGGTCACATAAACCTTTTCTGACCGGGGAAATGGACGGGTCACCTCTTCCGAGAGACGTGCGGTCTTTTTCAGGAATTCGTCGGGGATTGCGCTCATGAACGGGCCCTGGGTTGATGCGGTGATTGCGGCAGGGGGAGAAGAGCGCAGAAGGGTGTTTCTGCACCGCTTTCCTACGCCAGCGTTAACTGGATCAGGTTCGAAGGGTCTGTCTCAGCCCCGGATCATTCCCCGGGACACCCCTAGCCGGTGTTTACCGAAAGGTATATGAAGCTTACCCTTGTTTCAAGGTAAGCTATTAACTTGCGAGCCCTTCCCGCCGCTGCACAGGCCCCGAATCAATGACGATAACCACGGGGTGCACGGGGACCACGGGGTAAAACTAAGATCTTCGGGTTTTTCTCTCCCCGTGCGCCCCGTGTTCCCCGTGGTTCGAATCGCGGGGTAAATCGTTGAGTTCTTCGGGAGGCCCCGTATACGTTTGAAGTCAGTCACCTTGCCTGACGGGTCCAAAACGCTTACCCTTTGACCAGTTTTTTCAGCATAAACAGGGACATGCCATGACTAACATGAACTTCGAGCACGCTCGCCGCAATATGGTGGAGCAACAGATTCGTACGTGGGACGTTTTTGACGAACGCGTACTCGACCTCATGCTCGAAGTTCCCCGGGAGGACTTCGTCCCGCAGGCCCTCCGCTCTCTCGCCTTTAACGATATGGCAGTTCCCCTGGGGCATGGCGAGGTAATGATGCAGCCCAAGGTGGAAGCGCGCATGCTGCAGGCCCTGAACGTCCGTCCCACCGATACCATCCTCGATATTGGAACCGGAAGCGGGTATGTAACCGCCCTGCTGGCCAGGCTCGGCAAGCACGTGTTCAGCGTCGACATTCATGCCGACTTCGTCGAGTCCGCCGGTACACGGCTCGCTTCCCACGGTATCGACAATGTGACGCTGGACACCGGAGACGCGGCCCGGGGCTGGGGCCGACGCGGCACGTTCGATATTATTGCCGTCACCGGCTCGCTGCCGGAGCTGACCGAGGATATCCGCAAAGACCTCAATATCGGGGGACGAATGTTTGCGGTCATCGGTCGCGAACCGGTCATGGAGGCCTACCTGGTCACTCGCCTCGGAAGAGACGACTGGCAGAAGGAGGCACTGTTCGAGACCGTGGTGCCGCCGTTGACCAATGCGCCCGAAAGCCACCACTTTGTTCTCTAGTGGCAGGCGTGGCGTGCTGACTTCCGGCTAGGCCACGGGCTATAATCGGACAGGATACCGAGTCGCAGAGTGTTGATTCAGGCCCAATTGAGCCTCATCCTATACGCCTTTACGGCGCCTTGTCGCCGCGCGCCTGTTTACTTTCGCCCAACAGGATTTTATAGCAGGTATTACAATGAAGAAGCCCCTTATCAAGGCCCTCTCCGTGCTCGGTCTGTTGGCAACGGCGGCCACGCCGGCGCAAGGCGCCGACCTGTGGCAGGTCTACCAGATCGCCACCGAAAGCGATCCGCAACTGGCTGCCGCCGCGGCGGGCTTCCAGGCAGCCCGGGAGGTCAGACCGCAGAGTCGTGCCGCCCTTCTGCCGCAGGTCAATGCAGGCGCCAACTGGTCACGCATCGATTCCGAAATCGTGGAGAGTAACCTCGGTGATACCGGTAGCACGGACTATAACTCCACCGGCTATTCGCTGACCCTCAGCCAGGCGCTGTTCCGCTACGGTTCCTGGATTCAGTACCAGCAATCCGACAGCCGCATCCGACAGGCCGAGGCCCAGTACGGCAGTGCCCAGCAGGGCCTTGCGCTTCGTGTCTCCCAGGCCTATTTCAACGTGTTGGCCGCCCGCGATGCTTTGGAGTTTGCCCAGGCAGAGCAGAGGGCGACGCAACAGCAGCTGCGCCAGACCGAGCAGCGCTTCGAGGTCGGGCTTTCGGCCATCACCGATGTGCACGAGGCCCGTGCCGGCTATGATGCAGCGGTGGCCCAGGAAATCGGCGCCCGGAATCAGCTGGACGTGGCACAGGAGGCACTTCGGGAGATTACCGGCCTCTCCTTCGAGTCACTGGCCCCCCTGCAAGAGGAGATTCCGCTGGTATCACCCGAGCCCACCGATATCGATGCCTGGGTGGATACCGCGACCGACCGCAACCTGGAACTGCTCGCCGCCGCCGCCGCAACCAAGGTGGCCGACCAGGAGATCCGCAACCAGCGGGCCGGATACTATCCAACCGTGGATCTCGAAGCGCAGCACAGTCGTTCCGACAACACGGACGCCCCGCTTTTCGGCAGAGACGAGGAGAGCAACACCATTAGCCTGCAGCTCTCGGTGCCGCTCTATCAGGGTGGTTTCACTTCATCCCGGGTCCGCGAGGCACACGCACTCTACAACCAGGCGCGCGAACAACTCGAACAGCAGCGCCGGTCGACGATCAGCCAGACCCGTCAGGCCTACCTGAACGTCGAGGCGGGCATCAGTCAGGTACGGGCGCGCGAACAGGCGGTCGAGTCGGCCCAAACGGCCCTTGAGGCCACCCAGGCCGGGTTCGAGGTAGGCACCCGAACTGCGGTCGACGTGCTCAATAGCCAGCGCGAACTGTTCCGCGCCAAACGCGATTACGCCCAGTCCCGCTACGACTACATCCTGTCGACTCTGAACCTGAAACAGGCAGCCGGCACCCTGACTCCCGAGGACATCAAGGCGATCAACGAGTGGCTGGCGCTGTAAGCAAGGGAACCCTGTGCCGATGACCAGACCCGCCCTTCAGAATCGCCTTTGCGACGCCGCCGAGAGCCAGCTCGTGGTGGTGGACATCCAGACCCGCCTGGCCGGTGCGATGCAGGCAGAAGACCGGATCCGGGTCATCCGCAACGCCGGGATGCTGATACAGGCCGCGGGCCTTCTGGATATCCCCCTGATTGCCAGCGAACAGTATCCCCGGGGACTCGGCCCCACAGAGGAGGAGGTCGCCTGGCATTTCCCCAAGACGCTCGAGGCCGTCGAGAAGACCTGCTTCGCCTGCAGCGGCGAGCCTGCTTTTTCAGAGGCCCTGAACCGCAACGGCAAACGACAGGTGATTCTTGCCGGGATGGAGGCTCACGTATGTGTGCTGCAGACCGCAATGGAGCTCCAGGCCGACGGTTATGCCGTATTCGTGGTAGAGGATGCCATCTGTTCACGAAACGAGTCGCACCGCCGCAACGCCCTGGAACGCCTCCGCCAGGCAGGGGTCGTAGTCACCAATGTCGAGTCGGTGCTGTTCGAATGGATTCGCGACGCTCACCATGGACAGTTCAAGGCCGTCTCCGCGCTAGTCAGGTAACCTGACCATCCCGTTTCCGATCTGAAAACTCCAGCAGAATACAATCATGAGCGAATCCCCGTTTCCCTCCGCCGCCCCCGACTTCAAGGATCCACTGGGTCTGTTGCGCGCTTGCCACGATCGCATTCTGAGCCACTGCGAAACCCTGGAGCGGCTGGTCGCCCACCTCCGGGACAAAGGCGTCGATGCCGATGCCCGCAAGGCGGCCGGGAAAGTGCATCGCTATTTCAGCACCGCCGGCAAACATCACCACGAAGACGAAGAGAAAGATCTGTTTCCGCTCCTTTCCCAGGTCTCCCTCAAGCTCGCCGACGCGGTACACCGCATGAAGAAGGACCACGAGCGCATGGATGCGGCCTGGCAGCAACTGGCACCGGAACTCGAGCGGCTGGGCCGGCTGGAGGATCTCGACCTCTTCGAGGCGCATGTCAACGAGTTCAACAGCGCCTACCGTGACCACATCGCCACGGAAAACGAGGACATTCTCGACATCGCCCAACACCTGCTCAGCACCGATCAGCTGAAGCGGCTAGGAAAAGCCATGGCATCCCGACGCGGACAGAATGTCTAGTGACGAGTTGCGAGTTACGAGTTGCGAGGAGTAACCGCACGGGTAACCGGCCAGCCACCTCGCGACTAGCCACTAGCTACTCGCTACTAATTACTCGCTGCTGGCCTGCCGCCAATGTCCGATAAAGACTTCCACCCGATCCGCTTTCTCTCCCCTCGACACTGGCCGATGTGGCTGGCGCTGGGCTTTCTGCGTAGCTGCGTAGCCCTTCCCTATCGCTGGCAAGTGAGACTCGGGGCGGGACTCGGCGCCCTGCTCTACCGGCTCCTGCCTTCACGGCGTCGAATTGCGCGCACCAACCTGGAACTCGCCTTTCCGGAACTTGACGGTGGAGAGAGAGAGCGTCTCGTGCGGCGGGTATTTCGTTCCGGAGGGATATCGATTTTCGAGAGCGGACTCTCCTGGTGGGGGGACCGGGAGTGGTTGGAACCCCTTTGTCATATAGATGGGCTGGAGCATCTGAAGGCGGCAGTGGCGCAAGGCAAGGGCGTCATTCTTCTATCCGCCCACATCACCTGCCTGGAGATTGGCGGTCGACTGCTCTCTTTTCATCAGCCGTTCCAGGTCATGTACAAACAGCAGCGTGACCCGCTCTTCGAGGCCGTACTGAAACGCTCGCGCGAGCGCCACTACCGGCGGGCGGTTCAGCGCCACGACGTGCGGGGCATGATTCGCGGCCTGAAAGACAATCGCGTCTGCTGGTACGCCCCCGACCAGGACTTCGGCCGCAAAAACGCCGTTTTCGTACCATTTTTTGGTGTGCCGACGGCGACAGTTACCGCAACCTCCCGATTTGCCGCCATCAGCGGGGCGGCCGTCGTGCCCTTTTTCCCGTTTCGCCGGGAAGACGGCAGCGGTTATGATCTGACGCTTCTACCGGCGCTGAAGGACTTCCCATCCGGAGACGATCAGACCGATACCGCCCGCATCAGCCGGCTTATCGAGCAGCAGGTGAAAAAGGCACCCGACCAGTATCTGTGGCTGCACCGCCGCTTTCGCACCTTGCCGGACAGCGGGAAACGCGTCTACTCATGAACGCCGAGCGTCGCGACTGGCTTCGTTACCGAGTCCTTATCACGGCACTGATGCCACTGCTCGGCGCCTACACCGCATGGCAAGCCTTACAGAACCGGGATGGCCGGTACCGACGCGAACGGTTCGGGCGCTACCGCCCGGGAAAACCGGCAGACCTCTGGCTGCATGCTGCCTCGGTAGGGGAAGTCCACGCCGCTGCGCCGCTGGTCAAACACCTGTCTCTACGCTATCCAGACCAGCAGCTACTGGTCACCACCGTGACGCCCAGCGGAGCAAGGGCGGTTCGCGACCGGCTGCCTGCCTCGGTGAGACACGCCTATTTGCCGCTGGATCGCCCGCGGGCCGTGTCCGCCTTCCTGAGGCGCTTCCGGCCACGATGTGGCCTGATCATGGAAACCGAATTATGGCCCTGCCTGTTCAAGGCATGCTCCGATGCGGGCACTCCGCTAGCCATCGTCAACGGTCGACTCTCGCCGCGTACACTGGGCGCTGCAGCCTGGGTGCGTCGTCTCTATGCACGATCCCTCGCCCGGACAGCGTGTGTGCTCGCGCGCTCGGATAGCGATCGCCTGAACTATATCCGGTTAGGGGCCCGCCGGGAGACCACCCGCAGCGTCGGTAATATCAAATTCGCAGTGCTGGAGCCGGATCGGCCGGTTGCTCCTATCGAGCTCGGCCGTCCCTACGCCGTCGCAGCATCCACCCGGGATGGCGAGGAAAAGATGGTGGTTCGGGCCTGGCGAGCTGCCGGACGCGATGATCATCTGCTGGTGATCGTACCCCGCCACCCTAAACGGCTATCTGCCATTCTTCGCGACCTGAAGGGATTGCGGCTGGCCGTACGCAGTCGAGACGAGGCGGTCAGTGGGGAGACAGAGATCTACATCGCCGATACCTTTGGTGAACTGGGGCACTTCATCGCGGGCGCCGTTCTGGTGTTCATGGGGGGCTCTCTGGTCCCCAAAGGGGGACAGAACCTGCTCGAACCGGCGGCCTTGGGGAAGGCGGTCATCGTCGGGCCCCATATGGAAAATTTCCAGTCGGAGACGGCGCTGCTGAAGGAGCAAGCGGCGATATGCCAGATCGCATCCGAAGGAGAACTCGCCGGTGCTTTCCGGCGGTTCCTGCAAGAGCCGGCGATTCGCGAATCCATGGGAGAGGCCGCGCGGCGTACTGTACAGGAAAGGTGTGATATCGCAGAGCGCTACCTGGACGAGCTGGAAACCTGTCTTCCCGAGGTATTCCGGAGGCAGGCAACCGCATAGGTTGGGTGCAAGTTACTGATGTCCGGTGGTCGGCCGCACACCGCCAGGGACAGCGGTGAGACTATGAGGGATGCTGAATCACCCTGATTCCGAAGTTACGCTGCGCCTCTGCGGTGAAGACCCCTTGCCAGAGCGAGCCTCCACACATCTACCGTTCAGCGATAGCCGACCAGCAGGTGTTCCCAGTCGCATTCGCTGTAGGTGAAGCGGACATCGAGGTTCGAGAGCTTGCGTAGCGAGCGCTGCAGACGCTCGAGATTTCCTTGCCGCCATCCCCCGGATGGACGGAACCGCCCCCTGTCGAAGTCGACCAGAAAGACCTCACCGCTCTCCGCCACCAGGATGTTGTTCGCATTGAGATCGGCATGGTAGACGCCTGCGTCGTGGAACTTGCGGATACAGATGCCAACGGCCTTCCAGGTCTCCGGGGGTACCTCCTCATGGCGCAGAAGCTGGCCTAGCGAGTTTCCCGGAATGCGGGCGGTGACGATGTCCGCCCGGTAACAGAGCCCGGCGTGAATCACCCGGACGGCAACAGGACGCGGCGCGGGCAGGGCGCGACGGTGTAACGAGACCAGCAAATGCCATTCGCGCCATGCACGAGTCTGCCCCAGGCCCAGCCAGAAATAACAATCGTGGGAGATTTTGGCCGGAGCCCCGCCCCGACGATAGTGCCGCAACACATACTCGCCACCGTCGCCGCGTACAAACACCGCTGCGCCGCGGCCCTGGGCAGTGCCAATCAGGTCATTACGCCGTTGCCACACCTCCGGCTCGAAGAAAGCCCCTTCCACTTGGTCAGGGGTATCGGCATCGTATAGGATGTGTTCTTTTCCGTTCCTGAGATATTTTGGGTTCATGAACAAGCTGCCGTTAAACTCGCCGCCGGAGCGGCTCTGTTTGCTCCGCCTCTCGGCAGTCGGGGATGTCAGTCACGTCCTGCCCGTGATCCGTACGCTGCAGGCCCACTGGCCGAAAACGCAGATCACCTGGATCATCGGCAAGGCCGAACACTCCCTGGTGGGGGACATTGAAGGGATCGAATTTATCACCTTTGACAAGGCGAAGCGATGGAGCGCCTTCGCCGAGATCAGGCGCAAGCTCTCTGGTCGACACTTCGATGTACTGCTGCACATGCAGATGTCCCTGCGCGCGAGCCTGGTCAGCCTGCTGGTGAAAGCCGATGTTCGACTGGGTTTCGACCGCAGACGGGCAAGGGATTTCCAGTGGCTTTTCACCAACCAGCGGATTCCTTACCGGCCCCGGCAGCACGTCATCGACAGCTTTTTCGGATTAAGTGAAGCGCTCGGCATCAACGAGCGAGTCATGCGCTGGGATATCTCCATCCCGGAATACGCCCGCACCTGTTCCCGGCAGGCAATCCCCGACGAACAACCCACCCTCGTGATTAGCCCCTGTGCCAGTCAGGCGTATCGCAACTGGACGGCGGAAGGCTATGCGGCTGTCGCCGACCATGCGGCGGAGCATCACGGCATGCGGATCATCATTACCGGGGGCCTGAGCAGCACGGAAAACCGGTACGGGGAGGAAATCACCACCCTAATGCGCCACGAGTCTCTGAACCTGGTGGGCCGGACCGACCTGAAGCAACTGTTCGCCATTCTCCAAAGTGCGACTCTGGTGCTGGCCCCCGACAACGGGCCGGCCCATCTGGCTAACGCTGCCGGTACCCCGGTCATCGGCCTCTACGCCACCACCAACCCGGAACGGGCCGGGCCCTACGGGAGCCCGGATCTGGTCGTCAGCAGGTACGCCGAAGCGGTTCAGGAGCGCTACGGCAAACCACCGGAACAGGTTCGGTGGGGTGCGCGCGTACGCACTCCGGGAACCATGGAGCGCATCACCCCGGAAGAGGTCATCGAAACCCTGGATCGGGCAATGACACAATCTGCTGAACAGAATACCGCCTGATTTTGCCTTCCTGTCCCCTCTACACGTCCTGACACCGGTCGCACTCGATAGAAGTCACTCCTGGTTTTCAACCTCACCGGAAAAGCGAGTCGGAGGCGAACGCCTGGCCGTTTCGCCGTTGCGCAACAACGTCAAACCAATTGCTATGCTTATAGCGGCATGGATGAGGGGCCGGTGCCTCGCTATCAGGTCCGAAGGAGCAGGAGAACCGCGCCTGTCTAAACTGACCTGACAGCAGCATCTGTTTTCGGGTGAAATCCGAAACAATTCGGCAAAACACTGGATCGTGGTCGAAGAAACACAATGCACACCAGAAAACGGACACTGGTCACCGGAGGAGCCGGCTTTCTCGGCTCGCACCTTTGCGAGCGGCTGCTGGCCGAGGGTCATGATGTTATCTGCATGGATAACTTCTTCACCGGCAGCAAGGAAAACATCCTGCACCTGCTGCCGCATCCCAACTTCGAACTTTTGCGCCACGATGTGACCTTTCCCCTGTACGTTGAAATCGATGAGATCTTCAACCTGGCCTGTCCTGCCTCACCGATCCACTATCAGTACGATCCAGTGCAGACCACCAAAACCAGCGTACACGGTGCCATCAACATGTTGGGACTGGCAAAGAGAACGCATGCCAAAATCATGCAGGCCTCTACCTCAGAGGTCTACGGCGATCCGGAGATGCACCCCCAGCCGGAAGGCTACTGGGGCCACGTCAATCCCATCGGCCACCGCTCCTGCTACGACGAGGGAAAGCGGTGCGCCGAAACCCTGTTCTTCGATTATCACCGCCAGCACCACTTGAAAATAAAGGTCGCTCGAATTTTCAATACCTACGGTCCGCGCATGCACCCCGGTGACGGCAGGGTGGTCTCGAACTTTATCGTACAGGCCCTCAAGAACGAACCCATAACCATCTACGGCAGCGGAAATCAGACGCGCTCTTTCTGCTATGTCCATGACATGGTTGATGGATTTGTAAGACTGATGAATTCCAACGACGAGATCACGGGTCCGGTCAACCTCGGCAATCCCTGCGAATTCACGATTTCCCAACTGGCCGGAATGGTCGTGGAGATGACCGGTTCCCACTCGGAAATAGACTACAAACCACTCCCTTTCGATGACCCAAAGCAGCGACAGCCTGTGATCGATCTAGCCCGCGAACAGCTCGCCTGGGAGCCACGGGTAAAACTGGCGCAAGGGCTGGAACGCACGATCGAATATTTCAGGGAGATGCTCGCTTGACCCGAGCCCGAAAAGCACCACCTTATTTATAAACTCCGGCTTCAAATCGGCGGGTTAGCACCGTCAATTCAACCTCCAGCAGAAAACCCGTTACGCTCTTACCGACACTCTCGGATCAATGGTGCTCGATGTATAGAAACGGACACCAATATCAGTACGCAAACAGGAACAAGGCTGGAAAAGCCTAGCGTTCCAATCACAAGTCGTTACACCTTTTTGGGGCTCGAGTGAGGTTGTCCTGGTCAGGACTCGCATGTAGCATCTGCACGCAAGATGCTGTTCTCAGCCCATTATGCAGACGTATTGAGTTATTATATTAACGAGACTTGAGAGGTCACGAACCCGCACTCGGAGTGTTCGGCTATGTTCAATGAGCAGTCATACGGGTTGTTCGGGGCTGCCGGCTGTATCACCGGACTGTTCGGAATGGAACAACAATTATCTTTACTGAAGGCTGCCATGACCGGTCGGAATTCCAGTGCCTGCGGTCAATTCCAGATGTCTCGGGTTTTACCTGGCGCCGGAGGCGACCTGCTGCCTCAAATGCCTCTTTTGCATAGTTGGTCCAACAGACCTCTGCCATGAAGCTTGAACTTCCCGATTTCTCCCGCGCACGCGTTCTCATCGTTGGTGACCTGATGCTTGACCGTTATTGGCACGGGGATACCTCGCGGATTTCGCCCGAAGCTCCGGTCCCGGTGGTTCGAGTCGGCGACGTCGAGGAGCGACCCGGCGGCGCGGGCAACGTCGCCCTCAATATCGTGGCTTTGGGCGGTTCGGCCACCGTCATCGGCCTGACGGGCAATGACGAGGCAGCCGATTCATTGCAGCTGCACCTGGAAACCCAGGGCGTCACCTGCCGGTTCGAGCGGCAGGGGCAATTCCCCACGGTAACCAAGCTACGGGTGATTAGCAGGCATCAGCAGCTGATTCGGCTTGATTTCGAGGATGGTTTTCCCGGCTACAGCGCGGAAGGCCTGTTCGACCATTACCAGGATCGCCTCGCCGACACCGACGTGATCGTCCTGTCTGACTACGGCAAGGGTACCCTGCGCTCAGCCCGGGCCCTGATTTCGGCAGGACGCGCCGCCGGGAAACCGGTACTGATCGATCCCAAGGGTACCGATTTCGAGCGTTACCGCGGCGCGACGCTCATTACCCCCAACCTTGGCGAATTCGAGGCCGTGGTTGGGATCTGTCGTGACGAACACGAATTGGAGCTGCGCGCCGAGCAGTTGCGGCGGGAACTGGAGATCCAGGCACTGTTGGTGACCCGCAGCGAGCGTGGTGTGAGCCTGTTTATCAAGGATGAGCCGCCGCTGCACCTTCCGACCCACGCCCGGGAGGTGTTCGATGTCACCGGAGCAGGCGACACCGTGATCTCCACGCTCGCAGGTGCGCTCGCCGCCGGTGCAAGTTTTGAAATGGCAACCAGCCTCGCGAACCTCGCCGCCGGCGTAGTGGTCGGCAAACTGGGCACGGCTACCGCAACGGTTCCGGAGCTGCGTCAGGCTATGCGGCAGCAGGAGCCGCTCAGCCGTGGAGTAATGGATGAGGAGGCGCTGGTCGGGATTGTGCGCGATGCCAGGGCCCACGGTGAGCGAATAGTTATGACTAACGGTTGCTTCGACATTCTACACGCCGGTCACGTCGCCTATCTGCAGCAGGCAGCGGCGCTGGGCGATCGACTGATTGTCGCTGTCAATAACGACACCTCTGTACGAAAACTCAAGGGGGAAGGCCGCCCCATCAACCCGGTAGAACAGCGAATGGTAGTGCTGAACGCTCTGGAGAGCGTCGACTGGGTCATTCCTTTTTCGGAAGAGACCCCCGAACGTCTGATCTGCAAGCTACTGCCGGACACGCTGGTGAAGGGCGGCGATTACCGCCCAGAGGAGATCGCCGGCGGCCCCTGCGTACAAAAAGCGGGGGGCAAGATCGTTATTCTCGACTTCGTCGATGGCTGTTCGACAACCCGCATCGTCGAGAACATCCGGGAGCAAAACCGCGACTAAGGGATAGTGAACGATGTTCATCATCACCGGCGGTGCCGGCTTCATCGGTAGCAATCTGGTCAAGGCCCTGAACGACCGGGGACACACCGATATACTGGTAGTGGACGACCTCAGCTACGGTGCCAAATTCAGAAATCTCGCCGACTGCGAGATCCGCGACTATATGGACAAGGATGACTTCCTGACGCAGGTGACGACCTCAGGGCTAAATCCGGACATCGAGGCCCTCTTTCATCAGGGCGCCTGCTCGTCCACCACCGAGTGGGACGGGCGCTTCATGATGCGCAACAATTACGAGTACTCAAAACAACTGCTGCACGCCTGTTTGGAACGGCAGGTGCCTTTTCTCTACGCCTCTTCCGCATCGGTGTACGGGGCCGGACCCGTTTTCCGCGAGCAGCGCGAGCACGAACAGCCGCTCAACGTCTACGGCTACTCCAAGTTTCAGTTTGACCAGTACGTCCGTCATCTGCTCCCGGGTGCCGGGAGTCCCATCGTTGGCCTGCGCTACTTCAATGTCTACGGCCCGCGGGAGCAGCACAAGGGATCGATGGCGAGTGTCGCCTTCCACCTCAGCAATCAGCTCCGAGTGGGGGAGACGATCCGCCTGTTCGAGGGTTGCGACGGCTACGAAAACGGCGGCCAGAGACGCGATTTTATCCATGTCGACGATGCGGTGGCCGTCAATCTCTGGTTTCTGGACCATCCGGAAAAGCGCGGCATCTTCAACTGCGGTACCGGGCGCGCCCAGCCCTTCAACGACGTCGCTCGGGCGGTAATTGCCTACCACGGCCACGGCCGTATCGAATATATCCCTTTTCCCGAACACCTAAAGGGCCGCTATCAGAGCTTCACCGAAGCGGATCTCAGCTTCCTGCGTGCCACTGGCTACGAGCGGGAATTCCTCACCGTGGAGGAGGGGGTGCATCGTTACTTGGCTTGGCTCCAGCAACACCCCTGCGGGTAAACAAAACCAACCGCTACCCTTCCGCCATCACCGCATCGAGCTTTGCTATCACGTCTGCCACATGGATCCGGCTCATTGTCTCGGCATCGCGGACCCGAATGCCCCAGGGCAATGCCTCCAACTCCTTCCCGAACTTCTCCCGTATCGCCTCCGGGTAGCGGTCCACCACCCACCGCTGACTGAGATAGGGGCCGGTCCGAAGGGTATTGGAGGTGGCGTAGAGCCCGATGACCGGGCGGTCGACGGCCGTGCCCATGTGGGCCGGCCCGGAATCGGGGGAAAGGATAACCCGCGCCCGCTCCAGCACTGCCAATAGCTGCTTGAGATTGGTCGCGCCGATCAGATTGATGGGAGTATGGCGGGCCCGGGCGCAAATGGCTTCACCATACTCGCGCTCCAGCTCACTCGGGCCACCGGTCAGCACCACCTGCATGCCGTACCGTTCAGCGGCGTAATCGACCACCCTCGCATAGCGTTCGGCCGGCCAGTTACGAAAGTTCCGAAAGCGATCGCTGGAACAGGGGCTGATCACCAGCACCGGCCGCTCCGTCGGGACCTGTTCGGCCGCGAACCGACGAGCTGCTTCGGGGATCGGAATATCCCAGCGCATCACCCGCTCCCGGATTCCCAGCGCCTCGGCGAAGCCGAAAAAACCATCCAGCACATGCTGGCGCTGTCGTGCATCGATATGTTGATTGGTAAACAACCACTGAGCATCCTTCGCTCGTTCCCGGTCAAAACCAAGTCTTATCGGTGCGCGCACCAAAAGGCTCACAAGGCTGGCCCGCAGAGATACCTGCATATGCAGAAACAGATCGAAGCTGCGGCCCCGCAGCGCACGACGAAGATCGCCGTACGCCTGCCATCCTTTACCCTTATCGAATACGACGAACTCGATTCCCGGCAAATCTCCGACCATCGAATATTCCAGCTTCCCGATGATCCAGGTGATCCGGGTGTCGGGCCAATGGGCCTGTAACGTACGCACCACCGGCACCATATGGGTAATGTCGCCCAGGGCCGACAGGCGCAGCAGGCAGACTGAATCCGGCGGCCGCACAGCCAGCTGTTCGAGACTCTTTCCGTTCATGAGAAAAGACGAAGCGGAGGACGGTGAATCTTACCATACGGCAGCATAGCCAGCCATTTCGCACCGGGCGGTTCGGTGTAGTGCCCAACTACCCGAGTTAAACGACGCAACCGGGCAACGCCCTGGCGATTCCACTTTGCAAAACCGCATGGCGTTATTGATGCCGGGCTACAACACGCAGTACGCTACTATCCGGATTACTCGTCACGTCGCCGCTGATCGCTCGTTGGTGCCGGACCAGAGGCCACGCCTGGCTCAATTATCGGCCGCCCTTCCCCTGAGGCCCAGATGATGCTTGTACAACCAAAGTCAAAGAACCGAGGCCTCTCTCCGGCTCGAGAGGTCAGCATTGCCTCGAAAAGAGAACCACATCTCGCCTTCGCAGTTCCCCCAGAGACCGGTTTCACTTTGTTCAAACAACAAGAGGGGTCAACAACATGAGTTCCGTCAGACCGCATACCTTGTCGGTATGTATCATTACCTTGAATGAAGCGGACCGGATTGAACGTTGTCTACGATCGGTGCGGGAAATAGCCGACGAAATTATCGTATTGGACAGTGGTAGTACTGATGGAACTATTGACATCGTCAAGCGCTATACCGATAAAGTCTGGGTTACGGATTGGCCGGGGTACGGCCCGCAGAAGCAGCGCGCTCTTGATAAAGCCACTCAGGAATGGGTTTTGTCCATCGATGCAGACGAAGCATTGGACGAAACAGCCCAGCAGGCACTGAAGACTCTTTTGGAACAGCCAATCATCGAAGAGGTCGCTTTCAAGCTCCAGTGGGCCGTGATTCGCCATGGCGCGCGTCTCCGTTTCGGCCGCAGCGCCCGCGCCCCATTACGTCTGTTTTTAAGGGAAAACGCCAGCTTCACCATGGATCAGGTGCACGAAGCCATTCAACACAAGCACGGGAAGGTCGGTAAGTTACAGGGATATCTCTTGCACTACACAGCGAGGGATTACGGCCATGCACTTGAGAAAAACGCCAAATATGCATGGCTCGGGAGTCAGAAATACTATGATCGCGGTAAACGAAACCGAAGCCTTTCACTGGTTTTCATGCGCGCGATATGGACTTTCTTCTGGATATACGTAATTCGGGGCGGTTTTCTTGATGGCCGCATCGGCTTCATTGTGGCGATGAACTATGCCCAGGGAAACTTCAACAAGCATGTAGGCCTGTGGCTGCTCACACGTGAAAATAAATCCGATTAGAATCCAACCGGCACATATTGAAACTGGACGTTAGGCAGGTCACTGTTTAGTTGGAGATTTACAAACCCCAGTATCCCAGTTTTCTACGTTCTTTCAGCGTCCTCAGTAGATTCAATGGCTTTGCCTTCCTGTTTTTCAGACCTGCTCTGGCGATATTCTCCACCGCGTTCAGAACGCGTTCACTCGATTTTCCATCTTGATAAGGGTGATAGTCTGCGACAAAGTGTTCGATGCACTCCATCAGCTCTGGGGGTTTCGTCAACGCGTGCATTATGGTTTTTTCGATTTCCGCCGGCTCCTCCACATTCAACAGGTGTGCACGACTTCCCCGGCTTCGGTTACGGAAAGTCACCACCGGTTTTCGTTGAAGCATAAACATAAGCATCACCGACGAAGTATCGGACAACATGACATCCGCTCTTTTCATTAGAGGAATAATGGCGTCCGTCTCGAAGAATTCGAGGTGCTCACCTTCCATGGCTTTGTACTGATTCACTGTGGCTGCGTCCATTTTAGGGTGAAATTGAACCAGCCAATGCCACTTGCCCTGGTCTCGGAGTGTTTTGATCGTGTCCACAAGGTGGGGCGCACAGCTTAGGCGAGGGGTAAAGGTAGAGCAGAGCAAGATCGTCGGCTTTTTGTTACCGGCTGCAGAGCCTGAAGCAGCAGTATCCTGGAACAACGGGTCGACCGCCGCCCAACCCGTTTCGACGACCCTAAAGAATCCGTAGGATTTTGCCAGCTCTTTAAACCGAAGTGTCGTATTTGGACCTTGGGTGCAATATAGGTCGAAACACCCGCGAATGTTAAAATGGCCTCGTTTGTCGCTGCGACCAGCCTTCGCAACGTTAAACCCGTGAAAAACAGCCACCTTCAGACCCGGGATAAACTGAGGCACACTGTTTCCCGGCACGAGAACAGCGTCTGGAGCCCACTTCTTGACGTCTTTGATGGTCGTCAAGCGGGCTTCGTCCGCCTTCAGATACTCAGGATGAATGGAACGCCCGGCCAAAAACCAACGCGCTTCACCTCCCCGCTCGCGTATCGCGTCTTGTAGGGGGCGCAGGATGGAGTAAGCATAATCCTGTTCCGCATAGAGTAAATACTTCAAGGGTCTTTTTCCGATTGTAGAAATCGCGCCGGCTGATTATTCTACCAGATTCCCTGCTGCGCATATTGCGTAGTAGTGTTCGTAAAAGCCGGGACTTCGTGGCACCAAGACGCACGGGAAGGTTTTCTGCCCGCGGCAGCCCATTCGCAAGCTGGCAATAATCACGTGCTGCCTGGCTGCCGATGACCGAAACGCTCGGTGGCGTTTAGAGTTGGTTCAGGCCTCATGGATCCCCTCATTTTCGCGGCCGTTCGCCCCGAGATGAGAACTATTCGATGGTCAGCAACAGAGTCGATCGCCGCATAAGGAGACTCGATCCCGCTACGCGCCTTTTTCTGGCAGGCTAAGCACCGAGTTTTCTTCACGGGAGGCCTGTCATGAACGAGACGATGCGCGAAGGATTCGACCGAGACGACGTTCAGATTTCTTGGTGACGTCTTTGAAGAGGATATCCATGCCAAGCGCAGCGCAACGATCACCAAACGCTTAAATGAGCATTATTGATGAAAAGAGAGAGAGAACAGATAGACAGTACTCCGTCTGTGCCGGCACACCACCCCTTGACGTTTGTTCTAAGTTTTTCTCACAGCGGCTCAACGCTTTTAGGAAGAATGCTTAATATGCATTCTCGAATTTTATGCGTTGGGGAGCTGATGCGCATAAAAGAGGCATTAAAGAAAGACTTACGATGCAGTTGCGGCGATCGGATAAAGGAGTGTGAATTCTGGCGACAACATCTCCCGACAATCAAGCAAAAATACGGTTTAAACTATAGGAAATTCACTCCCAAATTTTATGGTTCGCTTCGAACGGCGTCTCAAAACGAAGCAATCGTGGATCTTTCCAAGACCAAAGTATTCCGCACGATGACGGGCTATTTTTCCCATTCTAACTGGAAATCGGAGAGTGCAGGCTTTATTGTGCTCTTGCGCGACCCTCGAGGGGTTGGCGCTTCCTTGCTGAGAACAAACAACAAAGGACTCGATCGCTTTCTGTTTCGTTATAAAAAATGGATGAAAAGATACCAAGAATTAACACGAGGCAGAAAGAGTAATGTTCTCGCACTGAGATATGAGGATCTTTGCATGTATCCCGAACGAGAACTTAAACGAGTGTGCCAATTTATAGGAACAGCGTTTGAACCACAGATGCTTCTACAGGCAAATGAGACGCATCATTTTATTCACAGCAGCACTTCAAACTACATGAAGAATATTAATGAGCTTAAAATCGATGAGCGTTGGCGCAGCGAGCTTTCAGCGGATCAGGTCAGAAGAATCAATGCGGTTATTGAAGATATCGATTTGCTAAAGGATGCTTATCCGCTGGATTGAAGTCGTTGCGGGCCCCTCAACGGCAATCATATAGCTGGATCGATAAAATCAGGCGGTTCGACCCGAAAAACGTGATTTTTTCGCCGCCAGTGCGGCTAATAACGCTCTCCCAAAATGGACGCGTTCCGATCATACTTCAGGATTGTCAACGAAACAGGTTGGCGATCTAACTTATCGAAGGATACTTATCATGCCCGACGGCACTTGCATAAAAGTACTCTATGTATTGAACACAACTGATCGGGGTGAGCGGAACATGATTATTGGCCTACATGGGGCCGGGGTCGACGCCACTGTGATATGTCGACCCGATGCTCCGGGCCGATTGGAACTGGAGGAGGCAGGGATCCGCGTAATTCCGATCCGCATACGTTCGAAAGTGGATTTCGCTGCTATACGCAATTTGCGTCAGCTTCTTGAAAACGAGTCATTCAGTCTGGTGCACGTGTTTAGCAAGATGCTGCTAGTCAACTATACCTTGGCATCCTGGGGTATGCGCACCCCTGTTGTTGCTTACCGGGGAATCATCGGCAACCTCAGTTATTGGGATCCATTTTCATGGCTTTCATTCCTGAATCCTCGCATCACACGAATGGTTTGTGTTTGCGAGGGAATCCGCCAGTTTTTCCTGAAAAAAAGATTTCTCTTTTTCTTCAATTTATTTAAACCTGAAAAAGTTGTAACTATCTATAAAGGACACAGGATCGAGTGGTATCAGCATCAGCACGATGAGAAACTGTTGCCGGATCTTGGCATACCTTCAGGTGCAAAGACCATTGGTTGTGTAGCCAGGCTGAAAAAACGCAAAGGTATTATCGAACTGATTCAGGCTATGGAGTTGATTCCCCGTGGCTTGGGACCACATCTTGTGCTGGTGGGCCGTGTGCTCGACAAATCGATATACGCGGCCTATGAGAAGAGCGCCAGCAAGGATCGCATACATCTTATCGGCTTCCACCCCGAGGCTGCTCGCATTGCCGGCGAGTTTGATATCATCACACTACCTTCGTTACGTCGCGAAGGCCTGCCGCGAGCCGTGATCGAAGGAATGGCGCAGGCAATTGCACCCGTGGTAACCGATGCTGGAGGCAGTCCTGAACTAGTGGAACCGGGCATAAGTGGTCTGGTTGTTCCGCCTGGCGATCCGAAAGCCCTTGCGGAGGCATTCACGAAACTGCTCCAAGACGACTACAAGCGGTTGGAAATGGGGCGGCAGGCACAACAAAGGATTGGCGAATGTTTCAATGTCCAGCAAAGCGTCGAAAAGACGCTTAAACTCTATACCGAAATACTGGAGCCCTTAGCCTGATCTGCCATCCGAGTCTGAGTGATTAGTACGCCACCAGTATCAGACCGTCACATCCCGGATGTCGATTGGGTTTAGTGGGCCTCGAGGTTCCGGGTTCCCAACCAAACCATTTGCGCTCGAGCCTAGAATCCCACAGATGCACACGTTTACCCAAAGAGCTCGACCCCGCACTCTGCGCCTTGGTTCCAAGATATCGTAGCGCTTTGGCTATCGATGCGACTCACGATTCCGTGACAACACTGGCTGGTACTTAGATCGGCTGGGTATGATAATGTGCAGGCTGCGTTGGGAAGATGATACCTTTCGCGATTCTCTCGGATTTCTCCTTAAATGGCACCCTCACAAGCTTCTGTAGCATCCAAATACCCAGGCCCCTTCAGGGCCGAATTTCTGTCTCCCCGCTTCTGGCCGACTTGGGCCGCACTTGGACTATTGTGGCTAATGAGTTGGTTGCCGCGTCCGGTTCGACACGGGATCGGCCGAAGAGCAGGACTGCTTATGCACCGTTTCAATGACAAGCGGCGCGGGATTAGCTCCATTAATCTACAACTCTGTTTCCCGGAAAAAAGCGACTCCGAACGAGACTCGATGGTGCGGGAGTGTTTCTGCATGCTGGGACAGTCAGTGCTGGACTATGGCGTATTCTGGTGGCGCAGTTCCGCTTACCTTGAGCGTTTAATTCGGCTGGAAGGGCTGGAGCATGTTCAGCGAGAACTGGACGCTGGTCGCGGGGTGGTGCTACTGGTGACCCACAGTCTGTTCCTGGATGCGGGCGGGCTGGCAATTTCACGCAAGATACCCGTTGTCGGGATGTTCAACCGGGCCAAGAATCCATTGGTTGACTGGTTCATCGCCCGTGGGCGTATACGTTTTGCTGGTGGGGGGCTCATCAGCCGCGAGGAGGGGCTACGACCGGGGATTCGGGCATTGCGGGCCGGGATAAGCTTCTACTATCTGGCCGATGAGGATCTGGGCGCGGAACACAGCCGTTTTGTGCCGTTTTTCGGCATTCCCCGAGCGACCATCACGGCACTGCCACGGTTGGCGAAGGTGAGCAAGGCGGCTGTGGTGCCGCTGACCAGTTATTGGGATCGTGAAAAGAAGTGCTATGTAGCCAAGTGTCTGCCAGCCTTGGAGAATTACCCGAGCGGCGAAGAGGAGGCGGACCTGAAGCGGATGAGTGCCGCCAATGAGGCGCTGATCAAGTTGGCGCCGGAACAGTATATGTGGCAGTTCCGGCTGTTCAAGACCCGACCGCAAGGTGAGGTTTCGCCCTACCAGGGGTTGCGTCGAGGACAATACACAAGAAAAGACTCGTAGCCGATCATCCTCGCAGATGGCCTTCAAGTCACTCCTTGACTATCGGTCCGGATACTTCCGCCTCTGTGGTGCAAGCCCTATCGAGGCGCTGCAAGATTGAACACGAGGGGTTTCGCAGCGCTTTAACGCCCGTTCTAATCCCGCTTCAGTCGATAGATCGCGCCGCAATAGGGGCAACGCGCTTCGCCGGTCTCCTCTAGAGGCAGGTAGACCCGGGGATGGGAATTCCACAAGGTGGTACCCTCCATCGGGCAATGCACCGGCAGATCCGCCTCGGTCACCTCATAGAAGCTTTCCGTGTTCGAGGTTTTCAGTGTCCGTTGCTGCTCAAGCGGGGCAGAGCTCATAGCTGTTCCCTCTGTTCTTATCGCACGTAGGTGAGCCATTCCGGATGGCTGTCGCGTCGCCCGAGCACCTGATCGAAATACATGCTTTGCAGACGCTCGGTAATCGGGCCGCGACGGCCTTCGCCGATGGCACGGTTGTCCACTTCGCGGATAGGGGTTACCTCGGCAGCGGTGCCGCTGAAGAAGGCCTCATCGGCGATGTACACTTCATCGCGGGTAATGCGTTTTTCGCGCACCTCGACCCCGATTTCGGCCGCCAGCTGAACGATAGTGTCACGAGTGATGCCCTCCAGGGCCGAAGTCAGATCCGGGGTGTAGATCACGCCGTTGCGGATAATGAAGATATTCTCTCCGGAACCCTCCGCCACATAGCCTTCATTGTCCAGCAGCATGGCCTCGTCATAACCGCAGGCCAGCGCTTCCTGCAGCGCCAGCATGGAGTTCATGTAGTTGCCATTGGCCTTGGCCTTGCACATGGTGATGTTCACGTGGTGCCGGGTATAGGAGGAGGTACGGATGCGGATCCCCTTCTCCATGCCCTCCTTGCCCAGATAGGATCCCCAGGACCAGGCTGCCACAATCACGTGCACCTTGAGGTTGTCGGCACGCAGACCCATCCCCTCGGAACCGTAAAAGGCCATGGGACGAAGATAGGCGGATTCGAGACCGTTCTCAGCCACCGCTGCCCGCTGCGCTTCGTTGATGGTTGCCTTGTCATAGGGCATCGGCATGTTGAGGATATGCGCCGAACGGAACAATCGGTCGGTGTGATCCTGCAGACGGAAAATCGCCGTGCCCTTATCGGCGTTATAGGCTCGAACCCCTTCGAAGACCCCCATGCCGTAGTGGAGCGTATGGGTCAGCACGTGTGTCCGGGCCTCCCGCCAGGGGACCATCTCCCCGTCAAACCAGATGACACCGTCGCGGTCATCCATCGACATTGTCTCGTTCTCCTCGATACAGCGGTTTCTAGGACGTTTAACCGCAAAGGTCGCAAAGAGCGCCAAGGACTCGCTCCCGCGGTTTTCCGGACTCGGCGTGGAATCTTATCGCGGCAGAGCCGCTCCTACGCTATTTACCCCGGCAACCCACCTTTAGTCAGATTTCTTTGTGCTCTTTGCGACCTTTGCGGTTTAAAGCTGTTGCTAAATCAGCCCGGCTCCATCAACCCCTGCCAAATGCGCACAACACCATCGGAATAATCGGCAAACTCATCGGCACCCACCACTGCAGGCCGGTCCTGCAGCGTCAACTGATGCACGCGCGCCCGATAGGCCCGAAAGGCGTCAGTCAGCAGGCTGACATCGACCGCGGGAATCAGGTCCCGTTCGGCAAGCCGCTCGAGCAGGCGGATATTGTCGGTGAATTCGACGAGGTCAGGGTACGTATGGGCCCAGGCCAGAACGGCATATTGCACCATAAATTCGATATCGGCGATACCGCCCCGGTCCTGCTTCAGGTCGAAACCTTGACTTCCATCCTTGCGAAGGTTGGCGCGCATCTTCTCGCGCATCTCGCGAACCTCCCGGCGCAGCTTCCCGACCTCCCGCTTGTGACTCACCACCTCGGCGCGCACGGCCTGAAAGCGTTCGGCAATACCGGGATCTCCCGCCACCGGCCGTGCACGGACCAGAGCCTGGTGCTCCCAGGTCCAGGCGCGTTCACGCTGGTAATCCTCCAATGCCTCCACACTGGTCACCAACAGCCCCGATGCACCGTTCGGGCGCAGGCGTATGTCCACTTCATAGAGCTCACCCGCGGCGGTGCGGGTATTGAGCAGGTGTACCAGGCGCTGGGCCAGGCGGGCGTAAAAGACGGCATTGTCCACCGGCCTGGCGCCGTCGGTGGTACGCCCTTCACTGGCACCACTGTGGACGAAGACCAGGTCCAGATCAGAGCCGTAGCCGAGCTCTATTCCTCCCATTTTGCCGTAGGCAATAATGGCAAAGCCCTTGTCGCAGGCGAGTTCATCACCGCACTGGGGACGGCCATGGCGATCCACCATGTGCCGCCAGGCCAGTTCCAGGACCTCGTCGAGGATGACCTCGGCCAGAGCGGTCAGGTGGTCGGAAACCACCATCAACGGCACGGCCCCGGAGACGTCCGCGGCGGCTACCCGCAAGAGAATCGCCTGCTTGAAGTGACGCAGGGCATCCATCTGCTGCTCGAGGTCGTCCGGCGGGATACGGATCAGCCGCTGGCGCAGCTCATTGGTCATCTCATCGCGTTTGGGAGGCACATACAGCGTGCGCGGATCGAGCAGCTCATCCAGCAGCTGCGGGTGCTTCTCCAGCAGCCGGCCAATCCAGGAGCTGGAGGCACAAAGCTTCACCAGCTGGGAAAGCGCCATGGGGTTCTCGACCAGCAGCGCCAGGTAGGCGGTGCGCCGGGCAACGGCACTGATGAGGCTCAGCAAGCGCTCCAGGGCTGTCTCGGGTTCGTCCATCGCCCCGGCGGCGCCAATCAACAGCGGCATCAACCGGTCCATGCGCCCCTTGCCGTGGGCCGACAGTGCGCGGTAGCTGTGGGATTCGCGGACGTTGGCCAGCGCCTTGAGTGCTTGTGCCGGTTCATTGAAACCGATCTGTTTGAGCGTATCCCGTGCCTGCTCATCGTCCTGTGTCGCCACCCACACGCCCTTGGTGTCCAGGATGTCGCTTTCGGCATGCTCCCGTTGTGGTGCGGCGAAGACCTGCTCGAAATGCTCGTGGACCCGGCGCATGTGCTGGCGCAGGTCGACTTCAAATGCCGACCAGTCGACATAGCCCATGGCCAGCGCGACCCGCATCCGGCCGGCGTCATCTTCCGGCAAATCGTGCACCTGTTGATCGGCGAATTCCTGCAGGCGATGCTCGGTATTGCGAAGGAATAGATAAGCGTCGACGAGCTCGTCAACGGCGAAGTCCGGCAGCAACTGAAAGCCGCGCAGGGCCTCGAGAACCGTCAGGATGGGTCGGCGCTGAAGGGTGGGCTCGCGACCGCCCCGGATCAACTGGAAGGCCTGGCCGATGAATTCCACCTCACGAATGCCGCCAGCTCCCAGCTTGACGTTGTTCTCCAGTCCCTTGCGCCTCACCTCCCGCTCGATCATTCCTTTCATGTCGCGCAGGGATTCAAAGGCGCCGTAATCGACATAACGGCGGAACACGAACGGCTTGAGCATCGCCATCAGTTCCTCGCCGGCCTGCCGATCGCCGGCCACCGGTCGGGCCTTGATCATGGCGTAGCGTTCCCACTCCCGGCCGTGGACCTGGTAATAGGCCTCCATGGCATCAAAACTGAGGGCCAGGGTGCTGGATTCGCCGAAGGGGCGCAGGCGCATATCGACCCGGAAGACGAAACCCTCCGCGGTGGAGCGATCCAGGGCGGTGATGAGCCGCTGGCCGAGGCGGACGAAAAATTCCTGATTGGAGGTGCTACGGCGACCGCCGCGGGTTTCGCCCTCCTCGGGGTAGGCGAAGATGAGGTCGACATCGGAGGAGAAATTGAGCTCCCGGGCACCCAGCTTGCCCATGCCCAGCACCACCAACTGTTGGGTTCTGCCATCGCTGCCGCAGGGCGTGCCCTTCTCTTCGCACTGCCATTCGTACAGCCGAACCAGGGCGCCGTCGATGCAGGCCTCCGCCAGGGCGGAAAGATCCGCGGTCACCTCGCCAAGATCGGCATAGCCGGCCAGATCACGCCAGGCGATGCGAGTCATCTCCAGCCGCCGGAAGCGGCGCAGGCGTCCCCCCAGGTCGTTCTCGTCCGAAACGCCATCAAGCGCCGCATCAAGCCGCTGCCGAAGCTCACCCTCCCCATAGGACCGCTCCAGATCGCCACTACCGAGCAGCCCCTGCAGCAGGTCGGGATTCCGGCTACAGCTCCGAGCAACGAAATCGCTGAACGCCCACACCCTTGCCAGTTCCGCCGAGGGCTCGATCGGCTGGTCCGCAGCCTCGAGATAATTTCGCCAATGGGTCAGAACCCGCTCTCCCAGGGACTCCGGAAGTCCCTCCAGAAGTGCTTCCATCGAGGAGGTATTGACCTTTTTCACCGCTCACACCGTCGGGCCGAAAAAACCTGATTGTAACAGGCGAAGAGCGGTTCCGGGGTCGGGGAACAGCGGACGGACGTACCACCGACTTGGGGCTTACCACTGAGAGCACAGAGGGATGCAACAATCGCGGGAGGCCCTCTGTGTTCTCAGTGGTTAACCGTCGTTCCGCCGGTGTGTGACTACTAACCCAGGCGTTCCGCCACCTGCCGCAGATCGGCGATGAAGCGCTCGGTTGCCTGGTGACGCTGGTCGGGGTCGGGAATGCGCAGTAGCGCGGAGGGGTGCAGAGTCACAAAGGTGGCTTCGGCCAGGTCAGTGGAGGAAAAGGTACTGCGAAAATCCATGAGGCGGACGTGGCGTCCGAAGGCGGAGACCGCGGCACTCGCCCCCAGGCATACCAGGACCTTGGGGTGCAGGACAGCCATTTCCGCCTGCAGCCAGGGCCGGCAGGCGGCGATCTCGCGTTCGGTGGGCTTCTTGTGCAAACGGCGCCCGCCCTGTGACTCCCATTTGAAGTGTTTTACCGCATTGGTGACGTAAGCCTTGTCGCGGGGGATGCCTGCCGCCTCCAGCGCCTTGTCCAGCAGACCACCCGCCGGGCCGACAAACGGTTTGCCGGTTCGATCCTCCCTGTCCCCGGGCTTTTCACCCAGAAATACAACCTCCGCCGATTCCGGCCCCTCACCAAACACCGCTTGAGTGGCATTCTCATACAGGGGACAGCCCCGGCACTCTGCCGCGGCGGCCCTGAGCCGTCCCAGATCACGGGTGTCGGGGACAAACGGCACGGCAGACATTGGCGGTTTTCTGGCCATACGCGAAGGATAGAATGGAAAACCACAGGGACACGGAGCAAGCAAAAAAAACCCCACCGGGCGAGCCCGGCGGGGTTTTTTTCAGTCAGCGACTGTGATCGAGCGCAGGGGCTTACATCATTCCGCCCATGCCACCCATACCACCCATGCCGCCCATGTCGCCCATGCCGGCACCACCTTCATCCTTCTGCGGTACCTCGGCTACCATGGCTTCGGTGGTGATCATCAGACCGGCCACGGAAGCGGCGTTCTGCAACGCATAGCGGGTCACCTTTGTCGGGTCCAGGATGCCCATCTCGATCATGTCGCCATACTCGCCGGTTCCAGCGTTATAACCGTAGTTACCTTCGCCTTCGCGAACCTTGTTGATGACCACAGAGGGCTCATCACCGGAGTTGGCCACGATCTGACGCAGCGGCTCTTCCATGGCGCGACGGGCGATGCTGATGCCGACGTCCTGATCATGGTTGTCACCCTTCAGGTCGGCCATGCCTTCAAGGGCACGGACCAGCGCAACACCACCGCCAGGCACCACACCCTCTTCCACTGCGGCGCGAGTCGCATGCAGGGCGTCTTCGACGCGGGCCTTCTTCTCCTTCATCTCCATCTCGGTGGCGGCACCCACCTTGATGACTGCCACACCGCCGGCCAGCTTGGCCACGCGCTCCTGCAGTTTTTCACGGTCGTAATCGGAGGTGGTGTCCTCGATCTGGGCACGGATCTGATTGACCCGGGCCTCGATCTCTTCAGCGCGACCGGCGCCGTCGATTACGGTGGTGTTTTCCTTGGTGACCTGCACCTTGCGGGCCTGGCCCAGGTCATCGATGGTGGCCTTTTCCAGGGTCAGTCCGACTTCCTCGGAAATCACCTGGCCACCGGTAAGGACGGCCATATCCTGCAGCATGGCCTTGCGGCGATCGCCGAAGCCGGGCGCCTTGACGGCGGCTACCTTGACGATACCGCGGATGCTGTTGACCACCAGGGTAGCCAGCGCTTCGCCTTCCACATCCTCGGAAACGATCAGCAGCGGCTTGGAGGCCTTGGCGACGCCTTCCAGGATCGGCAGCAGTTCGCGGATGTTGGAGATCTTCTTGTCGCAGAGCAGGATGTAGGGGTCATCCAGTTCGGCGGACATGGACTGCTGGTTGTTGACGAAGTAGGGCGACAGGTAGCCACGGTCGAACTGCATGCCTTCGACGACATCCAGCTCGTTTTCCAGGGACTGCCCCTCTTCAACGGTAATCACACCCTCTTTGCCCACCTTACCCATGGCATCGGCGATAATGCGGCCAATGGAGAGATCGGAGTTGGCAGAAATGGTACCAACCTGGGCGATGGCCTTGTCGTCGGTGCAGGGCTTGGAGAGATTGCGCAACTGCTCGACAGCGGCGATCACGGCCTTGTCGACGCCACGCTTCAGGTCCATCGGGTTCATGCCGGCAGCAACCGCCTTCATGCCCTCGGTGAGCACAGACTGCGCCAGCACGGTCGCTGTGGTGGTGCCGTCGCCGGCCACATCAGAAGTCTGCGAGGAGACCTCTTTCACCATCTGGGCGCCCATGTTCTCGAACCGGTCTTCCAGCTCGATCTCTTTGGCGACAGAGACGCCGTCCTTGGTGATCGTCGGAGCGCCGAAACTCTTCTCGAGCACGACGTTGCGGCCCTTCGGGCCCAGGGTCACCTTGACTGCATTGGCCAGGATGTTGACGCCATGCAGCATACGGTGACGGGCATCGTCGGAAAATCGTACTTCTTTCGCGGTCATTCTGTATTACCTCTCGACTATTCCTGGAAAACCTGACTATCGGTAGAGAAGACGTGGCGCTCGCTCAGTCGAGGATCGCCAGGATATCGTCTTCACTCATGATCAACAGGTCTTCACCTTCGTGCTTGATCTTCTGGCCGGCGTACTGGCCGAACAGGACAGTGTCGCCCTCCTTGACGTCGAGGGGGCGCACATCGCCCTTGTCGTTAACCTTGCCGTTCCCCGTAGCCAGTACTTCACCACGATTCGGTTTTTCGGCGGCGCTATCCGGGATCACGATACCGCCGGACGTGGTGCGTTCCTCTTCCATGCGACGGACGAGAACACGATCATGCAAAGGACGAATGCTCATTATTCTTCCTCTCTCCTAAGCAATTTTTGAAATTGAGAGCCTGAAACAAGTGACCGAGTGTGGCGCTGTTAGCACTCACCTCGGTTGAGTGCTAATAATATGTCCACATCGTTGAGAGTCAAGGGACGACAGAAAAAAATATAGCCGCAGTTAACCCGGGTTTTTAATCCGTTCAGCAAGAAAAAGCCGGTGTGATCGCCTTAATGTCCGGGTCGGCACATCATCGGGATGGGTGAAAGTGGTCTCGGAGAGGCAGGAAAACTTCAGGAAAATCAATCGTCCCGGTGAAAATCGCCTTCAATCGTACGTGGACCGCGTTCGTACTGGCCGGGCCCGCTGCCGGGCGGACCGAACATTCCGCGCTCGATAATCTTCCAAATCAACTTGCGGCGAAGCGGCGGCACCAGGGCCAAAAACCCGATGGCGTCCGTAAAGAAACCCGGCGTCAACAGCAGCGCCCCGGCGATCACCAGTACAACGCCCTCGAGCATCGCGATGGTGGGCAGTTCACCACGCTCCATGGCCGTGCGCGCCCGCTGGAGGGTATAGAGCCCCTGAAACCGCAGCAGCAGCGCCCCCAGCGCCGCGGTGAATACCACCAGAAAAATGGTGAACGGGGCCCCAATCGCAGAGCCTACCTTAATCAGGATGTAGATCTCGATCAGGGGAATAGCAAGAAACAGTAGAAACAGAATTCGGAACACGCCAATCTTCCGGTCGGAGAAATGAATGTTTGCTCGACGGAGCTGTCAGTATAACGGGTTCGACAACACTTTACCTGTAAACATTCATTCGGTTATCTTCGAGCCATGAGTGAATACCGCCTGGTGATTACCACCTGTCCCGACCAAAATTCCGCCGACGCGTTGGCTGCTTATCTGGTCGATCATCGGCTGGCCGCATGCGTCAATACGATTTCCGGCATGCGCTCGTACTACCAGTGGAAGGGCGAAGTCTGTAATGATGCGGAGTTCATCCTTCTTATAAAGAGCCGCGCCGACCTCTACCCACGTTTGGAAGAAACCATCGTCGAGCGTCATCCCTACGAGCTGCCGGAGGTGATCGCGCTGCCGATCGAATCGGGACTCGATGATTATTTACGCTGGATTGATGAACAAACCGGAAAATAGAACAAAATGACAAGTCGCTTCGTTGCCCTGCTGGCACTGCTTGTGCCACTGATTGCCCCTGCCGAGGAGGAGTTGCTGGCGCCGGAAGAGGCCTTCCGGTTCAGCCTGGAGGCCACCGGTCCCGATTCAGTACGCGCTACCTGGGAAGTGGCCGATGGCTACTATCTGTATCGCGACAAGCTCGATTTCAAGAGCGAAACCGAAGGCGTGAGCCTCGGCGAGCCCTCCCTTCCGCCCGGAAAGGTCAAAAATGACGAATTTTTTGGCAGGGTGGAGACCTACCGGGGACAGGTTAGCGCCGAAATCCCCATAGAGCGCGCCGCAGGGGCTCCCGACTCGCTCACCATCGATGCCGGCTCCCAGGGCTGTGCCGACCTTGGGGTCTGCTATCCCCCGCATCGCCAGAAGGCGACGGTTCGCCTGGCGTCCGCAGAATCAGCGGCCGCTTCCAATGCACGCGAGACCCTTGGCGGGGCCGGCGGCGGTAGTTTCGGGGGAGAGGACGAGGTCCTCGATCCGGATGTGGCCTTCGTCTTCTCCACAGTGGTGGTCGATGGCAATACGCTTGTCGCCCGCTGGGATATCGAGCCGGAACATTACCTGTACCGCGATAAACTCAACTTTGAGCTCCGGGACAGCGACGGGGTTTCTCTGGGTACCCCGCGGATTCCCGCTGGCAAGGAGAAGAATGACGAGTTCTTCGGGCGCATCCAGGTCTTCTATGATGAGGTTGAGGTCCGCCTTCCCCTCAACCGCGAGAACCTGGAACCGACCGATGTGATGCTGGTAGCCGGATACCAGGGCTGCGCCGATGCGGGGATCTGTTATCCGCCCATGAAGAAAGAGGCGGTACTAGAACTGCCGGCCGGCACAGCGACGGCATCGGAGTCCGATTCAGAATCAGAATCGACACAAGCGGAGCCGGCCCCGATCACACCACCCAGCGACGAGCCGCTCTCCGAGCAGGACAGCCTGGCTCAGTCCCTGGCCACCGGCAGCACCACGCTCGTTCTCGGTACCTTCTTTGTATTGGGGCTACTGCTCGCCTTTACCCCGTGCGTATTCCCGATGATCCCGATCCTGTCGAGCATCATTGTCGGCCAGGGCGATGGCCTGACCACCCGCAAGGCATTCACCCTGTCGTCGGTCTACGTGCTGGCAATGGCGGTCACCTACACGGTTGCAGGGGTAATTGCCGGACTGTTCGGCGCCAATCTGCAGGCCGCCTTCCAGGATCCCTGGATCCTCTCCGCGTTCGCGGCCGTGTTCGTATTGCTGTCACTGTCGATGTTCGGCTTCTATGAACTCCAGCTGCCCTCCCGCTGGCAGAGCAAGCTGAGCGAAGTCAGCAACCGACAGCAGGGCGGTTCGCTGACCGGGGTGGCCATCATGGGGCTGCTTTCGGCACTAATCGTCGGCCCGTGCGTGGCACCGCCACTGATGGGCGCATTGATTTACATCGGCCAGACTGGAGACCCCTGGCTGGGTGGTGCCGCCCTGTTCGCCCTTTCCATGGGCATGGGCGCCCCGCTGATCGCCATCGGAACCGCCGGCGGCAAGCTGCTGCCACGAGCCGGCGGCTGGATGGATGCCGTCAAGGCGGTATTCGGTGTCATGCTGCTGGCGGTAGCCATCTGGATGCTGGAGCGTATCCTTCCCGGCTGGGTCGCCATGCTCCTGTGGTCGCTGCTGGCGATCGTCTCCGCCATCTACATGGGCGCTCTGGAGCCGGTTCACGAGGGCGCCTCCGGCTGGCGACGGCTGTTCAAGGGCTTGGGCGTTACGCTGCTGATCTATGGTGTTCTGGTACTTATCGGTGTGAGCAGTGGCGGGCGGGATCCACTCGCCCCGCTGAATCATATGCGCTTCGCCGGTGCCGCGGGCGGTGCAATCAGTGCCCAGCCGGCGCACCTGGAATTCGAATCGATGAAAACCGTGGCCGATCTGGAGCGGGCGATCGAATCCGCCGCCCAAAAGGGTCAGCCGTTGATGCTCGACTTCTACGCCGACTGGTGCGTCACCTGCAAGGAGATGGAGAAATACACCTTCTCCGACCCGCAGGTTATCGCTGCCCTGTCCGGAGCCCGACTCCTCCAGGCCGACGTCACCGCCAATGACGACGCGGACAAGGCCCTGCTCAAGGAGCTGGGGCTGATTGGGCCACCGGCAATCCTGTTCTGGGACGGGAATGGCGAGGAGAAACGCAACTACCGCGTCGTCGGCTTCATGGAACCGGAGAAATTCGCGCCGCATGTGGAGCGGGCGATCGGGAAGCAGTGAGAAATTACGGAGCGTCGTAGTTCTTCAGTTGCAGGTCTGCCTTCCGGCCGTCAGTCTTGTGTCGGGATTGAGCCCGATTTGCGACCACGGACAAGCCGGTGCATTCTAAAGAATGCACCGCACTTCAATTCCGTCACTCAACCCATTCAGCCGTGCTGTAACGGATCTCGACTGGTCCTTTTTCCGGACGGTGGAGCCAGGCCAAGTGCAGGCGTTCACCCTCGAATTCAATCACCGGATGGGTCTGGGCACCGGGCCCGGACCCGCCTTCGAAGGTGATATCCGAACTCCACTCGCCCTCTCCGGTACGCCAGCTTAGCCAGAGATCCGGGGTACCGTCGCGGGGGTCGTCCCACGCGGTGACGATGCGGCCCCGGGCGGAAACCGCAACGTCGGGGTGCCATTGGGGCTGATTCTCGCCGAACAGATCCTGGGTCAATTCGTTGGGGCCAAAGTTCTGGCCGCCGTCCCGGCTGACCGCGGCATAGATGTCATAGCCACCCCGGAACTCGCGCTTATCCATCCAGGTCGCCGCCAGGAGCTTGCCTTCACTTGCCAAAGCAACGCGGGTCACACCGGAGCCCCGCCCGAATCTGGCGCTGCCGGCGGGCGGCAGCTCGTTGAGACCTTTCGGCTCGGTGAAGGCGCCGCCCTCTTCCGGGCGGGCCGTATACAGCCGGGTATGGCCATGGCGCCGGTCTTCCCAGGCGAGCAACGGACCGCCAGGCACGGGGGCAAGCGTGGGATAGAGCTGCGAACCTCGCGGTGTCTCGGCATCGGCGGGCCGCTTTTCGCGCAGTGCCGGACCCTCTGCCGTAAAGAGCAGTCCGGCAACGGTGATGCGACCGACGCCGCCCTCCTGCTCGGACCAGGCCGCGTGGACATCCCCCTTCTCATCGGTGGCTAGGGTAACCTGGGCCCCTGCCTCACTGAGGGTGGCGATGGGACCGACCTCGCTATCCATGCGCCGGGCCAGCACCTTCCCATCCTGTTCCCACGCGACCACGAAGCCGCCATCGACGGTGGTAACTGCTGGTTCATAGGCCGACCCGGTGCGGTTGACCGCTTGGGGCGACGTAAAGTGCTCGGTGCGCGGTGCTTTGGTGGCCAGATAGATCCCGGGCTGCCCACTGCGGTTATCTTCCCAAACCAGGGCAACGACGCCGTCCCCGGTGATCGCCATACTCTGCCTGCCGGCCGCTTCCAGGTGAGGAAACACCCCTTCCACCCCTTTCCCGCTGACCACCACCGGTTCGGTAAACTGCCAGTCGGCCAGCCCGACAACGGGCAGGCCCATCACGAGCACCAGCAGGCTTCTCATGAATCCCCCCGCAGGAACTCCAGGAGTTCCTGTTTTTGGTAGTGCCCGCCGGCAACGTAGCGGTCGAATGCCAGGAACTCCTCCGCCGTCTTGAAGCCGGGTGCCTTGAAAATCATCTCCCCATCCTTCTCCAGATAGGCGAACACCGGCGTGGCGAAGACGTTCATCCGCGCCCCCAGCTCCATTTCCGTCAACCTCTCGCCATTGGGCAGGGTCAAACGATTGCCACTTTCCGCATCGACATAGACCAGCACATAGTGCTCTTCATAGGCCTGCCGAACCCGCTCATCAGAAAACGACTCCTTGTTGGTCTTCTCACACCAGCCGCAGCCGTAACGGCCGAAATAGAGAAAGACCGGCTTCCCCTCCGAATCGGCCTGGCGAAGCCCTTCATCGTAGGCAACGAACGGATATCCGGCAGGGGGATCAGCCCACACGGCTGTGGAGACCAGAAGACCGAGTAAAACGAACAAGCGCGAATAGCGACGAATTTCAGCTCGATTACGCATGATTTTTCCACCGTTTTTCTTCACAGGAGGATAACCGCCTATTCGTGCGGACACCAACCGTGACCTCGGTCACACTGAAAAAGAGTGAATCTTGCGACAATCCGCATGGAAATGACCCGCATTTCTAGTTATCTGGACATGGAAATTATCATGGGGCACAATGATACGAAGAGCGCGACAATGCTAACAACTCGCCGGTATCAGTGCCGAAATGGGGCGCTATTGACGGCATTTCTACCAGTATCGGATGTTGGAACTCCATTATGGCCAAGCTCTTGGTGCTCAACGGCCCCAATCTTAATCTCCTGGGTACTCGGGAGCCATCGCTTTACGGCAACGATACCCTCGCGAGCATCGATTCGAGGCTCGCCGAAATCGCCCGCGATGGGGGTCATGAACTCACCAGCTTCCAGAGCAATGCCGAACACGAATTGGTGGAACGGGTGCATAGGGCCCTCGATGAGAGGGTCGAGTTCATCATCATTAACCCGGCCGCCTTTACCCATACCAGTGTGGCGCTGAGAGATGCGCTTTCCGGAGCGGCCATCCCGTTTATCGAAGTGCACCTGTCCAACGTGCACGCGCGAGAGGCCTTCCGGCGACACTCTTATTTTTCCGATATCGCCCATGGGGTAATCAGCGGCCTTGGCGCCGTCGGTTACGAACTGGCACTGAAGGCGGCTTTGTGCCGCATCTCCGAACAGGCTTAACAGATTACAGGTTCAACGCACGATGGACATCCGCAAGGTCAAGAAGCTCATAGAACTGCTGGAGGAATCCGGTATAGCCGAGATCGAGATTCACGAAGGTGAAGAATCGGTCCGCATCAGCCGCAATACCCACTCTGCGGCACCGGCGCCGGCACCCGTGGTAGCGGCTCCGGCTGCAGAGGCCCCCGCTCCCGCACCGGAGCCGGCCGAACCGGAAATGCCGTCAGGTCATCAGGTCACCTCACCGATCGTCGGCACGTATTACAGCTCTCCCTCTCCCGGGGTGAAGGCGTTTGTCGAAGAGGGCCAGCGGGTGAACGCGGGGGATACCCTCTGCATCATCGAGGCCATGAAGATCATGAACCAGATCGAGGCCGACAAGACCGGCACCGTAAAGGCCGTGTTGGTAGAGAATGGACAGCCGGTGGAATTCGGCCAGCCATTGGTCGTCATTGAATAAAAGCCGGGAAGCGGAAAGACCCATGTTCGACAAGATCATAATCGCCAACCGCGGTGAAATCGCGCTGCGCATCCTGCGCGCCTGCCACGAATTGGGCATCAGGACGGTAGCCGTCCATTCGGATGCCGATCGCGACCTCAAGCACGTACGGCTTGCCGACGAGTCCGTCTGTATCGGGCCGGCCTCTTCGGCCGAAAGCTACCTCAATATCCCGGCCCTGATCAGCGCCGCTGAGGTCACCGACTCCACCGCCATTCACCCCGGATACGGCTTCCTTTCCGAAAACGCCGATTTCGCCGAGAGGGTGGAGCAGAGTGGCTTCGTATTCATTGGCCCGAGGTCGGAAAGCATCCGCCTGATGGGCGACAAGGTCTCGGCCATCGCGGCCATGAAGAAGACGGGCGTACCCTGCGTGCCCGGCTCCGATGGCCCGCTCGGTGAAGATCCGGATGAAAACATTCGCATTGCCGAGGAGATCGGCTATCCGGTCATTATAAAGGCAGCCGGAGGCGGCGGAGGCCGCGGCATGCGGGTCGTCCATACCGAGGCCTCCTTGCTGGGCGCCATCTCCCTGACCCAGACCGAGGCAGCCAACGCATTCGGCAACGCTACCGTCTACATGGAGAAATTCCTCGAGAATCCACGCCACGTGGAGATCCAGGTACTGGCTGATACCCAGGGCAATGCCATCCATCTCGGCGAGCGCGACTGCTCCATGCAGCGGCGCCACCAGAAGGTCATCGAGGAGGCGCCAGCACCCGGCATCGACAATGAGACGCGTGAGCGCATCGGCTCCCGGTGCGCCAACGCCTGCGTGGAACTCGGCTACCGCGGTGCGGGCACTTTCGAGTTTCTGTACGAGGATGGCGAATTCTATTTCATCGAGATGAACACCCGGGTACAGGTGGAACATCCGGTTTCGGAAATGGTTACCGGTGTGGATATCGTCAAGGAGCAGATTCGTATCGCTGCCGGACTACCTCTCTCCTATCGGCAGGAGGACATCAAGGTCCGCGGACACGCCATCGAATGCCGCATCAATGCCGAGGATCCGGCCAATTTCATGCCCTCTCCCGGCAAGATCACCCAACTGCATATGCCGGGCGGCCCGGGTATTCGGGTCGATTCACATATCTACAACGGCTACACCGTACCGCCCTATTACGATTCGATGATCGGCAAGCTCATAGCGCACGGAGAAACCCGTGAATCGGCGCTGGCCCGGATGCGCACGGCGCTGCGGGAGGTCATCATCGAGGGCATCAAGACCAATGTACCGTTGCATCAGGACCTCGTGAAGGACGCTGCCTTTCAGGCCGGCGGCACCAACATCCATTATCTCGAGAAAAAGCTGGGGCTGTAGCGATTGGGGATCGGAGATTGGGAGTCGGGAATTGCAGTTGAATCTGAAATTGAAAATCGGTAACTGCTAATTGCCCTGGCTACAGCTCATTCTTGAAACCGATGCCGAAAGTGCCGACCGGCTGTCGGAGCAGCTCAGCGAGGCAGGTGCCGCCGCCGTCACTCTCAATGACAGTGCCGACCAGCCGCTTTTCGAGCCGCTCCCCGGAGCCACCCCGCTCTGGAGTCACACCCGGGTGATTGGCCTTTTCCCCGCTGACACGGATATGGACGCCCTTGTGGGGAGCCTCGTGCGGGAGTACGCGCCGGAACCACTACCTCCGCATCGGGTAGAGCCGCTGGAGGACAAGGACTGGACCCGCGCCTGGATGGACACCTTCAAGCCGATGCGTTTTGGCGAACGGCTCTGGATCGTGCCGAGCTGGTGCGAGCCGCCAAGCCCCGGGGATGTCAACATCCTGCTGGATCCCGGCCTGGCATTTGGCACGGGCACGCATGCCACTACCCGGCTCTGCCTGGAGTGGCTCGACGGACAGGCGCTAAACGGAAAAGAGGTGCTGGATTACGGGTGCGGCTCGGGAATCCTGGCCATCGCCGCTGCCAAGCTGGGGGCCAGCCATATCCGGGCGGTGGACATCGATCCGCAGGCCCTTGTCGCCACCGCCGACAACGCGGCTCGAAACGGTTGCGAAGCCCTCATCGAGCCCCTCCTGCCCGGACAGCTACCGCCGATGCAGTTTGACCTGCTGACGGCCAACATCCTCGCCACGCCCCTGATCGAACTGGCTCCCACCCTGTCAGCGCTGGTGCGGCCCGGCGGAGCCATGGTGCTGTCGGGCATCCTCCCCGACCAGGCCGATGCCGTCGCCGCCGCCTACCGTCCCGCATTCGAAGTGGGCCCCTCGGTGGAACAGGATGGGTGGGTCCGGCTCAGTGGGACCCGGACCTGAATCACGACGAAGATGCCAACCGCACGACACAATGGTGCGGGGCAATTGCAGCGAAAACGGCCTTGCTATAGCGTGAAACGGTAAAGGCACCGCAAACGGCGGAAAGTCGGAGACCCGGAGCGACGATACCCTTGCACCGGTCGCTCATATCGTCCACCGAAGGATTGGACTACAATCGGCTCGGCTGCAGTCGCTCAGAACCCGCTAACGCATGTATACCCAGTGCCCCAACTGCCAGACCGTTTTTCGAGTCGGTACACCGCAATTGCGCGCGGCTGCCGGCAAGGTACGTTGTGGCCGCTGCAGTGCGATATTTGACGCCCTTGCCCACCGCACCTTGCGGGAACTCGAAGGCATGGCGGCAGATGAATTGCCCCTTACATCCCCGCCCGAACCCGTCACGCCGGCTTTGCAACCGGAAGGGCCCCGCATCGCCCCACCGGAAACCGGGCCGTCCTCTCCTGGGGAGCTTCCCGGGGAGACCCCACGGGAGCCAGAGCGCCAGGCGGCAGTTCAGCCCCGGGAAACCGCTTCACCACCGGAAACCATCCTCTCCCCACCACCCGGGGAGAATCCCGTTCAAACTCCGCACGCGCCGGAACACCCGGCGACGGTTGATCCCCGGGAAAGCACGCTGTCATCGGAAACCGGAGGGGCTGCAACGTTCGGGAAAGCTTCGGGGGAAATCCGTCATCACCCGGAAAATCGGACAACCACCCGGGCAGGGACCGCCGGTCCGCCGTCGGCGCCCCGGAAGGATGCGGACAGAGACAGAGAGACAAAACAGAAGCCGGTCCCCGCAGCGACATCGTCAACCAGTAAACCGAGGACCAAAAGGCCGTCCCCGCATACCTTCGACGAGCCAGGTCCGGGTTGGGACTCGTTGACCGAAGAGGACCTTGGTGCCCAAGTTTACCCGGTTAACGAAGCCGGACTAGCGGGTGACGCCGCCGCAACCACCTCCGAGGACAGACCCGGTGCCCGTGAGCCCGTGAAACTCCGGTCCCGGGATCCCGAACCGGCGGCAGAGACATTGCCGCCCCCCTCGGAAGGGGCTCCTAAGATCCGGGCATCGAAACACCGCCAGCCCCCCCCGCACTCGGCAGGACCGGAGCACGAGGAGCTCCCGCTTCAACTGCAAACCCGGCCCGGAGGAAGGGGAGTTGGGGCGACGCTGCTCTGGAGCCTCGGCGTTGTATTGATGATGGTCGCCCTCGGGGGACAATACGCCTACTTCCATCGCGATCAGTTGGCACTCCAGGCGCAGTGGCGTCCCTACCTGGAGATGATGTGCGAGATCGCAGAGTGTGATTTGCCGCCGCGCCGCGAACTCACGGCCATTGACCTGACCGACCACGCCGTACAGTCGCATCCACAACGCGACGGCGCTCTGCTGATCACCGCGACCCTGCTGAATGGCGCCGAATTCCCGCAGCCCTTTCCGGACGTGGAAGTCGTCATGATGGACATCGAACAGCGTCCCGTGGCCTCCCGCCGCTTCGTCCCGGCCGAATATCTCGCGGGACGAAACCCGGACAGCCTGTTTGCCGCAGGGCAAGAGGCCCACCTCCTGCTGGAGGTCGTTGATCCCGGCTCACAGGCAGTCAGCTTCGAATTCGATTTCCGGTAACGGCGGCAGTTTTCACTCTTCCGACCATTGCGCAAGCGCCCCTCCCCACCGGCGGGCCCTTGTTGCTTTGTCCCTGTGCTGTAAGCAAACCGTTCCGGCAGGTTCTGCCAATTTCTCGGGCCCACCAGAACTATCGCAAGGAAAGTGAGCATTCACGTCCACCCGCAGGCTTTATGTCGATTGCGGAAGCCGATATCATATAAGGTTCCCGTATCAAAATACCCCTGCAATGCGAATTGGACCGTACCACCTCTCCACGCCTCTGATCCTCGCCCCCATGGCGGGGGTGACGGACCGCCCGTTCCGGCAGTTGTGTCGTGAGCTGGGTGCCGGAATGGCCGTTTCGGAGATGGTCTCTTCCAACTCACTGCTATGGGGTAGCGAAAAAACCCGTCGCCGGGCCGACCACCGGGGCGAAGACGAGCCGCGCTCCGTCCAGATTATGGGCGCGGACCCGCAAATGATGGCAGATGCAGCCCGCTTCAATGTCGCAAACGGGGCCCAGATCATCGACATCAACATGGGCTGCCCGGCCAAGAAGGTTTGCAATGTCCAGGCGGGTTCGGCCCTGCTTCGCGACGAGGCGCTGGTGGGCCGGATCCTCAATGCCGTGGTGGGCGCCGTCGATGTGCCGGTCACTCTGAAGATCCGCACGGGCTGGGATCGGGAGAGCCGAAACGGGGTCGAGATCGCGCGTATCGCCGAAAATGCCGGGATTCAGGCATTGGCGATACACGGCCGCACCCGTGCCGATGGTTATTCTGGCGATGCCGAATACGACACCATCGCCGCCATCAAAAGCGTGCTGACAATCCCCGTATTTGCCAACGGGGATATCACCACCCCCGAAAAGGCTCGCCAGGTACTGGATGCCACCGGGGCCGATGCCGTCATGATCGGCCGGGCAGCTCAGGGCCGCCCCTGGATCTTCCGCGAGATGGAGCATTTCCTGCGCACCGGTGAACGACTGCCGGAGCCTTCACTGGCCGAGATACGGGACATTTTGCTGGGCCACCTGAACAATCTCTACGCCTTTTACGGGGAGTACACCGGCGTTCGCATGGCACGCAAGCACATCTCCTGGTACAGCAAGGGCCAACGCCACGGCGCGGCGTTTCGACAGGCCGTCAACCGGGAAGACAGCGCCGAACAACAACGACAAATGGTCGATGAGTTTTTCAATCGCTTGATCGCTGACGGAGAGATGGCGGCATGAAGGAGAATGGCAACGGGGGAGCCGACATTCCACTCAATGGGCACGTACGCGAGGCCCTCGAGCAGTACTTCAAGGATCTGGGGGGACACTATCCGGCCAACCTCTATCAATTGATGCTGAACGAGGTGGAGAAGCCACTGTTCGAGATGGTGATGCGCTACGCCAGGGGCAATCAGACCCGTGCGGCGGAAATCCTCGGACTGAACCGCGGCACCCTGCGCAAAAAACTCAAGATTTACGGGCTGAACGACTAGGAGCCTGTTCGGAATACTACCAGTAGCCGCAAAGCCACAGAGTACATAGCGAAAAACCGATGGCCAGGGGAGCGGCCGGTATTCCCCGTTTATCAACACTCTGTGGCCTCTGCGGCTGATTGCTTTTATCTTTTTGGGGAACAGCAATGAACAAGATCCAGCGCGCGCTGATCAGCGTGTCCGACAAGACCGGTGTGGTGGAATTCGGCCAGCAGCTAAAGAGCCGTGGCGTGGAGATCCTCTCCACGGGCGGTACCGCCCGGCTCCTGGCCGAGAACGGCGTGGAGGTGATCGAGGTCTCCGAGTACACCGGCTTCCCGGAAATGATGGACGGTCGCGTCAAGACCCTGCATCCCAGGATCCACGGCGGGATTCTGGGCCGGCGCGGCACCGATGATGCAGTGATGAACCAACACGGCATCGGCGCTATCGACCTCATCGCGGTCAACCTCTACCCGTTCGAACAGACGGTTGCCAGGCCGGACTGCACACTGGAGGATGCCATCGAAAATGTCGACATCGGCGGCCCCACCATGCTGCGCGCCGCGGCCAAGAATCACCGCGATGTCGCCGTCGTGGTGGATGCCGCCGACTACCAGCGCGTGCTGGAGGAGATGGACGCCAATGACGGCGCCATTTCCGGCGCCTCCAGTTTCGACCTGGCGGTAAAGACCTTCGAGCACACCGCCGGATACGACGGCGCCATCGCCAACTACCTGGGCCGGATTCGCGACGATGGTACGCTGGGGGACTTCCCGCGGACCTTCAACAGTCAGTTCCACAAAGTGCAGGAAATGCGCTACGGGGAAAACCCGCACCAGAAGGCGGCCTTCTTTGTGGAAAAACAGGCCGAAGCCGGCAGCATCAGCACCAGCCGTCAGCTTCAGGGCAAGGAACTCTCCTACAACAATATCGCCGACACCGACGCGGCCCTGGAGTGCGTCAAGCAGTTCGACGCCGCGCCGACCTGCGTCATCGTCAAGCATGCCAACCCCTGCGGAGTTGCGGTGGGGGCGAACCTGTTGGAGGCCTATGAACGCGCTTTCCAGACCGACCCGGAGTCGGCGTTTGGCGGCATTATCGCCTTCAACGGCACGCTGGATGGCGAAACCGCCAAAGCCATCGTCGACCAGCAGTTCGTCGAGGTGATCATTGCACCAGCGGTGACTCCCGAGGCGGCCGAGGCAGTCAGTGCCAAGCAGAACGTTCGGCTGCTCGAGTGCGGCACGTGGTCCACATCTCCTGCCGAACGGTTCGACTTCAAGCGCGTGAACGGCGGCTTGCTGGTCCAGACCGCCGATCAGTTGTTGACCGGTGACCTGAAGGTGGTGACCGAGCGCGAACCGAGCGAGAAAGAGATGCGAGACCTGCTCTTCACCTGGAAGGTGGCCAAGTTCGTCAAATCCAATGCCATCGTTTACGGCAGGGACGGCATGACCGTAGGGGTCGGCGCCGGTCAGATGAGCCGCGTCAATTCGGCCCGTATCGCAGCCATCAAGGCCGAACACGCCAACCTGGACGTGAAGGGCTCGGTGATGGCTTCCGACGCCTTCTTTCCGTTCCGTGACGGTCTCGACGCCGCCGGAACCGCCGGCATCAGCGCCGTGATTCAGCCGGGTGGTTCGATGCGCGATGAAGAGGCCATCGCGGCCGCCAACGAGCACGGCATCGCCATGGTCTTTACCGGCATGCGCCATTTCCGACACTAAGAAAGATACGAGATTCGAGGTCACGAGATACGAGGGGTTGTGCTCACGCCTCATTTCAATAAAGCGGCGCAAGCGCCTCACTCCCTCGTACCTCGTATCTCGACCCTCGTCCCCTTCTTTAACAGCGTGAGTTTAATTGATGAAGGTATTGGTAATCGGCGGCGGTGGCCGTGAGCACGCCCTGGCGTGGAAGGTCGCGCAATCGCCGCGGGTGGAGCGTGTTTACGTCGCCCCCGGCAATGCCGGCACGGCGCGGGAGCCGAAGCTGGAGAATGTAGCCATCGCGGCAGAGGACATACCCGCCCTTTTGGCCTTCGCGGCGGATAAGGCCGATCTGACCATCGTTGGCCCGGAGGCACCGCTGGTGCAGGGGATCGTCGACAAGTTCCGGGACGCCGGCCTGCGCTGCTTCGGGCCGACCGGCGCGGCCGCCCGGCTGGAGGGCTCAAAGGCCTTCAGCAAGGATTTTCTTGCCCGTCACGGGATCCCCAGCGCCGCCTACCGCACCTTTACCGACTGCGACAGCGCGCTTGACTACCTGCATGAGCGGGAGACGCCCATCGTCGTCAAGGCCGACGGGCTGGCTGCCGGCAAGGGGGTTATCGTTGCCCAGAGCCTGGAGGAGGCGGAAGCGGCTGTCCGCGACATGCTTTCGGGCAACGCCTTTGGCGAGGCGGGCCACCGGGTGGTGATTGAAGAGTTTCTGGAGGGCGAAGAGGCCAGCTTCATCGTCATGGTCGACGGGCAGCATGTGCTGCCGATGGCCACCAGTCAGGACCACAAGCGGGTTGGTGAGGGCGATACCGGACCCAATACCGGCGGAATGGGGGCCTACTCCCCCGCCCCGGTGGTTACCGAGGCCGTGGACCGCCGCATCATGGCTGAAGTCATCCTGCCGACGGTCAAGGGCATGGCCGACGAGGGTCATCCCTATACCGGGTTCCTCTACGCCGGCCTGATGATCACCCCGGACGGCACACCCAGAGTCATCGAATACAACTGCCGTTTCGGCGACCCGGAAACCCAGCCGATCATGCTGCGCATGCAGTCGGATCTGGTCGCCCACTGCGAAGCCGCCCTCGACGGCCGTCTGGATGGTGAACAGGCCCGCTGGGATACACGGGCATCCCTCGGTGTGGTTATGGTGGCGGGCGGCTATCCCGGCAACTATCGTAAAGGCGACATCATCGAAGGGCTCGAGGACGCCGATGCCGAAGATGTGAAGGTCTTCCACGCCGGCACCGCTGAAAAAGATGGTACCGTGGTCACCAGCGGCGGGCGGGTACTCTGCGTCACCGCATTGGGCGAGACGGTATCGGCCGCCCGGGAACGAGCCTACCGTGCAGCCGGAGGTATTCGCTGGGACGGGGTTTATCTGCGCCACGATATCGGTTATCGCGCAATAAACCGGGAATAGTGCCCACGCATTGCAACACCAATGTTAGCGCCGACGCCCCTGGATGAGCGTCACTCGAGGACAGCCTCGTAACAAAATCAATGACTTGGTCTTCGATCTTGGCGCCCAGTCGCCATTCTGGCAGGATTTGCCGAGACTTGGGCGCCGGATGTCATATAAAATAAGTCGATTCGCCGGTATGACCTTTTCGATTACCCAATAAATCCGGTCTGGCTATTCACGTTATTTTCCTCAAAAAAATTGGCTCTGAAGGAGTGCACTTATGTCTGAAAAGCATCCCGTCATTGCGGTGACCGGGTCATCCGGTGCCGGCACGACAACGGTCAAGAACGCGTTCGAACACATCTTTTTCCGTGAAAGTATCAACCCGGTGGTGGTGGAGGGTGACAGCTATCACCGTTACAACCGCAAGGAAATGAAAGAGGCCATCGCCAAATTCGCGGAAGAGGGCAAAAACCTGTCCCATTTCGGACCCGAGGCGAATCACTTCGACACCCTTGCCGAAACCTTCAAGTCCTACGGCGATACCGGTGCCTGCCGTCGCCGTTACTACCTGCATAGCGACGAAGAGGCCGCCGAGCACAATCAGCGTCTGGGTACCGACCTCGGCCCGGGTGAATTCACCCCTTGGGAAGAGATCAAGCCCGGTACCGACCTGCTGTTCTACGAAGGACTGCATGGCGGCGCCGCCGACGGTGAGATCGACGTATCACAGTTCACCGATCTGCTGATCGGCGTAGTGCCCATCGTCAACCTGGAGTGGATCCAGAAGATCTTCCGGGACAACGACCAGCGCGGCTACAGTGCCGAGGCGATCGTCGACACTATCCTGCGGCGCATGGATGATTACGTGCACTACATCACCCCGCAGTTCTCACGCACCGATATCAACTTCCAGCGTGTGCCGACCGTGGATACCTCCAACCCGTTCATCGCCCGCGATATCCCCACGCCGGACGAGAGCCTGGTAGTCATCCGCTTCCGCGATCCGAAGAAATTCGGTGTGGATTTCCCCTATCTGCTGAGCATGATCCACGACTCGTTCATGTCGCGTCGCAACACCATCGTGGTGCCGGGCGGCAAGATGGGCCTGGCCATGGAAATCATCCTGGCGCCGATCATGCACAGCATCATCGAAAAAAGCCGTTCCATGCGCGACCTCGCCTGATTTTCCGGCGATAGGCAGGGACTTCGAAAGGCCCGCACAGCGGGCCTTTTTTATGGGCCGCGAAAATCAGTCCGGGACCGGGACCGCATACAGATCGTGTTCGTCGGCTGCAGTGATCGTTACCTCGAGGAATTCGCCGGGTTCGACGTCGGCATCGGTATCCACCACCACCATGCCGTCGATCTCCGGAGCATCGCCCCTGGAACGGGCGTAGACATACTCCTCGTCGGCCCCCTCCACCAACACCGTCAGGCGCCGCCCCACCTTCTCCTGAAGCCGGTCGGCACTAATCGCCGCCTGTACATCCATGAACCGCTCCAGCCGCTCCTCCTTGAGCTCCTCGGAAACCGCTCCGGGGAGCTTGTTGGCGGCGGCACCCTCCACCGGCGAATAGGCGAATGCCCCCACCCGATCGAGACGCGCCTCGTGCAGGAACTCCAGCAGCCGTTCGAAATCGCTATCCGTTTCGCCGGGGAACCCGACGATAAAAGTACTCCTCAGGGTCAGGTCCGGTACGGCGGCCCGCCAGCCGTCGATGCGTCGCAGCAGTCCGTCCACATCGCCGGGCCGTCGCATAGCCTTCAACAGGCCCGGGCTGGCGTGTTGGAAAGGGACATCCAGGTAAGGAAGGATGAGCCCATCGGCCATCAACGGCAGCAGCTCATCCAGGTGCGGGTAAGGGTAGAGATAGTGCAGGCGGACCCAGATACCCAGGGATCCCAGCCCCCGCGCCAGGTCGGTAATGCGGCTTTTCACCGGACGTCCCTGCCAGAACCCGGTGCGGTATTTCACATCGACTCCGTAAGCGCCGGTGTCCTGGGAGACCACCAGCAGCTCCCGAACCCCCGCTGTCACCAGGCGCTCCGCCTCATCCAGGACCTCACCCACCGGGCGGCTGACCAGTCGTCCCCGCATACCCGGGATGATGCAGAAGCTGCAGCTCTGGTTACAGCCTTCGGCGATCTTGATGTAGGCGTAGTGACGCGGGGTCAACTTCAGCCCGCCGGGTGGCACGAGATCGGTAAACGGGTCGTGCTGTGGCGGGAGATGGGCATGGACCGCTTCCATCACCTCATCGAGAGCGTCAGGTCCGGTCACCGCCAGTACCTGCGGGTGGGCCGCCCGAATCGTATCATCGCGGGCACCCAGGCATCCGGTGACGATCACCTTTCCATTCTCCGCCAGGGCGTCACCAATCGTCTCCAGCGATTCCTCCACCGCGGCGTCGATAAAACCGCAGGTGTTGACCACCACCAGATCGGCGGTGTCATAGCTGGAGCTGAGCTGGTATCCCTCGGCTCGCAATTGGGTGAGGATCCGCTCGGAATCCACTGTGGCCTTGGGACAGCCAAGGCTCACGAAGCCTACCTTGGGTATGGTCTTGGACATGCTATGCTGGCTACACTATTTTGGGTTAGAGACAGGCATACGAATGGCCCGGGTTGCACCCCGGGAGCCAAAGATACCGTGTTTTGAACCGGGGAACCCGGATTGGTTTCAAGTCGGGAGAGCCGGCTGCCGTTTGACGTGCTCCCTTGCGTTCGCCCTGTTCCTGAACCAAACACACAAGCACCTGCGGTGCCCTGACGCCGCTTGCAAAAGGAAACCGCTATGGAGTACCGCCGTCTGGGACGTACCGACATCAAGGTTTCGGTCATCTGCCTGGGAAGCATGACCTGGGGCGAGCAGAACAGCGAGGCCGAGGGCCACCAGCAGCTCGACTATGCCCTCGATCACGGGGTCAATTTCGTCGACACAGCGGAATTGTACGCGATTCCGCCGCGCGCCGAGACCTACGGCCGAACCGAAGAGATCATCGGCAACTGGCTGGAGCAGACCGGCCGCCGCGAAGAGGTCATCCTCGCCAGCAAGGTGGTGGGCCGCGGCGGCGAGTGGATCAGCCATATCCGGGGCGGCCAGACCCGGCTCGATAGGCACAATATCGTCAAGGCCCTGGACGGCAGCCTGAAGCGGCTCAAGACCGACTACATCGATCTCTATCAGCTGCACTGGCCGGATCGGCACACCAACTTCTTCGGGAAGCGCGGCTATGAGCACGATCCAAACGATCTTCCGGTGCCCATCGTCGAGACCCTCTCTATCCTGGACGATCAGGTCAAGGCGGGAAAAATTCGCCACGTCGGCCTCTCCAATGAAACGCCCTGGGGGGCCATGAAATTCATCCAGCTGACCGAAACCCTGGGTCTGCCGCGCGTTGTTTCGGTGCAGAATCCCTACAACCTTCTCAACCGCATTTTCGAGGTGGGTCTGGCCGAAGTCGCCCACCGGGAGCAGACCGGACTGCTGGCCTATTCGCCGCTGGGGTTCGGGGTACTTTCCGGAAAGTACCTGGAGGGACACCCCGAGGGGGCGCGCCTCACACGTTGGCCCGACTACGACCGCTACAGTAATCCGCAGGCGATCGCAGCTACCCGGGAGTATGTTGCGCTTGCCCGTGAACACGGCCTGGACCCGGCCCAAATGGCCCTGGCGTTCGTGAACAGTCGCCCCTTTCTCACCAGCAACATCATCGGCGCCACGACCATGGAGCAGTTGAAGAGCAATATTGAAAGTGCCGGCCTCGCCCTGCCACCGGAAGTTCTCGAGGGGATCGAGGCCATTCACTCCCGCTATCCCAATCCGAGTCCGTAATCTGCAGGAGGCACGATGAAACCGCAGTTGATCAGCTTCAAGCTCTGTCCGTTCGTCCAGCGTTCGGTAATCCTTCTCAAGGAGAAGGGCGTCGACTACGACATCACCTATATCGATCTCAATAGCCCGCCAGGCTGGTTCAAGGAGATATCCCCGCTCGGAAAGGTACCGGTGCTGCGGGTGGGCGAGCAGTCGATCTTCGAGTCGGCGGTCATCATGGAATACCTCGACGAGGTCAATCCACCCTCGCTGCATCCGTCCGATCCGTTGCGCAAGGCGCTCAACCGGGCGTGGATGGAATTCGGTTCGGAGCTCTTCATGGGCCAGTTCCAGATGATCCGGTCACCGGATGCAGAGAGCTTCGAGCAGAAACTGAAGGCGTTGAAAGACAATCTGGCCAAACTCGAAACCCATATCGCCGGGCCGTTCTTCAACGGCGACACTTTCAACCTGATCGATGCCGCCTATGCCCCCCTTTTCATGCGAAGCCAGCTGCTCGAAAACTGGCACCCGCTAGCACTGCTGCAGGGACTTCCCAGAGTGGAGGCCTGGTCGCAGCGTCTGCTCGCCCGAGACACGGTAAAGGAATCCGTAATCGATAACTTTTCGGAACTGTTCCGATTGCATATTGCCAACAGTGAAGGCTATGGGGCGGAGCTGTTCGACGAGAAATAAGCAGCACGATGAGGTTCCCCGCGGCCGCTGGAAAACGCCCTCTCCCCGAGGGAGGGGGCGTTTTCAACTAGGCGCCCGTCATCCCGAACCAGAAGGGCAACGTGATCAGGCTCAATGCGGTGCTGAGCGTCACGGCCATGGCATAGAGCGCCACGTCCAGACGGTAGCGATCACACAGGACGATGCCCAGTACCATGCTCGGCATCGCCGCCTCCAGGACAATACCGGCCCGGAGGCCTTCTCCCATCGCAAGCATGCCGGTTGCCCACCAAATCACCGCCGGCGTCAGCAGCAGCTGGATCACCAGCACCGGCCAGAGCTGGCCCAGCATGCGTGTTCCGCTTCCCATCCAGCGCAGGCCCAGCCCGATGGAAAACAGCATCAGAGGCACGACAGCGCTACCCAGTAGCTCGAGGAGACCGTCGAGCAAATCGGGCAGGGGTACGCCCCCGAGGTTTAGCAAAACACCTGCCAGCGCCCCCCACAGCGGCGGCACACGCATCAGCATCCGTAGCGGATGGATGGGTTCAACCGCATCGCCATACCGGGCCGCCATCAGCACCCCGGCGCTCAACAAGACGGGTGTACAGGCGAACAGGTCATACTGAATGGCAATACTGCGTGCCCAGGGCCCCAGGGTTACCTCCAGCACCGGGAGTCCCATATAGGTCGCATTGGGAAAGGTCGCGGCAAGCAGCAGCGCACCCATCTGGGGGCGCGAAACGGAGCGAAACCGATACCAGGCCCAGGCACTCCCGAATCCGACCGCCAGACCGGCAAAGGCCAGACCCGCCACCGTGAGCGCTTCTGTCCCCAACGGGGCCTTCCACAGGACCACCAGCGCCAGTGCCGGCAGCAGCAATACATAGACCAGGGTGGTCAGGCTGTGCCGCAGGGTATCCCCCTCCAGACCACTCGGCGACCACACGCGCCAGAGCACGCCGAGCAGTATCAGGGCGCCCGCCTGGATCACGACATCAATCATGGAACCCGTCCCGGTTTTGGCAACCCGTGGCCGAAAACACCAACCGGGCCTTAGCCCACATGCACAACAACCCGGCGCAGCTGGGGCTGGTGCCGATGCTCCCAAAGATAAATTCCCTGCCAGGTACCGAGCGCCAGACGACCGCTGATGACCGGAATACCGAGACTGGTGGCCGTGAGGGCCGACTTGATGTGGGAGGGCATATCATCCGGCCCCTCCAGGATATGACTGAACAGCGCATCACCTTCTGCCACCAAGCGGTTCAGCCAGTTCTCCAGGTCCCGACGCGCCGAGGGATCAGCGTTTTCCTGGATGACGAGGCTTGCGGACGTATGCTGTATCAACAGGGTGCAAAGCCCGTCTTCCATCCCCCACTGACCGACCAGCGCTGCCACCTTGTCGGTAAAAAGGTACAGACCCTGTCCAGGTGTTTCGATTTCCAAGGTCGTGATCACGTTCGTCCTCCGGTCGGTGAAACGGCAATCTAACCACATCCCTCATCCATGGCAAAGAAGCTAAAAAGCGATAAAACCCTGTTTTTTCCTTGTCATTTGCATTATTCGACTTCAAAATCGGGTCAGAAACAGCTCATCGGAGTTGTTCTCGATTCATGATGACGGAGAAACAATGATGGCAGTGAAGAAGACTTCCGCGAAGAAAAAAGCCGCCCCGAAGGCCAGCCCCAAGAAAGCCACCGTCAAGAAAAGCGTCGCAAAACCCAATGCGAAGGCGATTCCCACCAAGCAGACCAAGACCCAGATCATCAACTCGATTGCTGAAGATACGGGCCTGACCAAAAAAGACGTTGCTGCAGTCTTCGGTTCCCTGTCCAACCTGATCGAAGGGCACATGAAAAAGCGCGGCTCCGGGGAGTTCACCATTCCCGATAGCGGCGTAAAGATCCGTCGTATCAAGAAACCGGCCACCAAGTCCCGCAAAATGCTTTCGCCGTTCACCGGCGAAGAGATCACCGTAAAGGCCAAACCGGCCCGCAACGTCATCAAGGTTGCCCCGCTGAAGGCACTCAAAGACGCGGTCACCAAATAGGCAGGTCCCGACACCAGGCAAAAGGCCGGAATCCCGGCCTTTTGCTTTTTCCCACTCCCTCTCCCGCCGCGCCGCACCTCCCCCGCACAGCATCACTATTCCTCTATACCTTAATATTCAAAACATTAATGAACGCAACAAATATAAGTGTTTGCAATCACAGACGGAGTGACTTATTCATTAAATGTCGCTACTGACAAGCACAAAATCGATGGAAGGAGTCGCCCATGACCAGTATTTATCGTCCGCTACCCTATAGCAGTCTCGATTCCGACACCGGTTATCATCGTCCGTCACAGCGCCTTCCCGAACGGGTATGCAGGGAGAGTGCGGCCCTCGAGGTGATGACGGATCTGACCCAGGTCGCCGCCATGACCATCGGCCCTTGCGCGACACTGGAAGCCGTGGAAGAACGGATGATCGCCAGTAACGTGCGGCTGCTCCTGGTGACGGACCAGCACAACAGCATTCTCGGCATCATCACCTCCACCGATCTGAAGGGGGAGCGCCCCATGCAGTACCTGAAAGAGGTGGGCGGCAAGCGCAAGGATATTTTCGTACGCGATATCATGACCCCGCGCGAACGGATCGAGGTGCTTTATCTGGAGGACGTCAACACGGCGCGGGTCGGCGACATCGTGGAAACCCTCAAACGGGTCGGTCGTCAACACGCTTTGGTGGTGGATCGGGACGCAGACGGTAGGCAGAGCGTCCGTGGCATTTTCTCCACCAAACAGATTGGCAAGCAGTTGGGTGTGGCAATCGAGACCACTGAGATCGCCAAAACCTTTGCCGAACTGGAGGCCGCCCTGGCCTAGTAGTCCATCGTACCCACACCGGTAGGCCGGCTGCAGAAGAGCGACAGGGAGGTCTGCCGAGTTTATGCAGCGTTGAAACGCCTCACACCTTGAATTCCGTGGCAAACACCGTTTATCTTTGTTCACTTATAAAAGGGAAGGAAAAGGGGGAATACTGATGAAGCGAGCATTCGGTGCAGCGCTGCTTTGCTGCCTGCCATTCAGCACTACCATTGCCGAAGACCATACCGGCGAGCTGGCGGGTGAGAGCAAAGTGATTATCAAGCAATTCATGGGCGACCTGAAAGGCGAGCTAAAATCCGCTATGAAAGCCGGCGGACCGGTCAATGCTATCGGTGTCTGCAATCGGGTGGCACCCGCAATTGCAAAGAAGCATACGGACGACAGCGGCTGGAGCGTCGCCCGGACCAGCCTCAAGTTGCGTAATCCCGACAATGCCCCCGATGCCTGGGAGCAAGGAGTACTGGAGAAGTTCGAGGCACGAAAAGCGGCGGGTGAGCCGGTCAAGCCTATGGCTTATCATGAAACCGTCGAAGAGGACGGCCAGAAGGTCTTTCGCTTCATGAAAGCCATCCCGACCGGCGAGGTTTGCCTGAAATGCCACGGAGCCGAACTGTCACCTGCCGTCGCGGACAAGCTCGACGAGCTGTATCCGTCCGATGAGGCGCGAGGCTTCCAGGCCGGGGATATCCGCGGCGCCTTTACCCTGAAGAAGCCGTTGTAAACATCATTGACACCAGCAAGGGGGGCTTCGGCCCCCCTCTCTTTTTTCTCGTGGCACTTCGGGTGTTCGGTTCACACCTCGAACATCAGCGCGTAGGGTCGCTCCATCTCCATCTGAAGTTCACCGATGCTGAAGGCCCGTGACTTGCGGGTGGTTTCATGCTGTTCGAACCAGACGGTCACGGTCGGTACTGTAAAGACGCCGTGTTGGGCCGCAAGTTCGGGACTCGCTTCACAATCCACTTCGGCCAGCATCAGTTCAGGGAATTCCTCCTCCACCATTGCCCGCACCCGCGGTTTGAGCGCATTACAAACACCGCAGCCGGAGCTCGAAAAGTAGATTAAAACGGCGGGATGCTGCTCCACGAAGGCGTCGAACTGCTGGGAAGAAGTGAGGGATTGCATGGGCCGCTTGCGTGTCCGAGGGTCACTCCGATTATGGAAAGGCGCCGCCCCGCAGTCAATTCAGGGACGGCGCTGATCACTATCGCGGCGAGAAGGTCAGGCAGTCGATGCTGTCTCCGGCGAAACCCACCTGGATATTTGCGGCTTGGCATTCGAAATCGTCGTTGTACTGGCAGCCATTGACCTTGCATGCCCCGACGCCGGCGATCTCGGAGGCCCTTTTCACATGACTTCCGGCCTTGAAGTAGGTGTCACACCCCGGTTTTACGCCATCGCCCACGGTGATGGCACGTGCGTGACACGCCTGCTCAAGGTTATAGACACACTCGGAAACCTGACACTCCGACACATTTGGCATTTCGACTGTAATCTTCATGATAACCATCTCCTTGTCGTGTTAACTCCCTGCAGACCGAAGTCTAGCAGCCTATCGACCGCTGAACGTACCCGAAGACGTGGTGCCCCGCCGCGGGGTACTTTTCTACCGCGCCGTCTGCGCATAGGTGAGACACCCAATAAAGTGGAAGTCATCGACCCAGCCAATGTAGACCCGCTCCGCAGTACATTCGTAATCATCGTTGTAGCGGCATTCGTTGCTCTTGCAAGCACCTACGCCGGCAGTATGGGGCCGCGGCGGGACCCGGTCATTGGCTGTATGAAAGGTGTCACACTCCGGTAGATCGCCGCTGCCGACAGTAATGGCCCCGGCATAGCAGCGGGCGCTTCGGTTATAGACGCACTCGGGGACAGAGCAGCGCGCGACGTCGCTGGTCTCGATGCACTTTTCCATGGTGAACCAATCGTTGAATTTATGTTTGAGCGTAGTTCTCCCTCTTCAACGAACCAAGTTTTTGGGTAAAAACCTCCACCTCCGCATCTGCGGCGTACACACATCGATTTTGACCCATTACAAATGGCAGCCGATAATGGAGTGAAATTCATGTCCCGCTACTGCGGACCCGACAGAGAAAGATTGGTTTTGGAACTCAACTATGAAGAGCGCCGCCGGCTGGCGCCCATCGTCATGGCTATCCTCGACGACTGGAAACTGGATGGCGAACAGCAACTCGCCGTTCTCGGTATGCCTGGCGATACCCGCCCGCGTCATCTCAATCAGTACCGCCAGGGTACGACGCCATTTCCCCAGGAAGCTGAGCTCATTGATCGCGCTCGCCACATCATCGGCATCCAGGAGGCGCTACACCTGATCTTTCCGCGTAATCCGCTCATGCCGGGTTTCTGGCTCTCCAACCCGAACAACCGCCAATTCGGGCAGGCACCGGTGAATATCATGCTGGAAGACGGGCTCCCGGGAATGGAGCGGGTCTGGGGCCACCTGGACTGCACGCGGAACTGGAGTTGAGACCGCTACAGACGCATGGGTCAAACTAGCTCAAGCGGTTCTGTCAGCGCGCAATGGACACGGTCACGACCGGCCGTTTTCCCCTGATAAAGGGCCTCATCGGCCATAGCGATAAGCCGAGCAAGATCCGTTCCGTGCCGCTCGGTATCGGCGACACCCACGGTGGTGGTTACCTTTATCCCCTCGGGATGCAGTTCGGAAAGTGCGTGGCGGAATTTCTCCGCCGCCTGGAGACCCTCGTCTGGCGCGGTGGCGCCAAGCAGCGTGACGAACTCTTCGCCTCCGAACCGGGCAACGAGGTGTCCTTCCGACTCGGGGAACATGCCTCGCAACAGACGGCCTATAGCCTCCAGAATCCGGTCACCGGTGAGGTGTCCATAGGTGTCATTAATGTGCTTGAAGTGATCGATATCATTCAGCAGTACCACGACAGATCCCTTGCGGTCAGCCATGAACTCCTCACCGAAGTCGAGCAAGTAGCGTTTGTTACGAGTCCCCGTGAGGCTGTCGCTGAAGGCCATCAGGCGCATCGCCTCGCTCTGGCGCCTCATGGTGGCAAAGGTCTGGCTGACCATGAGCAACGAACGAATACGTGCGATGAGGATCTCTTCAATGATGGGTTTTTCGATGAAGTCGTTTGCACCGCGATGCAAGACTTCAGCATGCCGTCCGCTATGGGAGTTTCCGGTGACTACCAGTACCGGCAACTCCTGGGGTGAACATCGACACTCCTGCCGAACGTAGCGCAGCAGGTCCTCGCCCGTCGCCTTGCCACTGAGGAAGTAGTCCGTCACCACCAGGTCGGGAAGCCCACTGTCCGCTTCGTTCAAGCGCTGCATCGCCATTTCCGCCGAGGTGACGTGTTCAACGTCCAGTCCCTGGCGCACCATGGCCCTGCACCCCCAGGCGGATGCGGTCCTGGAGTCCTCCACATAGAGAACGCGACCAACATATCCCGGGCTACGCTGCACGAACTCCTTGATAAAGCCGCCCAGGGCCTCGATACCGCGGGATTTATCGAAGTATTCCGTGACACCGGCCTGAAAACCACCGCGTTTCAGCCGTTCATCGGCGTCTGACGAGACCACCACGACAGGCGCCCGGCCGTGCCGACGGCTCTGCCGGATATGCAAACAGAGATCGAGGCCATCCATATCCGGCAACTGCAGCGCAGTAGTGATCAGGCCAAACGGCTCCTGACGCGCCTCCAGCAGTTGCAGGGCCTGTTCACCGGTAGCGGCGATATCTACCTCTGCTTCCATTAGTTCCTTTCTAAGGTACGACCTCAGCACGGCTTGCGCCACGCTGGACCCGTCTACCACCAGGATTGCACGGCCCATCGCGATTTCCCTCCGTCCGTCACACTGCCCTGGGTCGGACGTGATCAACGCTAAACAAGAATATTTCGCGTTAACTCACGCATTATCGGTACCAGTTCCCGGCAAATCTTGCCAAAAATATTGGACATCTTCTGCTACTGTTGCATAGTGGTTCGAAGAGAGGAAAGCCGCCATGTCGGGAATCAGAAAAACAGAAGACATTGTCTGTCCCTCCTGCGGAACGCAGGGAACCGTCGGGCTGGGGATGGCAATGATCGATGCGCGTAGCGACTACCGGGAGTTCCAGTGCCCCGGCTGCAGGTCTCGCGTGCCATTCCAGGCCAACCGCGCTATCATCGATATTGCATGGCTTCCCCCGGCATCCGGGGAAGAATTCACCGAAACCCCCGCCCCTCGGTAACTTTCCCGGCGGGCCTCCGGCCCGCCGGTGCGCAGCACAGGTTTGCGTGGAAACACCGCAAGGCGCCGCAGGCAGGACCAGCGATGAAACCCGACCAGCCTTTCCGGTTAACCATCACGCCTGACGGCATTGACGCATTCTGCGAACGACTGCGCCGCTCCTCCGCGACGGCACGCCGGGCAGTGGCAGGGCTGGCGGCATTGCAGACGTTCCTGGCGGAAACTGCCGAACCGGGAGACAAGGCATCAAGCGCTTACCCGGCTATCAGGGAGCGTCTTGCAGAGCACCTGGAAGCTGCCTCACAAGCTGTGGTCGACGAGGCTGCCGAATCCCTTGCCGAGGGCGTGCGGCGACGGGATCCGGCCGCTGTTGCTGCTGTGCACCGAAACCTTTCCCGCAGCGGTTTCCGTCAGGCACTGGCGCGGGCGGCGGCATTGGAGTCGTCGGGATCCGATTCCAACCCCGCAGCCTGGGCGACCTTATGGTGCAGGGAGGCCGAAAAGCGTGCGGAGGCCGCCAGCGGCTACCCGGACGCCTTCGACTTTGTCAGCGCCGGAATCCCGCTTGAGCAGTACGCTGCCATGCGCGATCTCCGCGACAACCGCTTGTAAACGCCCTCCGAACCAGGCCGTCGCCAATCACCAACTCAGAGGACCGCGAGTGCCCCCTGACAGCGGCGCTCGAGTTCCTCCGCCTTGTCTTCGTCGATCAGCAGCAGTACCAGCTTCTTGCATTGGGCAGTGACTTTGAGCAATCCCTCGCGGGTCTCGGGAGCGGCATTGAGCTTCTGCACTACTTTTGTGGCATCTTCACCCAGCACATCCTGGGCAATCAGTACCAGCTGGTCGCGAATGCCTGCGATATCGGATTCAAGCACCTCAGCTGACATGCCGTCGATACTGACAAATCCTTCCCGGGCCAGTTCTACCAACCGACCCTGCACATCCCAGTCCTCTCCCCCCTTCTCAGCCAACTGCTCGACCGAAGAGCGCCCATCCACCAGAATGAGGACATGCCGCAATTCTTTGGCGAGACCGTGGGCTCGCGAGCGGAGCTCTTCTTCCCCCTTGTGGGTTTTGCGGACGATGGCCGCCTTGTCCATCAGTCCATTACCTCCTGGATTACGCGATAGATCAGCTTGACAGTGATCAAGACGTAAATTGCGCCAAAGAAGAAGATACAGGCGACGACAAGCCGCAAGATGCTTTCCGGCATGGCGCTAAAAAAGGGCGTACTGATATAGCCCACAGCAAATAAGCCCACTAACCACAGTAAGGTGTCCCAGCTTTTGCCAACGATACCTCCGGGGATACGGCCCTTCAGGTTGAATACCAACCACAAGCAGTAGCCCATGACCGCAATGGCGGCGAAGGTAATTACTTGCGGTACATCAAACGTGGGATCCATGTGGTCACTCCTTTGTATTTTTGTGAACTGCATAGCAGTTATATCACGAGAATTGTTTTAGGCATAGCGACTAGCAAAGTATAAATGCCCTGCCCGAAATTGCCACATTTCTCCGTGCAGATCACAGCGAAGATCATCAAACAAAAAAAAACCCGGCCTGAGCCGGGCATTCACCTAACAGATGAATTTAGTAAGATTACTCCTGCCCCAAGCCGCTGGACGGGCGATCTTCGGGCCGCTCACGTTGTGTGGACCGGTCAGGTCGAAGGGCGCTCTCGAAAGCGCTGAATTCCGCCTGATCGAGTTGGCCATCGTTATTGGCGTCGGCCTGTTCCCAGTTCTCGGCGAGCCGCTCATGTTCCTCGACTTCCTGCTCGCTCAAATAGCCGTCGTCGTTCTTATCCAGTTCGGAAAAACTTGCCAGCTCTTGAGAGTCCCGGGTGTCTGATTCCGGCTGTCCCCGGGACTGCTGTTGTGAGGTCCCCTGCCGCGCCTGGACGTGAGCACGGTAACCGGCTTCAAAGGCACTGAATTCGGTCTCGTCGACCCGGCCGTCGGCATCAATGTCGACTGACAGCCATTTCTCCGACAAGGGCCTGCTCACTCCAGACTCCTGCCTGCTGATAAAGCCGTCGCTATCCGTGTCCAGCGTTTCGAATGCCGCCAATTCTGCTTCGACCTCGGCCGTCGGCGGCTGAGCCGCCATCGGCTGTTCCTGTTGGGCCTGCTGCTCCTGTTGAGGCTGCTGTTCCTGTTGAGCCTGCTGTTCCTGTTGGGCGACCTGATCCTGTTGAGTGGCATCTGCCAGTCGCATATCGCCAGAGACTTCGTCGTATGCGTTTTCATTGAAGGCGGAGGATTCGGCCAAGGCGTCAGCAGAAGCTGAGGTGTTGGTAGCAATCCGATCGCCGGTGCGATGCAGCTGCGAAACTGGAATCGCTACCTTGGTACTACCGATCCCCAGGAATCCACCAACCGAAAGCACCACACTGAGCTGTTGATCCAAGTCTGTCACGACACTGTCAACGGATCCGAGCTCTTCACCCGCGGCGTTATAGATGGTCTCGCCTTTCAGCTCGCTGACGGTCATGTTCATGATGTCGCCGGACGTCTGCTCCGACGTCGGCTGCTGCTCGGTAGCAGGGTCGCTCACGCCCTGCTCCTGCCCGAACACATAGGAAGGTACACCGAGTGATAGCCCCAGAATTGCGCCTACCACGACGGCCAGTTGTTTCCGTTTCATCGCAAGCCTCCTTGCACCATCCGATCGGCGCGTACGCTTGTCAATGAGACTAGTAGGCAACAGGACAGCCGCCTATCCGAAAAATTGCGGATAGGCGCTATCGAGTAACGCTATCGACTTCCGGTAAGGAGGCCTTCAGCCACTCTTTTCCCTCGGGAATAGATGGCGATGCCGCCGTCATCCTCGGCCATCAGATCGAGACAGGCCTTATTGCCTTTCAAGCGGCCACTCAGCCACTCCCGGCAGTACTGGCCTTGGTCATTGACCCACCAGCGGCCCTCTGCTCCGGAACTGTTACGCAGGGTGCCGTCCTCTGCAAACTCCAGGGTGTAGGCAGACCCTGTACGAAGATAGGTGCCCTGGAGTATCTGCCCCTCGAGGAGAGAACGTACCTCACTTTTATCCCGCAGGTAGTCAGCGCCATGCACAGTGCTCGAACAGCCCAACAGGACCAGCCAGAAAAGTATCGCGCGCATTCTCCCCTCCATCACCAGTTTTCCGCCAGCAGTTCGAAATGGGCCCGGGGATGATTGCAGGCCGGGCAAACCTCGGGTGCCTCTTCGCTTTCATGAAGATAGCCGCAATTGCGGCAGCGCCAGGTTACTTTTCCATTTCGCTGGAAGACGCGACCCGCCTCGAGGTTCTCGGCAAGCATCCGGTAGCGACGCTCGTGCTGCCTTTCCGCAACAGAAATCGCCTCAAAGACAGCGGCAATATCATCGAATCCCTCTTCCCTCGCCACCCGTGCAAAGGCGGGATACATGTCCGCCCACTCATGGTTCTCCCCCTCGGCCGCGGCATGAAGATTTTCCAGGGTATTACCCATTTTCCCCGCCGGAAAGGAATGGCTAATCTCTACCTCGCCACCCTCCAGAAACTTAAAAAAGCGTTTGGCGTGCTCCTTTTCCTGATCAGCGGTCTCCTCAAAAATATGACTGATCTGAACCAGTCCCTCCTTGCGGGCCACTGCGGCGAAGTACGTATAGCGGTTGCGGGCCTGCGATTCACCCGCGAACGCGGTCAACAGGTTTCTCTCGGTCCGGGTTCCTTTGATGGTTCGGGTCATCACATGTCCTCTGTTACGGAAAAGACACGCTATTTTCACCCGTGGCCACTCTCCGGGTCTACACTCCTCCGTCGGACAGCGACAGCGCCTGCATGGTGACTCTGCAACCACGGTGTTACCATGAGACAGTCCCGCCAAATGCATCGTTTTCAATCAGGAATCATGAACAGCGAAACCCATCAACTTGCGGATCTACTGCTGGCTATCGAGGCAGAAATGCACCGTATCGGATTGTGGGAGGCGGATCCGCCCTCCGAGGAGGCCTTATCGAGCCTAGCACCGTTCTGCTATGACACCCTGCAATTCCATCAGTGGCTGCAGTGGGTCTTTATTCCGAAGACCAAGGCGATCGTCGAAGTTGGTGAAGATTGGCCCTCCCGTTCCGATATCTTTCCGCTCGCCGAGCATGCCTTTCGGGAAATTACTTGCGATACGGGAATGCTGCTGCTCCTTATCAAACAGTTCGATAACTTCATCAACCGGAGCTAATGCGGCAGGTCACCCGTTCTCAGTACCCGACCAGCTTCTGTCCCTCCTCCGAAAAATCGCTTTCCATTCCCTGGCCGTCCAGAGCAGTCATGGTGAAGTACCACTGCCCCTCATCCAATTGCTCTATGACGTGGGAGGTGATTCCTGCATCGATCTCAACGATCTCCGTGTACTCGCCCGACTGCTGACCATAATGGATGCGGTATCCTGAAAGGTCCGTGAGTGCGCTGCCGTCGGTACGTGTGGTCGGGGGCGTCCAGCTGATAGCAGCGGTCCCGTTTCCGATGCCATCATCGAGAACCGTGAGATCAAAAGATTCCAGGGACGTTGTCAGTGCGCCGTCGGTCACGCTAATCGCAATCCCGCTGGTTGTCCCCACATTGTCGTAGCCCGGTGTACCGCTCAAGGTGCCGGTAGCACTGTCGAACTGTGCCCAGGTCGGACGGTTCTCGATAACGAAGGAGAGGTCATCCCCGTCAGGATCGGAAGCCGTGGGGGTAAACCGATATTCGCTGTTTTCGGTCACTTCGGTCGATGGTGTGCCACTGATGGTCGGGGCCCGGTTAACCGGTTCAGCATCGACAGCGTCATCGATTCCGGAATCGGAACTGTCATCGACCTGTTCGGCATCGGTATCGACGTCGGTACTGTCCGTACTGTCGGCACTGTCCGTACTGTCGGCACTGTCCGTGCCGTCGGTAACATCAATGCTGTCCGTACTGTCGTCGTCCTCAAAACCGGCCGGAGTGCCAGCACTTCCATCTTCGACAACCGGTTCCTGGAATGCAGGATCGAGTGGTTCCGTGTCGCCAGCACCGCCACAGGCGGACAAAACCACCGCACTACTTAAAACCAGGACCAGACCCGACAAACGCAGGGGAAACATTCGCACACCTCCAGAAATCGCCCTCCCTGGAGAAATGATTGCGGCACCGCCCTTTGCCGTCTGAATGAGGCGTGCAGAATAAAAGTGCCGGGAATGTTTCGATGTGCGGTCAGTCGCATTGAGTTAGGAGTTCTTCTGATTTGCGATAGGGTTGGCGACCCTGATGGAACCCGTTCACAGGGCGAACGTGGTTGATGTCAGGATTGGGTGACAGCAGGACATCAACCCAAACTGCCGGTTTTAGTACCGCAAACGAAAGAACATGACTCCGAATTACACGCCCCTTGCATCAGAGCGAGTGGGGCGGATTGCCCTTCCGAATTCCCGTGCCGCGGTCAGCTTTTTTCGTCCATACCAGCGGAGTTGAAATAACGGTGGGACTCCGCGCCGCGGGGTACCGAGCGTCACCATACCTGCCCGGCGGGTGCGGCTGGTCCAGCCTTTCATGTATGGCATCGCCGGTCCGGTAAAGTCGTAGGTCGATATGGCCGGATCATCGATGCAGAACTGAATGGTGTGCCGCATCATCAGGGCACCAGGACCATAAGACCTGAACTGCTCGTCATAGCCCAGCTTCAGGCTGTAATAGGTTCCCCCGAATACCGCCCCCAGTTGTGCAGCGATTGCCTTGTCGCCCAGGCGCAAGAAATGCAGCATCAACAGATCCTGTTCGGCGGCGTCGCCGGTAAACGCACGCCAGAATCCCTGCGTGTGAGGATCAAGAACAATCGCTGTCCCCGCCCGACCCTTCCAACCGGAGGCCTCGACGGTAAAAAGTTCACCGAGAGCGCTTCGTAGAGACTCGGCATCGCGGGGAGCGATGTTTTCGAAGGAAACAGGCCCAAGTTGCTGGAGCTTCCGCGCCTTCCTGCCGAGCTCTTGCCGAAACTTCCCGGCCAATCGTTGCTCGATGAGACGCGGGTCCGTTGTTTCAAGAAAAGGAATCTCTCGGGAGGGCTCGTATCGAAAGGGGATTCCGCGGGATTGGCACTCTATCTTCAAGGGCTCAAGGACACCGGAGTCCTCTCGCATTGCACTATGCAGGTATCGGAACCAGCTGCGCCTTTCGCGCGTGAAGTAATCACAAGCCATCCGGACGAATGTTTCCCGGTAATCGGGATGACAGATCCAGTCGGCATCGTACTCTCCGACGGCATGCACGGTGCGCCACGTCGAGAAAAAAGGAAAGGAGCGACTGGACTGGATCACCCACGGAATGATTCCGATTATTTGATCTGCATCCTTACCGACCAACAGGCGAAGATTCGTCGCTTCGCGATAACGAAACTGCCAATAATTCAAAACCCACATCGGGGTTTGAAACAAGCGAATCGTTCCATGCTCCCGCACCAACCTTTCCCACCCGGAAATCAGCCATTGAGGTGGATGTGACCCGGCAGTCAGTTCGGTGACGATGTACTTCTGCATTAATACACATCCCTGTTTGCGCCCCCGCAGTTTGGCAAGGGCAGCGCCGGCAAAAGTCTAGGCACGAACCCTTCCGCCGCACCATTCGTATTTCTACGAGCACGAACAGGCATCCCCAAACCGCCCGGCACTCATTCCCGACCTTATGCCGAGCGCTGTTATTTCTTTCTTGCCTGCTTATACGCCAGCGCCACAGAGCGTCGCCACAGCTCGGCGGGCTGCGCCGGGCTGCCGGCCCAGACTCCCTTCTCATTGATGCTCTTGGTAACCATCGACTGTCCAAGGACGATGACTCCATCCGCAATCTCAATGTGGTGAACCAAGCCGACCTGACCGGCCAGTGTGACGTGATTGCCCAGTTTCGTACTGCCGGCAATGGCAACGTGCGAAACCAGCAGGCAGTGCTCCCCCACTTGCACGTTATGAGCCACGTGGACGAAATTGTCGATTTTTGTGCCCCGCCCGATACGGGTCGGCAGGAACCGACCGCGGTCGACGGCGCCATTGGCTCCAATCTCGACGTCATCTTCGATGATCACGCCGCCTATCTGGGGAATTTTCTTGTGTTCGCCATCTCGAAGTAAATAGCCGTAGCCGTCTCCGCCGATAACCACTCCCGGTTGCAGAATCACCCGGTCGCCGATGCTGCAGTGCTCGCGGATCGTGACATTCGGGTTGATCAGGCAGTCTTCGCCAAGGGAAACGTGGTCCATAATGACGGTTCCTGCGAGGATCTCCGTATGGTCGCCTACTCGCACATGGCGACCGATAACGACCCCCGGGCCAATGCGTATTTTTCTGCCCAAATCGACGTGATCGCCAATAACGGCGCTGGGATGAATCCATTCGTCCTGCTGCATGGGCGCCGGCCTGAACCACTCCGCAATCTGCGCGATGGCATACTCCGGGTCGTCACTGTAGAGATTGGCTTTGCCCTCCACTTTCAGTTCCGGTCTGGTGATGAAGGCATCAATCCGCGATTGCGCCGCCTGTTCCAGGAGCTTTGGGGATCCGACAAAGGAGAGGCGCCCGGACAGATCATCCGTCAATCCACAAAGCCCCTCGATCATCAGGGCGGGATCGCCCTCGATCTTCAGACCGAAGTGTTCACCAATCTCGGCTAACGTGTAACTCATCCAATTCCCCTTCCTGCCTTGTCGGCCCTGCACTTGGCACCCGAAAGAACCGGGTTACACCCCGGGATGGCGAATACCGGACTCGACGTAGTTAGCGGTCCGTAAAATCCGGGATTTCAACCTCATCTTCGGAGAAACGACCCTCGTCGGCACGGGTGTGACAGGCATCACAGTGGCTCAGGAAGCGCACCTGCGGATTACCCCGAACCGCCTCCCTCGGAAGGCCGGCATGTTTCTCAACGAAATACGGAATCATGGTAATCCGAAGCGGCGTCACCTCTTCACCGAGCGAGCGCAGCAGTTCGTAGGGCAATGGATGAGGCCCCCGGCCGGCAGCGTTGTTCAAAAGATAACGGCGAGCGTTACTTAGCTCGCGCCTTGATAGCTCGACCTTCTCACCAAAGTGGTCATTCAGGCCGGTCAATATCCGCTCCCAGGATTGCGGGGGAAGCAACCCCGCCGGATAGGCAAAGTGACATGTTCCGCATGCATCCCTGTAATCCGGAGACGCAGGCGGTACAAAATCGGCGGCCTTCTGAACACCCGGCAACTCCCGGGTCCCGTTCGGCAGCTGCTCTTTCTCCGCCATCGCCGCTGCCGTCATCGTCAGTGATGCAACACAGGCCCACAGGGCCGCTCTCTTCCAGTTCATGGTTTTGTTCTCTTTCTGAAGCCTTGGATGCCTTATTCTAACGCGGGTTTCTGAACCAGAGCTGAATGCTTCCTTAAGGAAATCCGCACCAATAAGCACTTGCCGGCTATACTCCGGTTGACCTTTTCCTAACATGCTCTAGAGTGTTTCGGGATTCTGAAAAAGAGTCAAAATCGCAAGAGGGAATAACATGGATAGAGGTATTTTCTGGGGCGTTATCATTTCGCTCACTGTTACTGTGAACATGGCACGAGCAGATGATACCGTGAATTGGGTCGGTTGCGGTATATCGAAACTCGGCTATATGCAGGCGCTCGCAGATGCGTTCGAGAACGAAACCGGTGCCCAATTTGACCTCGCAGGTGGCGGTGCAACCCTCGGCCTGCGCTCCATCAGCTCCGGAAAAGCCCAGTTAGGAGGAAGTTGCCGGTTACCGCTGCTGAACGCAAGCGGCGATGGTGCGATCTCCTCGGAAGAGAAGCTCAAGTTGATCCCGATCGGGTGGGATGCGCTAGTCGTCACCGTACATCCGGAGAATCAGTCGGTCTCCGATATCACTCGTGAACAACTGAAGGACGTTCTGACCGGGAAGATCACCACCTGGGGAGAGCTGGGAGGTAGCCCGGATCGGCCCATCAACCTCTACGTGCGTAAAGGCAAGATATCCGGTGTCGGCCTTACCCTTCGCCAGCAGCTTTTCGATAATCCGGATCAGCCGTTCGCCCAACGGGCAACTGTACTGCAATCCTCTGGAAAGATTGAAAAGGCGGTCGAGGGCGATCCGGACGGTTTCGCCGTCAGCGGGATTAGCAGTAGCCGACAACGAGCCCTGAAGATGCTCGATCTCGAGGGCGTCGACCCCTCTCTCATCACTTTCAAAAGAGGCAAATATCCCCTGTACCGCATCCTGTTTCTGGTTGCTCCACAGGACTATGAGTCCGACCCCCTGCTTAGCAGGTTTGTCGATTTTACCTTCTCTGTTGAGGGCCAGCGCACTATTCAGAATGCAGGCACTCTGCCCTTCCATCGTGGCGCCCTGCTTTTAATGAAGGCCAGCCGCAATTACGTCAGCTCCCTGGAAGTAATGAGCAACAGCGGCATCTATACTATCGGCGGGCATTGAGGGGACATTTTGCGACGAAACAGCTAATCAGCCGCAACCACTCGCCTAAAGAGCAGACCAACGGGCGATGTCGTCACCGAAAAAGGCGGTTATCACCAAAGCCAGCGGCGACAGGGCAACGAAGATACGAACCAGGTGCCGGATGAACGGATGTGCCACACCAGATTCAATGAAGCATCCGGCAACAATGATTCCCTTGGCCCACATGACGGCAGCCATCAACAGCGGCAGCCAGGGTGCCGCGCCAAACCATTCGCCTAGCCCCAGACTGAGCAGTGTCAACGCAACCAGCGCCAGCCAGGCCATGGTCAGAAAAGCAAAACTGAGCGGTTTTTCTCTCATTTATGCCAGGACGTAAAACAGAGGGAAAATAACCAGCCAGATGATGTCGGTCGCGTGCCAGTAACTGGCCAGCGCCTCCATCCCCGAATGCTCCTCGGCCGAATAACCGCCAAATACGAGGCGCACCAACACAAACAGCATCCCCAGAATGCCCCACGAGGCGTGCACCAGGTGATTGAGCGTCAGATAGTAGTAAGTGGTGAAGAAAATGCCCGAATCACCCTCTATCCCGTTACCGAGATTCCAGCTAACCTCCAGATATTTCACCAGCGGATAGAGCAAGGCGACCAATAAACCGGCAACCAGCCACCTTACCGCGCTACGACTGCGGCCGAGGCCAATCGACTTCACGGAACAGGCAATGAAATAGCTGCTGGTAACCATGAGAAGTGTGATCACAGTGCCAGCAGCACTGGACAGTCGGCCGGGTCCTTCGTGGAAGGCCTCGGGATGATGGGCACGGGCGATAAAATAGATCGTGAACATCATCGCGAACTCGACAAACACACAGGTAATGCCAACCCAGATGCCCCTGTTTCCGGGTATTCGTCCCTCTCGCGGGAGGGCCGCCGTCGGGGCGGGGTCGAGTGCGGCTTCAACCATGCAGCGCGATTTTCCTCAAGCCGGAAGCGAGTCCAAGTTTATCAGCGGCTGACCTTGTGGACTATAGATGCACGGGGAAAGACGGTTGCCTGCCTGGTAAAGTGCACTAGACTCGAGGGCAGACAAACCGGAGGGGCAAGGGAATGGTTTTCAAGGCACTGGGATGGGGTGCGTTCATCATCTTTCTTATCGGGCTGCTGGTAGTGATTGGTCTGCTCGCCCTTATCTTTTAGCCGGGCAGAGCCATTTTCTGGAACGATTCGTGAACCGGTTCAACGCTTTTCGCCATGGCATGGGGATGATGGTGGAAATGCGAACCGCGATTTCCGTACTGTTGGCCGGAATGCTCCTGGTTGGCTGCACTCTTCAGCCAACACAGCAGAGTGCCCCCCCTGATGATCCGGTGATAAGTATCGCCGAAAGGCAAGTCGGCAAGCCCTACCATTACGGTGGCCATTCACCCCGAAGCGGCTTCGACTGCAGTGGGCTCGTCTGGTATGCCTACAGCCAGGCGGGCTTCGAGGTACCGCGCACCACCGCTGCCCAGTTCGCCGCCACCCATCCGGTGGGCCAGACCGGTCTGTTACCCGGGCATGTGCTCTTTTTCCGTATCGACGGCAAACCCTCACACGTCGGCATCTATGCCGGAAAAGGGCGTTTTCTGCATGCCCCTTCCAGCGGAAAGCATGTCAGCTACGAGTCACTCTCCAACCCGTACTGGCAGGCACGACTGATCAAGGCCGGGCGCTTCCGCTAAGCGCCCGGCCGGACAGCATCGCGCGGACTACAACACTCCTCCCCGCTCCGAACCGCTGCGCAGCTGATCAGTGGCTGTGCGTGTCTTTGGTGCCCCCGACCAGACCCGGGAACCGTCCCCCGGCAAAATCCTGGTGGCAGCTCTGGCAGGAGCGAGTCATCTCTTCGAAATAGAAACGCTCCAGTGCCGGATTTTCCTGTTTACCCGCCTCGGCCAGATGCGCCGCCAACTCGTGAAACTCGCTGTCGGCCTCGATGAAATGCTGGGGGAGAGTACCAATCTCTTTCCGCTGAGCGGCACTGAGCTTCTGCTTGAGGACAAAGCTGTCGTAAATCTCGTGCGCCCGCTCAGCAACCGCGTGGTGCTCTCCGGTAATGATGGCGGTGTGCAGTGGCCCCATGGCAGACGCCAGCAACTGCATCTCTTCAACCAGTATCTGCCGCGTCTCGGGCGACAACCGCTCGGTCACTGTTTCCTGCGCACTAACCACGGAAGTGGCAGACAGCAGCAAAGCCGCTGCGAACGATGTGCGCTGAAACAGGCCTTTCTTGCTCTTCATGATGAATACTCTCCCGGTTCACAAAATGGACGCAGGGCCCGGCTCGCTGCCGATGTTTATTCGATGCAGTCCGTCAAGGTGCCGCGAACAGGCCTCTGGTCGATCGATGTTTTTGACTAACATACCGTAGAACGATTTCAATTCCGATTCGTTCCCGCTTTCTATCGCCACAAGCGCACAGATTTCCAGGCTGGCTGCGATTCTGGAATCCGGCTCAGATTGCGACCTTTCGGGCATGCAACAATGCACAAGTGGAAACGGCTGCCAATTCGAACCAGACCTGCCGCAGGGAACCTTATTTGCAATATCGAGGGCTATACACTCCCGGAACTTGAGTGCTTGCTGGCTACACCCGTCGGCACCTGGAGTCACGTCTGTACCGGGCACGGTGCCCGATGGCGGACAGAGTTGGAGCCGGAAATGAACCGCCGCGTTCAACAGAGGAATCCGACAGAAAGGCCAGGAGGAGGCGTGCACGGTTTCGAGCGGACCCGCCGGGCCGGCCTTGACGCACCCGCTCTCTGATACAACGCAGGCGTCACCGAATGCCGACTCGGCCACTATGTGGCGGCCAAAACGTGCTTTCGTCCGAGCCTCGACCGATCCGCGCTGGCCACAGCTGGCAACTACGACATGGGGCTGATCGCTCCAGGCTCCTGGGAGCCTTTCCGAAAACAGGCTCCTAGTAGACGTCCCGCTGGGTGTTATAGACATTGAACTTGCCGGTCGGGGTGACCAGGCGCTTGTCCTTGATAACCTTCTTCAGTTCGCGGGTCTTGTCGTCCACCACCACTAGCGCAGAGGTCTGGTCCTGGCCGTTCCAGACCGAGAACCAGACCTCGTCGCCGGCGACGTTATACTCCGGCTGCACCACGCGCTTGGGGCCCTCCCCGAGGTCGGCCCAGTCGGCGATGGGGAGGACCTCATAGCCGGCATCCAGGTTATCGATGTCGAACACGGCAACCGACTGGGAGATCTCTTCGTCCGGATTCAGGGCCGTATCGACCCACAGGTTGCCGGACTCCGGGTGCGTCTTCAGAAACAGCGAGCCGCCACCCTGCCCCTGGAGCGTGCGTACCACCTTCCAGGCTTTGTCGGGGTGCCCTGAAGGGTCAGTGCCGATCAAGGCAACAGAGGCGTCACCCAAATGACCGGTAGCCCATACCGGACCGTGCTCGGGGTCGATGAAATTAGCCCCGCGTCCCGGGTGGGGCGTCCGCCCGACGTCGATGAGTTTCACCAGTTCACGCTCTTTGGAATCGACCACCGCGACCATGTGAGACTCATTGGCGGCAGTGAGAAAATAACGCTCGGAGGCATCCCAGCCGCCATCGTGCAGGAAACGGGCGGCACCGATCGTGGTGGTCTGGAGACTTTCGATGTCCTCGTAATTCACCAGAAGAATCTTGCCGGTCTCCTTGACGTTAACAATGAACTCGGGGTGCTGGTAGGAAGATACGATGGCCGCAACTCGCGGCTCGGGATGATATTCCTGCGTATCGACCGTCATGCCGCGGGTGGAGACGATGGTGCGCGGCTTCAGGGTATCACCATCCATAATCACATACTGCGGCGGCCAATAGGCACCGGCAATGGCGTAACGGTCCTCGTATCCCTTGTATTTGGAGGTCTCCACCGAACGGGCCTCCATGCCGATCTTGATGCTGGCCACCTTGGCCGGCTCTTTCATCCACAAATCAATCAAGTCCACCCTGGCATCACGGCCGATAACGTACAGGTAGCGCCCCGAGGCGGACAAACGCGAGATGTGTACGGCATAACCGGTTTCGATAATGTTGACGATTTCCTTGGAATCACCATCGATGAGAGCGACCTGGCCCGCATCCCGCAGCGTCACGGAGAACAGATTATCGATGTTCAGGTCATTCTGCTTCTCTTTCGGACGATTCTCCGGCGCCACCAGCACCTTCCAGGTGTCGCGCATCGCCTCCATGCCGAATTCGGGAGGCTGCGGTGGTTCGTGCTGTAGAAAGCGGGCCATCAGGTCCACCTGTTCCTCACTCAGCTCACCGGAGCTGCCCCAGTTGGGCATGCCGGCGGGAGAGCCGTAATTAATAAAAACCTTCAGGTAGTCAAGGCCTCGCTCACGGGTAATGTCGGTGGTCAACGGCTTGCCGGTGGCGCCCTTGCGCAGCACTCCATGGCAACCGGCGCAGCGCTGGAAATAGATCTCCTTGGCCTGGTTCCACTCCGCCTGGTTCATGTCCGGGTCGGTGCGGATAACTTCGCGCTCCTCCGAGGGCACATCGACCGGAGCCCCCTTGTACATCAGTTCGCTTTCGGATGTATCCGGATGAGGCGGGCTCTTCTCCGCAGCAAGAAGGAGCATGGGCAGGCTCAGGGCGATGAGGGCGGCAAGGGCCCGGCGTGCGACGTTACACTGCGTCCTTTTCATGGGCGAGACTTCCCTTGGTTTCCGGTGCGGATGGTTTTCTAACAGCCTACCGTTAGGTTAGCAGCGGAATTTGCGGGCTCCATGCTCGAGGCACCGCCAGACGCCAGGTAAATCACTATTATCAGCGTTCAAAAGGAAACGCTTTCTCTGGTTGGCGCCTGGGCAGGAGGCGGGAACGCCGGCTACTCTTTGGCTATACAAGAGGTTCAGCCCGTCTTTAAACTGCGGAACAGGGAATGCAGGAGCAAACCAAGCCCACCCGGGGTCTGCCCTTCTGGCAGCGAATCCTGATCACGATCGTCGCGATGTTGATCGCCAGCTTTCTGTTCGGGCAGATTTGGCAGGCGATCTTCAACACCAATATCCCCAGCTTTGTCGCCGGTATTGTCGGCGGTCTTTTCGCCCTCCCTGTCTGGGAGGCGCTCAAGCGGATGCGCATCGATTTGAGCCGCCGCTAGAATCAGGACAGATGAACCACCATCCAATTGCAACAGAGGCATCCGGCGCCGGCCCATCTATCCTGTCGAAGAGGCGACACGCTGAAACAAAGATTCGACGTGAAATCGGGATTTTCCCTGACCGCAGTACTGGCCATTTGCATCATCGGTTCCGAGGCACTCGCACAACCGGATATGCGTCCGGGCTTGTGGAAACACCACTTCACCGTAACGTCGCAGAGCGGAGAGGTGGAAAGCGCCATGCGCGAAATACAGCAGCAACTGGCGAACATGCCGCCCCAACAACGCAAGAGAATGGAACAGATGATAAAGGCTCAAGGCGTCCAGTTCGGGCCCTCCGGCCAGAGTGTAAAGCTCTGCGTCAGCGAAGAGAAAGCCGCGCGTGGAGAGATGCCGCAAAGGGATGGCTACTGCACTCAGGAAATCATCGAGCGTAGCGGCGATACCATCAGGATCCGGTATCAGTGCGCCGACGAACCACCCTCCAGTGGCGAAGGCGAAGTCACCTTTGCAAGCCCCGACCGCCTACTCCCCTGCGCGCGGCCGCTCGACGCCGGTAAGGCTCGATTCCCCGGAGCCCCCGTTTCGGGGGACTACGCTAAAAGATCCGTCGGTTTCCAGCACAACTGCCTCAACCTCGTTCAGTGTCGCCACCCCGGCGGATCGTACCGCTGCCCGAACCTCGTCTTCAGTCACCCTGGCCGATACCAGCGCCGCCTGCAGAAAGCTTCCGCGATAGAGCAATAGCGCGGGCTCACCGGTGACCAGCCCACGGAACCAGCGGGCACGGACACTGGACCAGGTGACTGCATACTGCACACCGATCAACAGGGCAAACGCCAGCGCCCCCTGGGCCAGGGCCACATTCTGATTGAGCAAAATAGTCGCCAGTGTCGAGCCGAGTGCGACCGTAACCACAAAGTCGAAAGCGTTCATCTTGGACAGGGTGCGCCGACCGGAAATGCGGAGCAGGAAAACCAGACTGATGTAGGCCAGTACCCCGATCACCGCGGTTCGAAGCAGAGCCGATCCACTGCCCAGCATGTACTCGTCCACTTGGCCTCCTGCCTCTCTCCGAGATGTCGCCGCATCATCCTGTTATCGAAAATCCCTGAATCGTGAGACTAGTGTACTGTTGCATGCTTGTCGGTGCTTTCAGCGAGTCGCTGGCCGGCCAGACCGCTCCTGCGCATCCATGCGCCCGCGGCATTTGTGCATCCATGCACATCATGCAAGGCGCGTTTCGCAGGGAATGGCGCGCCCTTTGAAGTGCAGGGACGCACAAATGCCGCGGGCGCATGGATGCGCAAGAGCGGCCCAAGAAACGCAACGCCGCAGATGGCCGGCCAGCGGCTCGCCCGGAGGGAGCCCCCCAAAAACGCCATGACGGCGTTGCGGACTCCGTCCCTGGAGTCCGCCCTTCGGGCCAGCCTTCGGCTGTCCGAATCCGCTCCCGGCGGATTCGTGCAGCGCTTGACAAGGGAATGACCATTACCTGCGCGCTGCGCCTTGTCCTGACGTTTTTGGGGGGCTCTGAAAGTATCGCCAAGCATGCAACAGTACACTAGCCACCATCCGCACACCTTGCACAAAAACACGATAAGGGGCCCTGTTTTTTTGGCCTGCCTTACCATACATCAAGGATCATTTTCCAGTTTTTGGCTATATTACCGGCGATCCCAAAGCAAAAGAGGAAACCAATGGAATCGACCATCAAAAGTGCGTCCAATATTTTCACCGTCTGCACGTTGCTGGGCATGGGCGCCCTCGGCATGGTGTCTGCCGCTACCCTGCTGTGGGTCGCGCTGCTCTGATCCGTTCGACTGCCGGGCTTTGTCCGGCCGTCACCGATGATCGGTCCGCGGCCGGCCCGGCCTTTTAATCATCGGCGCTCCTACAGGTCCCGGAGAGAGATACGTCTCCTTTCGTGATCGAACGAACAAACATCGCACGCGCGTCAGTCTCCCGTTACCCGAAGCCACTGCACTGGGTGTTGTCCTGTTAGAGGCACTGGATGCGGAGACTGATTGCTGCGGCGAGCTCTAAAGATCTCTTGTCCGATCCGGAAAGTTGCTCCGGCGCGCGGCGACTATCCCGGAAGCGATTCCAGGGAGTGCGCGGTGGCAGATTCCGGCTTTGCACTGGCCGATGCAAAGTGTTGGCGAACGTACGCAATACGCTGCGCAATCGTCATGCGCGGCGCCTCCGGGAACGCTTCTATGCGGCGAAGTCGCGGTAACAGTCCTGCACCATTTGCGAGTTGAATGGTCAGCCCCGGCCGTGCATTCAGCTCCAGCAGCATTGGGCCGTTCCGCCGATCCAGTACGAGATCGACCCCCAGATAGCCCAGGCCGGTCATATCTGCGCAGGCACAGGCGAGTTCGAGTAGCGTAGGCCATTGCGGGACCCGCAACGATTGCAGATCCCTGCCGGTATCCGGATGTAAAAAGACGGGTTTGTTCTGCTGCACCGCACGCACCGCAGCGCCGCTTGCGATATCGATACCGACCCCGACCGCCCCCTGGTGCAGATTTGCCTTGCCGTGTGACACAGCGCAGGAAAGCCGCATCATCGCCATCACGGGAAATCCCCGGAACACGATGATCCGCACGTCGGGCACGCCTTCGAACGAGTAGTCCCGCAGTGAATCGTCCGCTTCGATCAGCGCCTCGAACACAGCAACATCAGGGGAACCACTCAGCGAAAACAGGCCGGCCAGGATGTTGGAAACGTGCCGTTCCAGATCACGCAGGGTCAACTCCTGGCCATTGGAACGATAGAAGACCCCCTCCTCTACGCGCGAGACCACCAGGATCCCCTTGCCGCCGGAACCCTTGGCGGGTTTTATGCAAAAGCTGCCCAGACCGCCAACCAGCGTTCCCGCGCGGGTCACGTCATGCTGATGTTCAATCACCCCTAGGAGTTCCGGCGTGGTGACACCGTGATGCAACGCCAGGCGCTTGGTCTTCAACTTGTCATCCACCAGAGGATAGAGAGCGCGTGGGTTGTAGCGACTGATATAGGAGATGTTGCGCCGGTTCATACCGAGGATGCCTTGCGCTGAAAGATGCCGGAACGGCAGCAGACGACTCAGCCGCTGCCACACCATCATGCGCGTCCGCCAAGCATCGGCTGGAAGCGTCGCAACTCCAGCATGCGGTATCCAGTGTAATTGCCGATCAACAGGACAACTGCCATGAACAGGAACTGCAAACCGAGGAAGTTGAAGGTCAAATGACGGACCATGTCATTGCTCATCACGAGATAAGCAAGCAACGCGACCAGTAGCGAACCGCCTCCCTGCGTGAGCACCTCCCTGGGGCCCTCCTCCTCCCACAGGATCGACATTCGCTCTATGGTCCAGGCCAGAATGACCATCGGGAAGAAGGTAATCTTCAGTCCCTCGGTGAGCCCCAGTTGGAACGAAAGTACGGAAAAGGCTGCGATCATGATAATCACGGAAATGATCACGGCCGAGATACGGGCCACCAGCAGCAGGTTCAGCCTGGACAGGTAGGAGCGGATCATGAGCCCGGCAGCGACGATGAGAATGAAGCCCACAAGCCCCGTCAGCAGGCTGGTCTGGATGAAGGCCATGGCAATCAGCACCGGCATGAAGGTGCCGGAGGTGCGCACACCGACAATAATGCGCAGAAACGAGACGATCAGCACGCCCACGGGAATCAGTAGGATCCCCTTGAACAGCGCCTGTTCGGATAGCGGAAGACTGTGAATGGAAAAGTCGAGCAGGTTCTGTGCAGCGGGAAACGTGCCCTCCTCAAGCATCCGGTTGACCGGCACTTCCTGTTCGATCATGGAAAAGCTGAGTCGCGAATTCCGGCCGCCGACGATATCCAGCAGCGGCGCCGAGTAATATTCCCAAAGCAAGCGATTGGTATGCTGTCCCGACTTTCCGGAACGCATGTCGAATAGCTGGTAGTTTTCGCCCTCGAAAACCTGCAGCAGGTTGACGACTTGCTGGCGGCGCCGGCCATCCTCTAGATTCAACGCCTGCACTTCCCGGGCGGGAATGCCTGCCATATGAAGCATATCGACCAGCCATGCGCCACGTGGCTTCACCTGCGTCAGCAGGCTCGCGCTCTGGCTCTGGCGATTGAATTCATGGATCAGCTCGCGGGCCAGTGTGTAAGGGCCAGCGGAGCGCTCACGCGCACGTTCCAGGATCAGGTTCACAACCGTGGCGTGGGGGCCGTCAAGACGAACCGCGGACATGCGTGGCGCCACGGCTGTTCTGGCTCCCACCGTGTCGGGGTCAACCAGCATCTCCACTTGATAGTAGAGCGTCTGTTGCCCCTGCGCCTTGCGAATCGACCACTCAGCCCGGCGGCCCTGCCCGTTCTCGACAAAGGCAAGCCCGTATCCCGGACTCGCTGTATGCTCGCCGACACGCTCGAACCCGCGCTGTGAGTCGGGAATCGCAAGCGATACCTTCACCGGCTCGCCGAGCGCGACAAAATCCACCTGCGCCTCAACAGACCAAATCTGCCTTTTCTCTCCCGGCAGCCACGGGACATCGAACATGGCATATCGATACCACGTCAGCAGACTACCCGTAATCAGCAGCAGGGTAACCAGCAGATAAAACGGACCACGGCCGGTCGTCATTCAGGCACGTCCATTGGTTCGGGAGTATATTTTTGCTGCACAAACTTGCGCGCCACATCGACGACTACGACATCGCGCAGAAAGTTACGCCCCAGCAGCACGGGATAGAGCATGTTTTCACGATTGGTAAGACTGAATTCCGTTTCGTCGGATAATCCGCCCACGCGCACATTGAGACGAACCACCGGCCGCCGCTCAAGTTCATCGGAAGACGCCTGACGGATCTTCACATAGCGTACAAGCGGAGTTTCGTAAATTTCGCCACCATCCGGGTGCTCTTCATCCGGCAGACGAAACCGGATCCAGTCCCGACTGTCGCGTTCGAAGGGCTGCAGGTCCACGGCATTCAGAGAGGACGAAAGTGCTCCCGTATCGACACGCGCCTTGAGGTTTCGATCCAGCAGTTCCAGCCAGGCCCACTCGTTGCGCCCGAATACCGCCTTGCCTTCTTCGCTCAGCACGAGAGTGGTCTCCCGCGCCGCCGCGGGTTCAGGCGCGGCCTTCTCAGCAGCAGTTAGACGATTCCATTCGAACTGCTCCTCCCGGAAGTGTTCAAGTTCAGCCAGCAATTCAATCATCTGCTGCTGTTTCTCGATTTGCTTTTCCAGCAAAGCCGATTGTCCCATCAGCACGGAGCTTTGCTCGGCGAGCAACCAGGAGTGCCGGAGCTGCTCCTGTTCCATCCGCTTTACGGCTTCCTTGTCCACTGCACAACCGGCGCTTGCCACGACAACACTGCACAGCAAGAGAAAAAACGTTTTCATTATTTATGATTCGCCAACCGACCGTTCAAACCCAAAAATTCATGATCTCGCCACTTTAGCAGTCGGTTAGGCAAACTGTCCCAAACCGAGCGCACGGAACGCCACTTTCATCCCCTGTACGCGCGGTGGTGAGTCTCGTTATCCGTGGCAGCACCTGATAGCAGTATTACTTTCTTTAAACGGTGGACAGGAGAGACGCGGGAAATCCCGGAGGTTCATTTGACCGATTGGCCAACAACCGCTCCGAAGACGGATCGAGATTCTCTTGGGGAGACGTATTTCGGAACCAGTTCACAACTTCAGGTAAAAAATCGATACACCGCATCGGCCGTGAGGCTATGGGCTGAGGTCTCCCACTTTGCGGAATCGCAGAAAATAGTTTTTTTCCAGAAAATCCCTGTCCTCGATCAATTCGAAACCCGCCGACTCAATCTCTTCGATCACTGTCGTCTTTTTTGCACGCACATGTCCCTGCACCCAGCCGCTGCCCCCCTCTTTTCGAAAATCGATAACCACAAGGGTGCCGTTCGGCCGGAGCGACCGATGCACGGATGCGAGGATCTCGTGCGGGTACTCGAAGTGGTGATAGGTGTCCGAGAGGAAGGCCATGTCCACGGCACGGGCCGGCAATTCCACCGATCGCTGGTTGTTGACGATTCCCTCGACGTTGTCGAATTCCCTCTCCTCGGCGCGACGCTCGATATTGCGGATAAACGAGCGCGAAATGTCGACGGCATAGACCCGCCCTTCCGATCCCACTGCTTCGGCAAACATCAGCGTAAACAACCCCGTCCCGGCACCGATGTCAGCGACTGCCTGACCAGCCTCCAGGCCGGTCGCCTCAACAATCTCCTTGCGCCTGTCGTAGACCTCTCGCCCGGGACGCTCGAAGGTCCTCACCCAGGAATCAAAATCCGGGTCCCGGTAAGGGACGTTGATGGAGGGATCGACCCGCGGTTGGGCCTCCTGTTCAGCAACCACCCCCGAAGGCCCGGCAAAAGCCCCACCGATAAAGAGCAGAACAAGGAGAAGTCGCAGAAAACCTTTCATCGGGTCACCTTCCAGAGGAGTTTCAGAAAATGATAGCGGATGAGGACAAGAAGAATAACAGCCCCCGTACTGCTCTTGCGGCATGGCCGCTGCCCAGCGGCGGCGCCTCCTGACCGCATGATAGGATCGTCACCCACTGACAACAAAGAGCTCCGATGACCGACTCGCCCGCACGCCTCCCGGCTCCGGGCCGAGCGAGGGCCACCGGGACTCCGAAGGAAACACAAACGTGATCGAAAAACGCAACGCCGTCGCCGAAGTGATGCGCCGGGCCGCAGTGCTGCCGCTCGGCCATGCCCTGGAGGTGCGGAGCTACAAACGCGACCGGGGCTTCGTGCTGGTACGCGAGGGAGAGGCGGACTACCGCCTCATGGAAGAGGGCTTCGAGCAGGCCCGCGTGTGCGTGCGCTGTGAAGACCTCAAGCGGCTGCTAAAGACGGTGGTAAAGCGCGAGTTCCCCCGCAGCAACAAGTTGCGCATCTACGAGACCGGCGAATTCCGCGAGTGGGCCCCGCGCAAGGTGCTCTGATCGACCACCACGTATCTTCTACGACCAATCCCTTTGAATGCCTGCGTTCAAAGTGCTTTGAAATCCGCCTTTCCGGTTCGTTTGTCAATGGTAACCAGCAGTTCGCAGTACGCTTCGTCGCGAGCACCACTACCGCCACCGCAGGTCACGCACTCAACAATCTGTGCGAAAAACACTCCCACCCGGGCGTAGATATGCTGTTCATCATCGCTGACTTCATTGATGATAACGCCAAGGTCACTCTCATCAAGACGGTTGCCCTTTTCCACGGCGTGAGCAATCGGCAGCACACCACTGCGCAGCTGCTCCAGTTCTGACTTGAGCACGGCAGAGAATCGCTCCGTACCCCAGCTATCGATGCTCGCTTTCAATATCTTCATGGGGGTCACTTCATGAGTGTCAGGTCTTTTCTCTTGCATTTCTTGCACGACTTACAGAGGCCTATTCCTGTTCGCGAAACATCCCGTGATCGCACAGAAGAAGACAGAGCCGATTATCACGGGATTCCGGCTTCAGTTGACTGAAAGAACGTCACCTGATTTCGCCCTTCCGCTTTGGCCTGATACATGGAAATGTCGGCGCGCTTGAGGAGTTCATCGACGTCCACCTTGCCTCCAATGCTGAGGGCCACACCGATGCTGGAGGTACAGCGGTGCTCCAGGTCATCCTCCAGAAAATAGGGTTCATTCAGGACCGCGACGATCTTCTCGCCAATGCTATGGGTCTGCAATAGCGCCTTTTCCAACTCATGGCTGAGCCCCTCCAGCACAATCACGAACTCGTCACCGCCCTGGCGTGCGACCGTGTCACTGGCCCTCACACAACCGCGCAAACGCTCTGCCACCTGTTGCAACAGACTATCGCCCACGTGGTGGCCACGTGTATCGTTGAGCTGTTTGAAATTATCCAGGTCGATAAACAGCAGAGCCAGGTACTCTCCGTTGCGAGCACTGTTCAGGACTGCCCGCTCCAGCCGATCCAGCAAGAGACTACGGTTAGGCAACCCGGTCAGCTGATCGTAGAAGGCAAGCTTGTGGATCGACGCCTGCATGCGCGAAAAGATCCGATACTGACCGAAAAGCAACAGCATCAGCAGTGTCAGCCAACCGGCACTGCTCCACATGGTGTGCCGCCAGATCCCCTCTACCTGCTCACTGACATCAGCGACGACCAGCAAAGTACCCACCTTCTCACCCAGGTAGCTGTTGATACCAAAGACCTTATGCGCGACATAGCGCTTTTGCTGATAGTCGAAAGGGATAAGATTGGCGCGGCTCTGTTGCGAGTGGCGTCCCGCCTCCCGTACCAGTGCGTCCATGGCCGAAAAGGCAAAGCTATCGTTACCGAGCGGCAGCAGTTCGGTATCACCGTGCTGAGCCACAAAAGGCTGCATCGCCGCACCTTGAAAGATCACCCCGACCTGCACATCAAAAATCTCGGCCAGTCGCTCCGTAAAATAGGCGATATTAATCCCCAGTTCGAGCGCCCCCAGATGATCACCGCCATCCGTGATCGGGACCACCGCCCGGTAACTAATGCCATTCTTGCCGATCTCAAAACCGGTCCGTGATTCACGCGTGCGATTGGCATCGGCAATCATCGGACGCAGTGTCGTCAAATCATCGCCGAAGTTTTCCGGTTGATGTACGCGCAACAGTGTGCGGTTGTCAGGGCCATGGAAGTGGAGAACTTCTACATGGGGATTTTCCTGCCGCTTAAGTTCATACTGCCACTGTATCTCCCGCATCAACGCTTCCCTGTCGCCACGACGTATCGCCCCTATAACCGCGGGATTTCGCAGCAGCATATGCAGATAGGCGAGCTGATGCTCCAGAACACCCGCCACGTCCCGCTCATAACTGGCTGAGAGCTGACGCTGCAAGACCTTATAGCTATCTGCAACCAGGCGCTGGCTGACCAGAAGCCCCGCCGTTTGTACTCCCGCCATCACCAGAACAGCCCCACCGAAAGCCAGCACGAACAGATACCCGCGCATCGTTCTGTAGTCCGATGACGTCGCGGCGTTCCTGGTGTGGTTTTGGGCCATAGTAGTCTCGTTGGTGAGAGCCATCAGACCATGTCCGGTTTTTTGTTATTTCCCACTCTTGATCGACATAATTTACCGATGCTTCCCGCGCAATCAGGAAAATGGCGGCTAGGCACTGCCACGCAGGCAATGGAGGACCCCTAAGATTTTAGCGCAAAAGTTGTATGTCGCTCTATCCATAAAGTGCCCCTTGGCCTCCAAAGCGAGAGGAAAGGGTGTGACATAGGGGTTTGCACATTAAGCCGTCAAGAACTGGTCCAAGTCGAGATGATCGAGGCGTTCCTCGCCGGACGGTTTCTCTGCATGAAGGGGCCGAGTCCGAGTCCGCACCGACGAACCAACTCGGAGCCCCTAAAACGCTCCGCCCCCGTCCGACGGCTCACCAGGCAGGATGTCCGAACGATTACGGATTGCCAATCTGGTGTTATCGGCTTTGGTTGCTTTAGGTGTTTGGCAAAAGGAGAGTTCGGCATGAAGCAAAACGTATTTGCAATGGCAGCCCTACTGGCCCTGCCCACAATGGCCATGGGCCAGGACGACGAGTTGCGCGAACGCGGGCAGGAGCGTGAAAAGGGAGAGTTTGCCAAATTCGAGCTGGCTCTGAGCGAAGCTCAGGTCGTTCCGGCGATCGAAAGCGAGGGACGGGGCGAGCTGACCATTAGCTTCAATGACGAGCTAAGCGAAGTGAACTACCGGCTCGAGGTCAGCGACACCAATACCGCCGTCACCAGTGCCCACCTCCACTGCGCCCCCGCGGGAGAGAACGGCCCTGTCGTCGTGCCGCTGGTCACCGAAGGCGAAGAGCAAAACACCTTCACCAGCAACGACATCACGCTCGCGGGTGAACAGCAGGAGGCGTGCGGCGTACCCATCAACAATATCGCCTCACTGTTCAATGCGATTACTGAAAACGACATCTACGTGAATGTCCATACAGAGGCGTATCCGGACGGTGAGTTGCGGGCACAGATCTTCCCCGAATTCGGAAAGAGCAAATAACGCGACCGGGCCATTCTGAAACGACCAATCCGGAGGCACATCCTCGGCAGAGGTTTAATCCCAGCGGCGATGAACCGCGGGGGTGGGCCGGGGGCATGCCGGGGGTCACCCATTAGCCGCCTCCGCTGGCAATACGGTATACCGAAGCGGCGCACGCTCCTTCCGGCACGGCGCTCTATACTTTTGGGCTGGAACGGCTTGGATAAAGTAATGGGTGTTTTTCCCCGAATCGGGATACCAAACCAAAGACGGCTGGTGTTATCCGCAATGGCCCTGTGTATCACAGCACCCGCGTGGGTAGGTGCAGCTGATATTCGGGGAAATTGGTTCTTTCATACTTATTTGGCCCAATTTACCGACACCAGGTTCCTTGAGATCGTACAGCTGCATACCGACTTCGAGCCGTCACGGCTTGCCGCGATCGGAGGCGGAAGTGTTTTCGCGACCCTCGGCTCCAACGCCCATCTTGAGTGGGAGGTGAATGCTGCGCACCATTGGGGGATGCAGCAGCATATTGAGGTAAACGGTATCGTTTCGGCGCGCTGGTACGGTTTCCCCTGGCAACAGCATTTGCGAACCAGTGTGGCTCTCGGTACCGGGCCCTCCTATGCCTTCCGGGACCCGTCGCTGGAGGAGCGCCGGGGCCGGGAGCCTTCCCGCTTGCTACAATTCCTGCTCCTCGATATCACCGTCGCACCACCCTCTTGGCGGAACTGGAGCGGCTTCGCTCGTATCCACCACCGCTCCGGCGTGTTCGGGCTTGTGGCCGAAGCCGGTGGCTCCAATTTCATTGGTATTGGAGTCCGAAGGCATCACTGAAGACACTACCAGGTGTACCAATCGGGCCGGATTACCACCGAAATCCCGGAGGAAACGCAAACGTGGACGAGAAGGGCAATGCAGTCGCCGAGGTGATGCGCCACGTCGCAGTACTCCCGCTCGGCAGACAGTAGGCATGCACCACCCAATCGAAGCGCCCGCACAACTTCACGAGGATGCCGAGGAGCAGGCGCCGGTCTTCATCATCCCGACAGATATCTTCCTGACCACGGTCGTGCCATAGCCAGCCCGCGAAAACCAATGCAAGAGGAAAGCCCTGACCCTAGACTCCTGTCCCCTTTACACTAGCGGGGAGTGCCACACTGTTTTCCGCATGGACCACTAGGCTATGGATGGGTCTTCAAGAGCCGGGTTCGTCCGTTGTTTTGCTGGAACGGTTTCGTCCTCCAGAGTCGTCGAGGCCTGTCCTCCCTCCCCGGGTTGGGCGGAGCCCGGCTGCTTGATCGCGTAGGCCAATGCCTCCTCGCCGGCTTCCGCGGGCACGATCCAGAGCTCGTGTGGCGTCTCGGAGCGCACGCCCGGCAGCGGGGCGAAGGCCTCGGCTTCGAGGGCTCGAAGGGTTCCCATGATCATGAGGATAATGACCACCGAAAACGGCAGGGCAGCGGTAATGACCGCTGATTGAAGGATTTCCAGTCCACCGGCAAGCAGTAATGCGCCGGTCAGTAGCGTCAAAACTATCCCCCAGACGATACGATGCGCGGTCGGCGGTTCCGGATCGCCGCCGGCGAGGATGGTAGTGACCACGAGAGTGCCGGCATTAGCCGACGTGACCAGGTAGGTACCGATCAGAATGTTCACCACCGCGCTGACGAAGATGCCCAGGGTTCCGAGCTCCATCTTTTCGATAGTCACGAAAAGGGCGGAGGTAACGTCCCGGTTGACCGCTTCGACTACGCCACCCGAGCCAAACAGCTCCTGATGCAGGGCGGTACCGCCGAGCAGTCCGATCCAGACGATACTGATCAGGGTTGGGACGAGCAGCACCCCCATGACAAACTCCCGCAGGGTGCGGCCGCGGGAGATGCGGGCGATAAACATGCCTACAAACGGAGACCAGGCCAGGGTCCAGCCCCAGAAGAAAATGGTCCAATCCGCCTGCCAATCGCTATTATGATTCGCGTGGGTGTAGAAGGCCATGCTCAGAAGGTTCTGGAGGTAATCCCCGGTGGCCTGAACGGTCGAGCTGATCAGGTACTGGGTAGGTCCGAAGAACAGCACAAATAGCGCCACGCCCAGACTGATCCAGAAGTTCGCAACGGACAGCATCCGCACTCCCCGATGGACACCGGAAACCACTGAAATGGTAGCAATGAGCATCAGTCCACCGACGATGCCAAGCTGCAGTTCCACTGAGGACTGCAACCCGAACACGAAACCCAGACCTGCATTCATCTGTTGCACGCCCAGACCCAGGGTGGTGGCGATACCAAACACAGTACCGAACACGGCCAGGGTATCTACGACGTCGCCAATCGGTCCGTAGATACGATCACCGAGGAACGGGTAGAGCGCCGAGCGGATGGTCAGGGGCAGATCATGCCGGTAGGCAAAGTAGGCGAGTACCATGGCGACGAATGAGAAAATGGCCCAGGCATGAAGGCCCCAATGAAAAAAGGAGAGGCGCATCGCGATGGTCGCCACCTCTGCCGCTGTGCTTTCGCCGCTGAAGGGGTTCGACTGAAATTGAAGAATCGGCTGGGCCACCGCCCAGAAGATGATCCCGATGCCGGTGCCGGCCGCGAACAGCATGGTAATCCATGAAAAGAAGGTAAACTCCGGCAACTCCCTATCATGACCCAGCCGCACGTTCTTGTAGCGGCCCGTTCCCAGCCACAACATAAAAAACAGCAAAAAGGCCACCAGCAGGGGGTAATACCACCCAAGCATCGGATCTAGCGTGGCGCGCACACTGCTGATGACCGCTGCGGTACGCTCGCTATGGAAGACCCCGGCGATAGCGGCAAACACCACGGTCAAAGTGGCAATGATGGTAACCCGAGGGTTCATCCCCTTGAGCGGACCGGATTGGGATTGGCTGAGCATTATTCATCTCTCTGTTCTTATTGGAGAAGATGCCGGGATTCGAAAAAGGAAGATTATTATCTGGGGCCAAATCGGATTGGGTACACGTTAGCTGAATGAGTATTTGCTAATCAACTGGAAAGGAGTAACAGATAGTAACGGAAAGTAAGGAACGAACTACCAACGGCAAATGGAACTGTTCCGTCTAATGTCTAATGGAGGGTCCAGGTCTTTCCTTTTGCATTCCTTGCCGATTTATTATCCGACGGATATAGGAGTAGTGCAGCCCGAAATGCTCCCCGATTTCCTTAAGGCTGTATCCGCCACTCGCGTAAGCAGCCGCTATAGCGGAACCTCGGTCGGGAAACTTCCTGGCGTAATGGCGCAGCGATTTGGGCGGCGCACGGCACTGCTTCTGTGGGATTTCGCTCAAGTCCTTGTTGCCTGCATTTTCTCCACGAACGTCTCGGAGCCCAAATAGACCTGGCCCTTGAGTTGCTCCCAGGGACTCGGCTGGTAGACCCTCTTTTGCTGCGCGAGTCTACCTGCGCCGTGGAAAAACGGCATAGGTTTCCTATTATTCACTACCCGCAAGAGGGATGGCCTGACCTTGTCCTCTAGATGCCCCTCCTGCTGGAACCCGATTGACAGAATAATTTTACGCTTTATGATCATGTTCAGTGAACATGTTCAGGTGCTATGAAACGAAAACAGCAGATGACCCAAACCCGGCAAGCAATCCTTTCGGCAGCCAAACAGCTGTTCGCCGAAAAAGGATTCGAGGGGACCACGATAAGAGCGGTAGCCGTGCGAGCCGGCGTGGGCACGGGAACCGTCAATCTTCATTTCCCGGACAAGATCTCACTGCTGGGCGAAGCGATTTACGAAGATATCGAAGCGATTCTCCAGAGGCATTCGCTTCCCGAGGGGGCTCCGCTGGATGTACGGCTGGGCGAGCTGGTTCGTCCGCTGTTTGAATACTACGCCCGACAGCCTGCATTGAGCCGTGTGCTGGTCAAGGAGTCGCTCATGATGAGAGGCCAATGGGGCCAGCGCTTCGACCAGCAGCTACAGACGTTTACCGGGTCGATGAAGCGGGAGCTTTTGGCCGCACAGGGGTGTGGAGAGCTCGATCCGGGGTATCCGGTCTCCACCCTGATTGAGGCTCTGTTGGCCTATTACATCGCGCTCGTTATCGAAGGGCTGCGCTCCGAAAAGCCCGAACCCGCAGAGCTGGTGAAACGCTTTCGACGCCTTGTCAGCCTGCACACTGTCGTGGGCCCAAAGGACAATAAAGGGAAATGACCGCAACCGCCTTTATTCGACCGGAAATCCGCTTCCAGCGGCTTGAGGACGGCATCGTCACCGTACTGCCCGAGGATCTTCGCGATCATCCGTACGACCGGATCGCTCGACTCTACGACCGGGTCGTAGGTAACCCGCTTTACAACCGGTTTGCCTGGGGAAACTGGCCCCGCGCCTACGCCTCGGCAGCCCGGTACGCCCTAAAGGAATCCCACGGTCCGTTCCTGGATGCCGGCTGTGGCAGCCTGGTTTTCACCGCGCCCGTCTATGCGACCGTCACCGACCGCCCGCTGGTACTCCTGGACCGCTCTCTGGCCATGCTCCGCCAGGCCCGTGAACGGCTCATCCGGCAGTTCGGCAAAATACCTGACCATATCCTGCTCATCCAGGCCGATATATTTGACCTGCCGTTCCGCAATTCCAGCTTCGGCGCAGCCGCGGCCTGGGGCATGCTTCATCTGTTCGATGAGGTTTCGGCGGTTGCCACCGAACTGTTACGCGTATCCCCGCAGGCCTGGTTTACATCTCTGGTCTTGGCGAATCGAAGAGGCGATCGTCTGTTACAGGCGCTCCACCGCAAGGGTGAGGCCGCCTTACCTCGTACCGCGCCCGAACTAAGTCGACTGATCGAGAAAGTGGCCAGGGTCTCGGACTTGCGACTACATGGCAACATGGCCTATGGCCGGTTTGCCGGTGTGGAACGAGCAACCGGCAACGCGGCCACATAGCCTGTAAACCGCCAGGGACAATATACCGTTCGAGTCCCGTCACCGGGCGAGAGCGAATAAGGCGGCTAATGGATGACCGGGCGCACAAATATAATAGGAAAGACCGAACTTTTGTCCTTTTTTCTGCGAAGACGGATGCAAGAGAAAAGACTGACACTTCTGCTATTTTGCCGTTAACCGAATAGGACTCACTTCTGCTTTTTGGATGCGAGGTAATCTCCCAACTGAGAAGCAATCTTTTCGTAGAAAAAATCTCCCATGAGGGCATTACTCAGATAGACATCCTTTCCCGAAACGAACAGCGGATACATCTTTAGGTAAGGGCCCGCCCCCCGGAGTTCATGCTCGACATAACTCAGCACAAAATCCCCGTAGTTAACCATGGCGACGAAGCTTGATGTCTTAATATTTTTATAAAGAGATCGATTCCTGTTGAACATCCTGGGATTACTGACCTGCTTCCGCATGGCCGACCGTTCGGACGGTTTCCACAGCGACAGAATCTGCTCTTCGGTCCCGGAGCGGTTGGTCTCGACAAGATTTATCACAAACATCTCTTCTCGCGTAGGTTCAGCGCCACGTTTCTGTAGCCGTTCGAAAGTTGCATTTCTCTGATAAAGCTTTCCTTGAAACGACAAAATGACAGGCTTTTCGTTGGTCTTGTCCGGGGCAAAGACTATTGTCTGTCCAGCGTACTGATCGGCATTGGTTTGCCCACTAACAAGTAGTAACGCAAAAGCAATCAGAACAATAAAAAATCCAAGGTATTTCCCTGTATTCACCATTTCTACCATGTAAGAGGAAAGGCTTTACCCTTCAGTTTGTTTTTACCTCAAGCAAGGGCACTCTTGCCGAGGCGTCGATACAGGAGTAACTGACTAGCAATCAGCGCCGGGAGCAAGGGTGCAAGGAACGCGGCGAGAAGTGACCAAATCCCAAGGTACTTATCAAGGTTGCTGCCTGTCATCAGAAATGAGATCGCCACGATGACTTCTATTCCACACACAGCAATGAGCCACATGCGTATTTTTGAGCTGCCCTCAATAACCTCTATCGGTGTCGGCCCCACACCCTCAAGGCTACGAATGCTCTGCCAATTTAATATGCCGTAAATCACAAGAGGTATAAACATGGCACGCGCAAGGGCAGGATGATCGACTAGAAGAAGGGCAATCGTAAGGAAGGTAAACAACACCCCCCATATCTCAATCAATTTACGTTGTTTTTTCGTCATCATGCTATAGCCAATGACTGGTTCACGGGTCGAAGTTGATCCCACGGCTAATTCGAGGCGATCAGCAAATCGATCGCAAAGGTCAGTCGCACGGGATGGGTATCTTCTTCCCTTCATCGCCCAAACAGACGAAAGTCACATGGGTGGAGAAGACATTCTCTTCCCGACCGGTCTCGATATCATCGGCGAAGACCTTTACCGTGTATCGAATGGAGGTACTCCCCTGCTCCGCCTTTTCGATGACGAAGCGGAGTATCGTCCCCTTGCTGACCCCCCTGCGAAACTCCACCCCATCCATACCGATGGTGACGAACTTACAGCCCGGGTGTTCCAGGCTGGCGGCTATCCACGCGTACTCGTCGACCCACTTGAGCATGTTGCCGCCGAAAAGATAGCCGTAGTGGTTAAGGTGTTCAGGCAGGACCAGTTTGTGTTGTTCCATGGCGGGTCCGGTCAATAAGATGGTTCATGATAAAACCAATGCGAAAACCGGCCCTTGGTATTTGCACGCTTCACCGCCTACTGGTCCCCGGTATCCAGCAGACGTTCGAAACGCGCTTCTGAAAAGCCGTTCAGCCGCTGGCCACCCACCAGAAAGATCGGCACCCCCGCCCCGTTCATGCGACGGTAGTCCCGCTTGCCTCTTGCCGATTTCTCCACATCATACTCCGTGTACGAAATGCCGTTACGGCCAAGATAGGCACGCGCCTTTTTGCAGATACCGCACCATTCGGTTCCGTACATGACCACCTTTGGTTGACCTACAGCCTTCTCCGGCCTGGGGTCCGGCGACGAAGCCGGAACGGGTGGCGCACGGTAGCCGTTCAAAGGCCCGACCTCCACTGCGCTTGCGCCGGGCCCGGGCTTGTCGCCGAAGTGGGTGACGCCATTGGCATCCGTCCAGCGGTAGAGGTTTCCGGCCCCGGCCGCACCGCTGGCCAGCAGCAACACCAATACCAGAACACCTCCGTTCGCGCCCGTCCGGCGCCTCGATAGCTTCCGATCCATCCCAGTCACTCCTCCCCCTCCGAAACTTCTTACCGGCTTATTTTTGCACCACCTGAAGCCGAGGAATCCCTCATGTTCTTCCATTATCATCGTCTTCCGCTCCAACCAGACGCGCGATGGCCCGTCCTTGCCAACTCCGTGGCCTTTCACTGTACTTCACCTTTTTCCTCGCGGCGAGCTTTGCGCAACTGTTGGGATCACCCCCAACCCGTGGCAAAGCTAAGTTCACCTCCGTTCAGGAGCGCGCCGCGACGGCAAAACAGGCTGACCGTACGGACGACATCCCGTCACAACCGGCCCACCTTCTTCCCTTCGCCGGCAACGCGCGCGAGCCGATGCCCAGGGGCCTGCCCTTTCGGTTTACCGACTATCTGGACTTGGTGGGCTTCACCGGACGGCTCATCCGCGAGGGCAAGCGTGGCGCCATCCCCGAGCACCTACCTTCTATCCTCCAGCGCCTGGCGATCGATCCCAAGCAGTGGGGCTATCTGACTACCCAGTTCGAGAGCCCTTTCAAGGGTCTCGTAGGTGCAATCCACGACCTCAAGAAAGCCTGCGAGCAACTCGGCTACCGACGAACGCCCGGTATTGGCGCCTGCCGAACGCTGTTGGCCTAACGCTTTCCTTTCCGATCGCGCTATTGCGCTGCGGACGCCAGACCCGCGAACTACGAGCGCGCCGAGTTCGGACTATGGCGCCAGAAATCATCTAAGCATGTCCATATTTGCGCATGCCGTTACCGTAACTTAGGGAAAAACCGCAGCTCTGAGTAAAAAGGCTCGTCATCGCCACCGCGAAAGCTTTTCTCTTCGTCTCCTTACGTTGGGTGTCCATGTTCGTTCTGGCTCTAACATCCAAGCTCACCCGGCGCGGGCCGCGTAGCGGCACGCAGTCGGGTGAAGCGCCGAGTTAGGGCTATGAATTCTCATCTCCATCGCCTACCAACCCCACTAAAATCAACGTTAAAGAAAGAAACATGTACGCCAAGCCCACGATCAACGCTTCCTGGCCGCGCAGGTAAAGATTCCACACGTGGAACTCGATCTCCCTGTCGAAAGCGGCTGGAGCGATAAACACCTTAAACGTTGCATACGCAAGCATGCCAACTCCAGCGAGGGTAAGCACAACATGCTTGCCTGTATACTTCCTAGCCATTGCGCCCTAACGCCTCCCATAACCCGCAGCCGAAAGCGGTGAGACGGACGAGCGTAGCTTTTGGCTGTCGGAGTTGATGGGCTTGTTAGAGCACATCTCTGTACCTCCAGCGAAACAGCAGAGCGGCCAAGGCCACTCCCGCGAATAAGCCGGCTCCCAAGGCCGCAAAAAAGACGCCCGAAGGCAGCCATCCGTATTTCAATGCCGACACTACAAGAGCGCTTAATCCTGCGCCGAGAACGCCGGAGGAAATTCCCTCAAATGCCTGGATCGCGACACGTGCTGGTTTGGGGTTTCTTCTTGCAATTTGCATCCCCAAGACAAGAAGCATCCCAACTATCGCCCCAATCAGCGCGAACGGAATCGCATTCCAATCTATCGGCGGCACGGCCGATCTGGCCGACTCCAACGCTGACGGGCCACCCACCAGGCCGAGAACGAAAATGGCGGTCAATATTAGCTTCCTACCCTTCATGTTCTTTGCTCTAACGTCCCATTCAGCCGCCGCTTCCAGCGGTCGGTTGCAATGGTATGTTAGAAGCGTCCCCTCTGAACCTTGCATCCAACCGCGTGAGGTAGGCCATCGCGATGATGGCACCGTCGCATAACGAAACCACATCAGCTAATACCGTTTGGGCTGGACTTTGAATCAGCACGCCCGAAATCGCGGCAACGACAAGGCTCGAAGCCGTAAGTACCACATAGAATGTCCGCGCTCCTTGGGCGAACTGCCACATCCCAATTGCCGCGATCAGCCAAAGCACCGGCAGCATCCATAACAACGGCTCGGGCATTTGGAGCAATGACTCCGCACCGGTATGAACAACCGCATTGGCTACCTGCGGCGAGAACAACCAATGAGCGAAGTAGAAACTACCCACCCAAACGAGGTACAAAACGAGCGAAATTACCAGCAGAGTACGAAACAGCTTTTCCATAGCTTTTCACGCTGCCGGTAACCCGCGCCGCCAATGAAGTTTTTCGAGTAATGCTACGTAACCTTCCGGCGTCGGGTTCACCGGTTTGTTATGCTCTTTTGGCATTGGCTATCTTCAATTTCTCGAACAGTTTTAGAAAACGTTTTTAGCAGCGCCCTATATTCATCCGAAGCTGCTATTTCAGACCGCATCAATTGGCGGAGGCCGTCCCCGTCTGGGTGCGGGGCGCGCCGTAGTGCGGCTTTCTGTAACTCGAGGAGTCGCGCATACCTTTGTTCATTCGCTGCCACCCTCTGCCGAAGAGACTCATCAAGGGCAAGCCAGTTATTGAGGGACATTCCGATTCTCAGTCGCTCCAGCTCTTCTCGTGCCAAGAATTCCACGGCGATTTTCGCCCGTTCGATAGCTCTAAGTTGGTCACGCAAATATATTTCCGCGACTTCCTTGTACTCAGGCGCGACCCCAACGATAAGCTCTGTAACAGCCCTCTGCCATTTTTCCTTCGCCAGTGCATAGTTGCCGTACTTTCTAGCCAGACAGTCCGAAGATGTCTCTGAGGCAAAGGACACGATAGGTACTAGCAAGGCATATACCAGCACAGTCACTCGTCTCATTGGTCTTTCCATATCGCATAACGGTTTGCTCACGCGCGCCGCACGCCGAGCGTGTAAAAAAGCGCCGAAGCTTCCCGGCGTCGCGTGCAGCTCATTGTCAGGAGGCGGATTTCTGATGCACTCGCGGGCTCCACTGTTTCCGAGCAAACCTCCCCTGCGCCACCGATGAAAAACAGCTTGAAGCTTCTGCCTTCTGGCAGTAGCGACTTTGCTGCTTTCTCCGAAAGCCAATAACCATCATGCGGTGCGGGCGACACCGACGCCACCGCGATAAGCAGCTGAATTTCCTCAATCTGATGTCCCATATCCGCGATATTTGACAGTTGTTCTTTGAATTCCGGGGTTTCAGTCGATTCGGTTACAACAAGCATGAGAGCAGGCTCAGCGCCCGGGAATTTGTCGCGAATTTGGGAACCAAAAGTCTCCGTGGAATACTGATTGCCCCTGGCATCCCAAAACGGGAGTACCAAGGAGCCTTGCGCCACAGCTTTCCCGATAACCACCGCTCCGAGTAAAACCGCCAAGCGTTGCATCGAGCCTCCTAACGGCCAGCTTGAGGCGGCGATGGCAGCGCGACAGCGCTTCCCGAGGTCGCTCTCCAAGCTGTTGTTAGAACGGTCATTTGGCTACTCCGGATGGTGCCAGAATTACCGGTACCACAATCCCCAAGACAATTACGAGCGCTACGTTCCGGAGGAATCCGCGGGGCCACCCAATAATCCAGCACCCCGTTACCATGCTGGCAGCAACAGTGGACAACCAACCCGAGCTCTGGTATATGGCCACCACCCACAACTGATACGCCACGATCAATGGAACAATTTTCAATCGTCCATAATGCTTTCTGACGTCCGCAGCTGCTTCCTGTTCTAGTTGCTTCAAGTCCATTTTTTTGCCCTTCTAACGACTAAGCTCAGCTAAGAGGAGCCGCATCGCGGCGACGAATCGGCTGGAGCGCATTGCTATAACTCACCTTTGATAAATTTGATGCTATATGAATCACTAGCTTTTTTTCCATTTACTAAATCCACAACCTGAGCCACTATTGTATAAGTTCCCTCTGGATCACTTTCCTCAAATATGAGATCTAATGCAGAATCGGCCATTGTCAGCATTGGTTTAGAAGGTAGCTTCCCTTTCCCCTTGGCATAATTACGCCGCCCAAAGATTGGCTTTTCATTTGGGTCAAGAATGTACAATGAGACGCTGAACTCATAATTACCATCATCGTTAGCTGACATCCCTGTAACCAAGAACGCCGTTACGATAAGTTGATCAGGCTTTGCCACCTTTAGTCTGTTTATCGTTACTCCATGGCTCGAAGGTGTAGATAGCCATTCTTCGATGTATTTAGGTGTATCGGATGCAACAATTACAAGCCCGAGATCACCTGCTTCTTTAGCAGCTGGTCCTGGAGTTCTTTCTGCATTTGCAGCACCACAAAAGAGAACACTAATTAAAATCCAGCTTAATTGATATTTTCTCATTTCTTTCCTTGTGAGTCATAACGTCCAAGCTCACCCGACGGGGGCCGCCTAGCGGCACGCGGTCGGGTGAAGCAAAAAGTTAGCCGAACACATTTTCTGCCACAGCCGCTCATACCCAGGAGGTTTTTTGGTCACTTCTCTGACTCGACAGTTTCCAAGCAGAATTCGTAATCAGCGGCGTCTGACCTGTTCACGCTTCTACTCTTAAGACACTCACCAATCAAGAACCAGTCGAGAGCTTTTGCTTTGTCCCTTGCGACACCTTCGCCATTGCGATAAAGCGAACCAAGCAACTTGGCTGCCGTACCCGCCCCCGCTTTAGCTGCCTCTCCAAACCAATGCGCGGCCTGCTCGGGGTTCTTATCGACTCCTTTTCCATCCCGTAAAAGCTGTGCATAGACCATCATCGCTTCAATGCAGCCGCTCTTGGCCGCGGCACCAAGTCGCTCACCGGCTTTTTGGATTTCTCCCGTCCTCATGTAAAGCTCTCCTAGCAAAAGACTTTCAGCCCCGTCTCCGACTTCGGTCCGCTGGAGTTGTATTTTTATGGCCTCCTCGCACTCCCCTGTGCGGAAGCAGGCAGCCAGAGCCGGACGATTTTCGATTTTGCCTGCCTCGCAGTAGCGCAACTTCGCTTCACTACCCCCGACGGGGCCACTCATTAGAGTGATCGTCAGAAGAAAGCGGACGAGACTACGACGGATTGAAAGCCCCCGCTTAATATTTCCGGTGGCAGGGGAAGCTGAATCAACGTAACTGGCGTAAGAGCACGAGATTCTCACCAATATTTCCTTATCTTTCCCGCGCTGACGCTTCCGGTAACCCGCGCCGCCAGGAACCCGACCGCGAAGCGCATCGAACCTCCGGGTTCACCGGTTTGTTAGCCTAAAGTCTCAAGATACTGTCGCATTTTGCGTCCCCCAACCGGTGCCAGCCCGTTCCGCTCATAAAACCCCAATGTACGCTCGAACTCTGGGAGTGGTGGCGAAGTCAATTCGATGCACGAGCAGCCGTGCTTGCGGCCAAGATCCCGGATCTCGTCGATCAACCTTCGACCTACTCCTTTCGATCGGAAGTCTGGATCAACATAGAACTCCTGAACTACTCCAATCTTACCCCCTGCATAGAGAGCGAATGTCTCAGCCAACGTAGCCACGGCAATCGGACGTTCTTTTGCATAGGCAAGGATTGCCTTGTATTGACCTGCTAGCAATAACGCTCGACAAAGCCCTATGGTGTTATCGATATCGATATCAAAATGTCGCGATGACGTGCGCTCGGAAATCTCTTTCGTAAGTTGCATCACCAACAACCCGATTACTTCGCAGTCATTTGCCCCGGCATCACGAAATTCTATATTCATTCACATTTCCCTAAACTTACTAGAAGCTAACAGTGGTTTATACGGAATCCGCATTTTCCCGTGTTATACGGATTCCATATAACACACACTTTTCCGGCCAAAAGCCGAAAAAAAAGCCGAACCCCCACACCTTCGGTGCGAAGTCCGGCTTCTCATCAATTCAGTTTGTCCCAACTAACTCTACCCATCTTCGCGTCCTTAGCGTCTCTGCGTCTTAGCGTTTAGTCCGTTGTCCCTTTCAGTGCACCCTGACTAGCCGCACTTCGAATCCCCACAATTCAAACAGGTCAAACACCCATCCATCTGAATCATGGCCTTGGTCTGGCACTTGCCGCAGAGCTGGGCGCCGTCGGGGAAGTCGCCCGGGTCTTTGGCCTCGGCATTATTGACGGCGCCTTCGTACTCTTTGCGCTTGGCGGCGATGAGGGCCTTCTGGTGTTCGTCGAGGCCTTCGTCCTTGATGAGGCCGATCATGCGCATGTGGCATTCGATGGCGTCGCCGATTTCGGCCACCAGGGAGGGCATGTATTTGCCGCCTTTCTTGAAGTAGCCGCCTTTGGGGTCGAACACGGAGCGGAGCTCTTCGACCAAGAAGGTGACGTCGCCGCCTTTTCGGAACACGGCGGAGATGATGCGGGTGAGCGCGACGATCCACTGGAAGTGATCCATGTTCTTCGAGTTGATGAAGACCTCGAAGGGGCGGCGCAGTTCGTGGTCGGTGCCGGCGTTGAGGATGATGTCGTTGATGGTGACGTACAGGGCATGCTCGGAGAGCGGCGTCTTCACCTTGTAGGTGGAACCGAGCAGCATTTCGGGACGCTCGAGCTCTTCGGTGAGGTGGACGACGTTGGCGTGGGTTTCGTCCTGCTTGGGTTCAGCGACCTTGGGAGCGGGCTTTTCCTCTTCCTGTTTGACGACGCCATAGCTGACGATTTTGGTTTCGATTTTTACGGTCATCTTCCTTTTTCCTCCGCCCGACGGTGCGTTTCGTCGGAATTTTTATTCGTTAGGGTGTTTATCGCGGCTTCCGCCGCTCCTACCTGTTCTGTTTGGGTGACGTGCCATTCGCTTTAGATTGCGGTAGGGCGCCCCCTCCTGCGTTTATCGCGGCGGGGGCGCCCCTCCTACCGGGTTTGGGGCGACGAGCCGTCCTGCATTCGCGGCGAGGGCGCCCCTCCTACCGGTCCGAGTTAAGCAAATTGACGAAGCGGGCCGAAGTCCGATGTCAAAGCATCGACGGCCTCGGTGCGGTCTTCGTAGACGCCGATGCGACGCTTGTTGTCGCGGTGGCGGGCGACCACATATTCGGGGCGCTCTTCGGACGCGCGCTCGGCGAAGCCCACCACTTCGAGTTCTTTTCCATCCAGGGCCCGGAAGCGGGACAGGGTGATCTCGAAGTTAGAACTTGCCATAGTAGCCCTCCTTCAACGCGTCATATAAATTCGCGGCGGTGTGCATTTCGCCGTCGTATTCCACCTCTTCGTTGCCCTTCAACTCGATCGTCTTGCCGTTTTCGAGCTCGAAGCGGTAGGTGGTGGCCTCCAGATCCTTGTCCTGGACCAGTACACCCTGGAATGCTTCGGGGTTGAAGCGGAAGGTCGTGCAGCCCTTCAGGTCCTTTTCGTAGGCGTACAGGTAAATGTCCTTGAAGTCCTGGAATGGATACTCCGTGGGGACGTTGGCGGTCTTGGAAATGGAGGAGTCGATCCACTTTTGGGCCGCGGCCTGGATGTCGACGTGCTGCTTGGGCGTCACCTGTTCGGCGGTGATGAAGTAGTCGGGCAGCTTCTTGTCGTCCTCCTGGGCGTAGGGGTCGGCAGCCTGGTTGATCAGTTCGCGGTAGGCGAGCAGCTCAAACGAGAGTACGTCCACCTTCTCCTTGGTCTTACGCCCCTCGCGGATGATGTTGCGCGAGTATTTGTGCGCGAAGGAGGGCTCGATGCCGTTACTGGCATTGTTGGCCAGCGAGAGGGAGATGGTCCCGGTCGGGGCGATGGAGCTGTGATGGGTGAAGCGGCAGCCGGTTTCGGCCATCGCTTCCACCAGTTCCGGATCCACCTCGGCGACACGCTGCATGTAGCGGCTGTATTTCGCATGCAGGACCCGGCCGGGCAGTTTGTCGCCTACCTTGATGCCATCGCGTTTCAACTCCGGGCGGCGGCGCAGCATGTCGGCGGTGATCGTGAACTCCTGCTCCATGATCGGGGCAGGGCCCTTCTCTTTCGCCAGCTCGACGCCGGTACGCCAGCCGGTCAGGGCCAGTTCGCGGGTGACCCGCTCGGTGAACTCCAGCGAACTCTCGTCACCGTACTCCATGCGCAGCATGGTCAGGGTGGAGCCGAGGCCGAGATAGCCCATGCCGTGACGGCGCTTGCTTTCAATCTCGGCGCGCTGCTCGGGCAGCGGCAGGCCGTTGATCTCCACCACGTTGTCGAGCATGCGGGTGAAGACGCTCACCGCCTCGCGGTAGCTCTCCCAGTCGAAGCGGGCCTGGTCGGTGAAGGGGTCGAGCACGAACTTGGTGAGATTCACCGAACCGAGCAGACAGGCACCGTAAGGCGGAAGTCCCTGTTCTCCGCATGGATTGGTCGCCCGAACGTTCTCGCAGAACCAGTTGTTGTTCATCTCGTTGTACTGGTCGATGAGAATGAACCCGGGCTCGGCGAAGTCGTAGGTGGAGGTCATGATCAGGTCCCACAGCCGGCGGGCCGGGACGCTCTTGTAGACCTTGCAGGCCACCAGGCCTTCACCGTTGGTGAGGAAGTCGTCGTTGGTGGGCCATTCGCGCCATACCACCTGCTCCGGATCCTCGATATCGATGGCGTCGATCTCGACCTCCTTGGCGGTGAGCGGGAAGGCGAGTTTCCAGACCGCTTCGGCCTTTACGGCCTCCATGAACTCTTCGGTGACCAGCAGCGAGAGGTTGAACTGGCGCAGCCGGCCATCCTCGCGCTTGGCGCGGATGAAGTCCATAACGTCCGGGTGGCCAACATCAAAGGTGGCCATCTGCGCACCGCGGCGACCGCCGGCGGAGGAGACGGTAAAACACATCCGGTCGTAGATATCCATGAAGGAGAGCGGACCGGAGGTGTAGGCGCCGGCGCCGGCGACGAAGGCACCCTTGGGACGCAGGGTGCTGAATTCGTAGCCGATGCCGCAGCCTGCTTTCAGCGTCAGGCCCGCCTCGTGCACCTTCTGCAGGATGTCGTCCATGGAGTCGTGGACGGTCCCGGAAACGGTGCAGTTGATGGTGGAGGTGGCCGGTTTGTAAGCCAACGCGCCAGCATTGGAGGTGATGCGGCCGGCCGGGATGGCGCCGTGGCGCAGCGCCCACAGGAAGCGTTCGTACCAGTGCTCTTTATTGGCATTGCTCTCTTCGACCTCGGCGAGGGCGTGGGCGACCCGCTTGAAGGTGTCGTCGAGCTCCTGGTCGATCACTTCGCCGCTCTTGGTCTTCAGCCGGTATTTCTTGTCCCAGATGTCGAGGGAGGCGGCCTGGAAGGGTATTTCGGTGACTTGGGTGTTTTTGACAGCCTTGAGCTGTACGGGCTTGGTCACAGGTGGTTTCCCCCTAAATCCTTTTTTGTTGTGTCTGCGAGGTAGTTGGGCAACTGATTGTCAACCACAAGATATTGTGGCAATACGATGTAGGTTAGGACTTCTTCAGGGGGGTGTCAACTGCTGCAGGCGTGCAGGCGCATCACAAAGCCCGGATAACGTAAAACCTTGAAAATCAATTGCTTGTGATTCATTCCAAAGATTCTTCTATAGCAATGGAAGATAGGTGCTGCTATTTACTGATAGTTTTTTGGAAGACCACCAAAACCCAATATATTGTGTCGCTAATGTTGGCGTTCCAGGGCACGTTTCACGCCGAGTGAGTCTTCGCTAACCTCCTTCACAGCACCTCTGGAAACCCATCCGAGCACCCGTAACCCGCCCTTTTTACAGGGGCTTGAAGTCGCCATCGGCGATACCTATATCTGGAGAGCAACCGACGTTATCCGTTGTTCAAGGAGGTGACTACCATGGCACTGACGCAGTACGACCCGTGGAACATGCTGGACCAGATCCGCCGCGAGATGGACCGCATGTATGAAGGCCGCGAAGGTGAAAGCCCGATGTCCACCAGCGACTGGGCGCCGGCAGTGGATATCCGCGAGGAGCCGGACAGCTTCACCATCTCGGCGGATGTCCCCGGCGTGGATCCCAAGGAGATCGAGATCCATGCCGAAAGCGGGATGCTGACCATCAAGGGCGAACGCGAGTCCTCGAAGAAGGAGTCGCGCGAGGGCTATAAACGGATGGAGCGCGCTTACGGCAACTTCTTTCGTCGCTTCACCCTGCCGGATACGGCAAGTACGGACAAAATATCGGCCAAGTGCGAAAATGGCGTTCTGATCGTGCATATTCCCAAGCACGAAAAGGTCCAGCCCCGCAAGATTACCGTCGAGGGCTAGACTCTGCCGGGCGGTGCCGGGGAATCCCGGCCCGCCACGGCCCTATGCTTTCACCACTCCAGAGCGCAGTATCCATGCAATATAAGGACTACTACAAAATCCTCGGTGTCGAACGCGGCGCGTCCCAGGATGAAATCAAACGGGCGTACCGAAAGCTGGCGCGCAAATACCATCCCGACGTCAGCAAGGAGGCGAATGCCGAGGAGCGCTTCAAGGAACTGGGTGAGGCCTACGAGGTGCTCAAGGACCCGGAGAAGCGCGCCGCCTATGACCGCCTCGGTAGCGACTGGCAGTCGGGACAGGACTTCCGGCCCCCTCCCGGCTGGGATTCCGGCTTTGAATTCTCCGGCGGCGGCTTCACCGGCGCCGGCAGAGGTGGCGAGGGCGATTTCTCCGACTTTTTCGAGAACATGTTTGGCGCCGGAAGCCCGTTTGGTGACAGCTTCCGACAGCGGCCCGGGGGAGCACGCGGCGGCTTTCGTCGCACACGCGGCGAGGATCATCACGCCAAGGTCACCATCCGACTGGAAGACGCCTACCACGGCGGTGAAAAGCTCATCCATCTGGATAGTCCGCAGGTCGACCCGCAGGGTCGCGTCGTGACCACGACCCGCTCGCTGCGGGTACGCATCCCGCCGGGCGTTACCGAGGGACGGCAGATTCGCCTGGCCAGACAGGGCTCGCCGGGAATGGCGGGGGGCGAAGCGGGCGACCTCTATCTGGAGGTTCATTTCGAACCCCATCCGCTCTATCGCCCGGAGGGAAAGGACCTCCATCTCGATCTGCCGATCACGCCCTGGGAAGCGGCACTGGGCGCCAAAGTGCAGGTGCCGACACTCGGTGGCAAGGTGGGGATGAACATCCCCGAGGGGAGCCGCAGCGGTCAAAAGCTGCGCCTGCGCGGGCGTGGTATGCCGGGAAAACCACCGGGCGATCAGTATGTGGTACTCGAGATCATGACCCCGCCTGCCGATACCGACGCCAAGCGGGAGTTCTACAAGAAAATGGCGCGGGAGATGCCGTTCGACCCGAGGGCACACCTGGGAGAGTGAAACGATGGCGCATCACAAGGACCTCACTATCACCATTCTGGAAGAGGAAGACCGACTGAGCTTCGGCGAGCTATGCCGGGCTTGTGATGTCAGCGCGGAATACGTCATCCAGCTCGTCGATGAGGGTCTCATCGAGCCTTCCGGCCAGGAACCGACGCGATGGTCGTTCTCTGCCAACGCGGTCCGGCGCGTGCAGGCAGCACGGCGGCTACAGCAGGATATGGAGATCAACCTGCCCGGCATCGCCCTGGCCCTGGACCTGTTGGACGAGGTCCGGGAACTGCGCGACCGCATCCGGGCCCTTGAGCAGCGGTACGAGGATCGGTAGGAGCCTGTCCGAGAATAGCGACCGTCACGCAGGTCAGTCTATTCTCGGGCAGGCTCCTAGGCGTTTTCGCCATTTTTGTGGTGAAACCCGGGAACTCCAGCCGCAGACGGCTGTCTCCTTTTCCTAACGGGGATGTAGAAGAACTCCTGAAGAACTTGACGATTCACCCCCTGGATTTCGAACCACGGGGAACACGGGGCGCACGGGGGAGAAAAGAACCCGAAAAACGTGTTTTCCCCGTGGTCCCCGTGTACCCCGTGGTTATCAGTTCTTCATTGATTCGAACCTGCGCAGCAGGCGGGTACGGCTCGCAAAGGAGTTGCGGTGTCATCAAACGGGTCCGATCCGCCGGCCGACGGCAGGCCGGCGCGGCGAATTCCAACTCAAAGTCGATCATTGAGGCGATGGATATGAAAAGAATCTTCCAGGCGGCATTCACAACCGCCGTACTGCTTGCATTTGTTTCCACTCCACAGAGCGTCACGGCGGCACTGCCTGCCAGCGACAGCCAGGGCGAGCCGTTACCGACACTGGCTCCGATGATCGAGCGTACGGTCCCCGCTGTGGTCAATATCTTTACCCGCACGCGGGTCCCGCAGCGCCAGCATCCGCTGTTTTCCGACCCTTTCTTCCGGCACTTTTTCGACGTCCCCGAACAACCACGCGAACGCTACACCCAGAGCCTCGGGTCCGGCGTGATCATCGATGCGGAAAACGGCTATGTAGTCACCAATCATCACGTCATCGCCCGCGCCGTCGAGATCGCGGTCAATCTCCAGGACGGCCGGACCCTTCAAGCCGAACTGGTCGGGTCCGATCCGGACTCGGATCTGGCCGTACTCCGGGTGGAGCAGGATGGCCTCACCGCCCTGCCCTTTGCCGATTCCGACCAGCTCAGGGTGGGAGATTTCGTGGTCGCCATCGGCAATCCCTTCGGACTGGGACAGACGGTGACCTCCGGCATGGTCAGCGCCCTCTCCCGCTCGGGGCTCGGGATCGAGGGGTACGAGGACTTCATTCAGACCGATGCCTCCATCAACCCCGGCAATTCGGGCGGAGCCCTGGTGAATCTGCGCGGCGAACTGGTGGGCATCAACACCGCCATCCTCTCCCAGAGCGGCGGCAACATCGGTATCGGCTTTGCCATCCCCATCAACATGGCCCGAGAAATCACCGAACAGCTGGTGGAATACGGAGAGGTCCGCCGCGGCCATCTGGGTGCACAGGCCCAGGATCTGACCCCGGAGTTGGCCCAGGCGTTCGGGCTGGAGAACCGGCCCGGGGCAGTCGTCACCCGGGTCGCACCGGATTCCCCCGCGGCCAAGGCGGGGCTGCAGGCCGGCGATGTATTGGTGGCGGTGAATGGTCGGCCGGTGCGCAGTGCCACCGATGTCCGCAACGCCATCGGCTTGTTGCGGATTGACCAGCGGGTGAACCTGAAGGTGGTCCGCAATGGCGAAACCCGGACCCTCGAAGCGGTGATTCGGGAACCCGCTACCGCCGCGGTCCAGGCCGGCAAGCTGCACCCGCGGCTCGCGGGAGCCAGTTTCGGCAACCTACCGGAGGGTTCCAGGCTCGCCGGCAAGGTGGAGGGGGTACTCGTGACCGAGGTCGACCGCAGCAAGGCTGCCTGGAAGGCCGGTCTGCGTCCCGGCGACGTGATCACCCAGGCCAATCGCCAGTCTGTGACCAACCTTCAGGAACTGGAGAGGGCCGTGAAGGGTAGCAACAGCCTGCTGTTGAATATCGTCCGGGGGAACGGTGCGCTGTACCTGCTGATCCGCTAGCCGCCGCAGGAGCGGTCCGTCGTATCCTCCGCTGCGCAGACCCGAAGCAATGAAGAGCGGGTAACCACGGGGACCACGGGGTAAAACCAGTTTTTAGGGTATTTTCTTCCCCGTGTGCCCCGTGTTCCCCGTGGTTCAAAAATTCGAGGCGTGAATCGTTGAGTTCTTCAGGATGCATTGGCTCGGCGCATTTGGAGAATGCTCCCTACCTCCGGTGTGCTGCGGATGGGACTGAGCCGGGGCAGCATTCATTCCTTCAGTTGTTGCGAGTCGTATCTCCCTGCTGCGCAGACCCGAAGCAATGAAGAGCGGGTAACCACGGGGTACACGGGGACCACGGGGTAAAACCAGTTTTTAGGGTATTTTCTTCCCCGTGTGCCCCGTGTCCCCCGTGGTTCAAAATTCAAGGAGGCATTGCCGCGGCGCATTTTCAGAATGCGCCCTACGATTCGGTGGCCGTGGATGGGCTGCGCCGTTTTCGGGTCATATCCTCCCCCGTGCGCCCTGTGTCCCCCGTGGTGTATGGGACGCGCCGGGCGACTCTGCCATTCGGGCATTAAGGGATGCAGCCGACCATCTACTTGCCCAAAGTTTATCTATGGGGATAGTTGACAAATCTTGTGAGGCATATATATTAGTAAATAAGTCGGTTATTAATTACTTCTCACCTGGAACCGACAGGAGGTGCAGATATGGCAAGCCTGATTAACAACTTCCCCCACAACGGTGTGGTGACGCTCAACCGCGTAATCCTCAAGCCGGAATACAGCGTCGAGGACCTCGAAGAGCGCGTGGCTATGCTCTGTGAGAACGTCAAGACCTATCACTCGGAAACCGGTTTCGTCGGCGGCTTCGTGGCACTGAACAGTGGTGCGATCTCCAATGAGGGCTCGACGGCCGGTCAGGCGGTGGAGAGTCCGCTGAAGGGCAAGGAGGCGCTCATCATCACCTTCTGGAACACCTTCGAGGAGCATGAGGAGTCGCACAAGTCCGATACTTTCCAGCCGCTATTCAAGGATGTGCTGGCGCTGTGCGAGAACGGCAACGAGGAGATCGCCTACGAAATGCTCTGGTCCGGTGCCGCCTACTCTCCCGAAGAGGCACGCGAAGCGCAGAAGGCCAAGCAGATGTACGCGGTCGGCTAACCCTGACGCCATCGGTCGATACCCCGAAGCCTCTCCCCCCGGAGGCTTATTCGAGGCGCCGAAAGGCGCCTCTTTTTTTGGCTCGTCGGCAGAAGTTGCGAATCATCGACGAACGGGTAACCACGGGGTACACGGGGATCACGGGGTAAAACAATTTGTTCGGTTTTTTTCTCCTCCGTGCGCCCCGTGTTCCCCGTGGTTCGAAATTCAAGGGGTGAATCGTTAAGTTCTTCGGAGGAGCCCCGGCGACGCGGTAATCTCGGGGTCGAAGGTAGAGATCACTTCGTCGCCGGGGCTCCTCCTGATGAACTTGCCCCCGCTGTCATTACGAGGACGCCTACATGGATGTAGGTGGTAGAGCGACGCATGCCGCCATGGATGGCGGTAGTAGAGAATGTCTGGAACCTATTCTCGAGGATGCCACAGCCGAGCCCCGGCGACGAAGTAATCTCCTGCTCCCAAAACCCCAGATTGCCGCGTCGCTGGGGCTCCTCGCAATGACGGCTAAGAGTTCATCATCGATTCGGGGCTGCGGAGCGGCGGGTAGTGCTCAATGACAACGGGGGCAAGTTTTTTTCTTCCCCGTGCGCCCCGTGTTCCCCGTGGTTCGCCTGGATTCGCTCAAATTGTCTCTGTGTACTCTTTGCTCTCTGTGGCTTCGCCGTCTACGTGGTCAGACGCCGGTAGATATCGGCGACCTGATAGGGCAGGCGGCGGACGTCGTCGACCACCGTGTAGCCGACGGGGCCGTACATGTGCGGCAGGTATTCGGGGCCTTCGGTGTCGATAGTGATGCAGTAGGAGTGGATCCCCTCGCGATGCGCCTCGATGAGGGCACGGCGGGTGTCTTCGATGCCGTACTCGCCGCGGTAGTCGCTATAGTCATCCGGCTTGCCGTCGGAGAGGGTCACCAGGATACGGGTCTTCGCCTCCACCTCCGAAAGGATCCGCGAGAGGTGACGGATGGCAAAGCCCATGCGGGTGTAGTCCTTGGGACGGATGCCGCTGATACGATGCTGCACCTCGGGGCCATAGGGTTCCTCGAACCCCTTCACCCGATAGATCTCACAGCGCTTGCGGGTCATGCCGGAGAAGCCGTAGATCGCAAAGCGATCACCGAGCGTGTGAAGGGCTTCGGACAGCAGCAAAAGCGACTCCCTTTCGGCATCGTTGATCCAGCCCCGGGTCGAGCCACTCATGTCGACCATGAACACCACTGCGATATTGCGCTCGGTACGGTGCAGGCGGGTGAAGACACGCTCGGTCATCTCCACCCCGTTGCGGACGTCGGCAAGGGCCTCCACCAGGGCGTCGAGATCGATGTCGTCACCATCCGGCTGACGCTTTTCCACCCGGTCTTCGTCGCGCATGGCCTCGAAGGTCTTGCGCAGGTGACGCACCAGGCCACTGTACTTCTGCAGCGCCTGCCCCGCGAAACCGTCATCCACCGGCTCCACGGTTTTTTCACGCACCACGCACCAATTCTTGCGGTAGTGCTGCCGGCGATAGTCCCACTCGTTGTAGAGATCGGCGCCCTCCTCGTGATAGGTGCCGAGCCATACTTCATCAGGGTCCTTGTGTTCATCCTCGAACAGGCGCGGGTCGTAGTCGCCGGGGCCTGCCGGCACCAGGTATTCATCCGGGATCTCGCCCAGATCGAGCATGATGGAGCTCATCAGGTTGCGGATATGCTCGGGCGGCGCTATCGGCTCGGAGTCCAGCAGCAGTTCAGTATCCAGCGGGCTCTCCTGTTCCGATGCTTCAGGTGGCAGGCTGGAAAAGCGCCGGGGGGGCTGCTGTTCCGCTTCAGCCTTCTCCTCCTCCGATTTCTCCTCCAGCAGGTCGCGCAGGGAGACGCGAAACAGGGCCTTTTCCCGCTCCACCCGCTCGGCTGTCCGCGCGGCCACTTCCCCGAGATGCAGCACGCCCTGATAACTGAAGGGAGAGGGTACGGGCAGCCGGCCGAGTTGTTCGCAGGCCAGCGCAAGGCTCTCCGCGGAATCCGCACCGGGCCGCAGCAGCTGTTCACTGACAGTGACCCACTCCAGCGGCCGAACCTCACCCAAAGTATCCTTTATTCGGAGCATTTCGCGCCACAAACCGGGAAGTTCGCGACTGATGCACCCTTCCAGTCGCACGGTCTCCAAGGCATGGTAGAGCCGTAGCAGGGGGCCGGGAGACGGGTGTGATCGCAGGGCATTGATGACCGAGGTCCTGAAGGTACCGAACCGGGTCTGAGCCCACAGCATGGCGGTAATCGCCTTGTAAAGACTGAAGTTGTCCTTCGAATCCGGAAGTCGCGACAGTACCGGCGGCAGATAGAGGGTCTCGGTGTCGGTATAGGCCTCATCCGCCTCCTCCAGCTTGAGGGGGCGCCCGGAGAGCCCGTGGACAAAGTGCAGCAGCACCCCGCCCGCTTCCTCCAGCACCGCTCCGGTGGCGCGGGCCCGCCCGAACTTGATGAAACGATCGACCTCCACAATCACCTGAAGACCCGGGCGAAGGCCGGACCGATCATAGGTGTCGGTGGCGTGCAGGGCCCAGGCCTCGACCATGCGCTCGTCGGTAGCCTCAAGCACGCGAACCGCGTGACCGGAGAGGCGATGGGCAATCTCGACGTTGGTACTGGCGACACGGGCGACCAGATCGAGAATGAAGTCCTGCCGCTGGCGATCGAGTGCGGCAATGGAGCTGGCCGATTCCGATGTGTCCCGGAAACTGAACTCCACCTCCAGCAGCTCATCCAGCCGGGCAGTGATCTCTTCGATGCCAAGTCTCGGTTTCATACAGATATTCACCGCAAAGACGCAAAGAAAACCGCGTCAAGGGAATTTCGCGACTTGCTGCACAGGCCAAAGGGGTGCCCCCGCCGGGATTGACCTTTTGCAGCATCGCCCCGGGGCGGGCCTCCTGCCAGAACAGGCTTTGCGTCCTTTGCGGTTACTCCCATTAAAATACAGATGAGGAAAGCTCGTTAACGGCGATGATCATCTCCGGGTCGTCGGTAAGCGCCTGGGCGATACCGGTGCGACAGGCGACGACCGGGTCGATGCCGGAGACGATCAGCTTGCCGGCATGAACCAGCAGGCGGGTACTGGCACCCTCTTCGAGGCCGCTCCCCTTGAGGTTGCGGGTCATGCCTGCGAATTTCACCAGCCGCGCGGCCACCTCGGGCGCAACGCCGGACTCCCTGGCGACGATCCCGGTTTCGGTGTCCGACCCCGGATAGTCGAACTCCAGGGCCACAAACCGCTGACGGGTACTCTGCTTGAGGTCCTTGAGGACGCTCTGGTAACCGGGGTTGTAGGAGATGGTGAGGCAGAAGGCGTCTTCGGCGGCGATCAGCTCGCCGCGCTTCTCCATCGGCAGCACCCGGCGATCGTCGGCTAGAGGATGAATCACCACCATGGTATCCTTGCGCGCCTCGACGATCTCGTCGAGATAGCAGATGGCTCCGGCGCGTACGGCGCGGGCCAGGGGTCCGTCCACCCAGGTCGTTTCTCCACCCTTGATCAGGTAGCGACCAACCAGGTCGGTGGCGGTCAGGTCGTCATGGCAGGAGACGGTAATCAGCGGCCGCTGGAGGCGCCAGGCCATGTATTCCATAAAGCGGGTCTTGCCGCAACCGGTCGGACCTTTCAGGAGAACCGGCAGATGATTCCGGTAGGCCGCCTCGAATACGGTCACTTCATCCGACACCGGATGGTAAAAGGGTTCTTCCTGAACGAAATACTCCTCGGTCTTCAGCGTATTCACCGCCACATGTCACCTCGTGAAATTGATCTGCAGTCGCAAAAACCAAGCATTATGGTTAACTATTTAGGGAAGGCTGCCAAGTATCACATTTTCGGAAAAACATACAAACATTCTATTCGCTTATTGGAAAATTCGATGCGAAAAAATGGGCATTTAGCGCCAAACACGGTATCGTGACGGGCTCGAAGTCCGGCGCCGGAACCGTGCGTTGGTGCGGACACTGACTGCGCGTGTTCCGCGACACTACTCAGGTTGGCATACCCGTTTTAAGTCCGGCTGAAAGCCACTTGTAAGCCGACTAAAGCTCCAGCCGATTTGGCATGACTGGACCAGACAGACCCGCGCTTTGAACCTCCACGGTCTGTAGAGTTCTCAAAAAAGCATCGTCCTTGATGGAGGAAAATCAATGTCTGAGGCAATCGCAACCAACCAGACCATTCTGGTCGTGGGTGGCGGCATCAGCGGCCTGACGGCTGCCCTGGAGGCGGCCGAATGCGGCAAGCAGGTGGTCCTGCTGGAAAAGTCGCCATCCGTTGGTGGTCGGGTTGGTCAACTCTATAAATACTTTCCCAAACTCTGTATCCCCACCTGCGGCCTGGAAATCCAGTATCGCCGTCTGAAGGCCAACCGGAACATCCGGCTGGTCACGATGGCGGAAGTGACCGACATCAAGGGTGAGGAAGGCAACTACAACGTCTCCGTCAAGGTTGCGCCCCGCTACATCAACGAAAACTGCACCGCGTGTGGTGAGTGCGGTGAAGCGGTGGAAGCGGAGTTCGATGACGAACACAACTTCGGGCTCGGCAAACGCAAGGGGGCCTACCTGGCCTCGCGGATGGCCTATCCCCAGCGTTACGTCCTCGACCCGCGCATCATCGGCACCGACGACGCGCAGAAGGCCAAGGACGCCTGCAAATACAATGCAGTCGATCTGGAGATGCAGGAACAGGACATGGAGCTGAACGTTGGCTCGGTGATCTGGGCCACGGGCTGGAAGCCCTACGATGCCGCCAAGATCCAGCCTTACGGCTACGATCGCTTCGACAACGTCATTACCAATGTCGAACTGGAGCGCATGATGGACCCGTTCGGCCCCACCGGCGGCCGCATCCAGCGCCCTTCCGATGGTAAAGAGCCGAAGAACATCGCCTTCATCCAGTGTGCCGGCTCCCGCGACAAGAATCACCTGAAGCACTGCTCCCGGATTTGCTGCATGGCCTCGCTGAAGCAGACCACCTACGTTCGCGAGCAGTTCGGTGATGAAGCCAAGAGCACCATCTACTACATCGATATCCGCGCCATCGACCGTATCGACGACTTCTACCAGAAGGTACAGGAAGACGAGAACGTGTCGTTCGTGAAGTCCAAGGTCGCCAACATTGTCGATAACAAGGACAACGGCAACCTGATCCTCAACGGCGTGGATACCGAGGGCTATAACCGCTACGCCAACGAGCACGACCTGGTGGTGCTGGCCATCGGTATGGAATCGAATGTACCCACCGGGGTCTTCCCCGAGGGGACGGCGATCAACGAACACAACTTCATCGATTTCGACCCCGCCAATGGCGGCATCTTCGGCGCCGGATGCTCTTCCGACGCGCTGGATGTCAACCGCGCCACCCAGAATGCCACCGCGGCCGCGCTGCGTGCCATTCAGGTGGTCAATCGAGTTGCAGGTCAGGAGGGTTAAGCAGTGTCTGAGAACAAAACTGGAGCCTATATTTGCCAGGGCTGCGGCCTGGGCGAGCGCCTCGACACATCTCAGCTCGCCACCATCGCCAAGCGCGACGGCAAGGCCAATGAGGCCAAGGAGCATGAATTCCTCTGCTCCGCCGAAGGCGTGAAGATGATTCAGGACGACATCGACAACGAGGGCGTGAACAAGGTGGTCATCGCCGCCTGCTCGCGCCGCGCCAAGACCGACGCATTCCGTTTCGATGGCGTAGCCATGAGCCGGGCCAATCTGCGTGAAGGCGTCATCTGGGTCCGTCCGGATAACGATGAGGTCCGGGAAACCACACAGGAGATGGCCGACGACTACGTGCGCATGGCCTGCGCCGAAGTCAAACACATGAAGCTTCCGGAAAGCTCCGGCGAGCAGAGTCTCAACCGCCACCTGATGGTGGTTGGCGGCGGTATCTCCGGCCTCACTTCGGCGATCGAAGCGGCCAAGGCCGGCTACAAGGTCGACCTGGTAGAGAAAAGTGGTGAGCTCGGCGGGCAGGTCGGCAAGCTCTACAAGAGCGTGCCCCGCAAGAACGGCCTGCAGGGCTATGTGGATTCCGAAATCGGTGAGCTTATCGAGGCGGTCAACGCCAGTGACAACATCACCGTCCACCTGAACACCACGGTCGCCGGTACCGAGGGCGCGCCGGGACGTTTCAAGGCGGAACTGGCCACCGAAAGCGGCTCCACCAACAGCATTGAAATCGGTGCCATCGTCCAGGCCACCGGGTTCCGCCGCTACGACATCACTCAGCTCGACAATCTCGGCGGCGGCAAGAGCCCCGACGTGGTCGACCAGGTGGGCTTCGAGGAGCTGGCCAAGGCTGCAAACGGCGGCACCATCAAGCGTCCGTCGGACGGCAAGGAAGTCAGCAATGTGGTCTTCGTGCAGTGCGCGGGCCAGCGTTCCGATGAGCCGGGTCACCTGAACTACTGCTCCGGCCACTGCTGCACCACCTCCATCAAGCAAGCCATGTACGTAAAGGATGCCGGTGGCGATGCCACCATCCTGTTCGATGACCTGCGTACCCCGGGTGCAACGGGCGAGGACTTTTACCGTGCCGGACAGGAGAAGGGTGTCGCCTTCTCCAAGGGCAAATGCACCTCGGTCGATACCAGCGGCGATCTCAAGGTCAACTTCAAGGACCTGATCCTCGATGAAGAGGCCGCCGCCAGTGCCGATATGGTGGTGCTCGCTACCGGCATGGTGCCGGCCAGCGGCCCCAACCCGTACCTGCAGCTGGAACTGGATGAGGCCAAGAAGAAAGAGGGCGAGGAGGAGAAGGTCATCAAGCTGGAGGCCGAGCTGGCCAAGGCGCCGGACTCGATTCTCAACCTGTCTTACCGGCAGGGTACCGATGTCCCGCACCTGAAGCACGGCTTCACCGACTCGCACTTCATCTGCTTCCCGTACGAGACCCGTCGTACCGGCATCTACACCGCCGGCCCGGTGCGTCGTCCGATGGATACCGCCCAGGCGATCGAAGACGCCACCGGGGCTACCATGAAGGCGATTCAGGCCTGTGAGAATGCCGCGCAGGGCCGTGCCGCCCACCCGCGTTCCGGCGACCTGTCGTTCCCGAGCTTCCGCAAGGAAGGCTGCACACAGTGCAAACGCTGCACGGTGGAGTGCCCGTTTGGCGCCATCGACGAGGACGAGAAGGGTTACCCGCAGTACAACGAGGCACGCTGCCGCCGCTGCGGCACCTGCATGGGCGCCTGCCCGGTACGCGTAATCTCGTTCGAGAACTACTCGGTGGAGACCGTTGGCCAGCAGTTGAAGAACGTCGACATCCCCGACGAATTCGACGAGAAGCCGCGCATCCTGGTTCTTGCCTGCGAAAACGACGCCTATCCGGCGCTGGACATGGCCGGCATGAACCGCGAGGAGATCAGCCCCTGGGCCCGTATCATTCCGGTCCGCTGCCTCGGTTCGGTGAACACCATCTGGATCACCGACGCCCTCAACAGCGGCTATGACGGCGTGATGCTGATGGGCTGTCAGAAGGGCGACAACTACCAGTGCCACTTCGTCAAAGGGTCTGAAATGGCTCACTACCGCATGAGCAAGATCGACGACACGCTGAACCAGCTCAATCTCGAAAAAGAGCGTGTTCAGACCTACGAAGTGTCGATCGCCGACATCCAGCGCATACCGAAACTCATCAACGACATGGATAAAATGATCGTCGATGAAATCGGCATGAGCCCGTTCAAGTTCTAGGGAGTCGTCATCAATGAGCAACCTCAATCAGGCGATGATCGAGAAGTATCGGAGCAGCTTCCTCAAGGAGGTCGAGGCCAACGTCGAGGAAGGGCACTGGGTCAAGATGTGCATGCAGTGCGGTGTCTGTTCGGGCTCCTGCCCGCTCGGCCCTCACTGGGAGCACCCACCGCAGGAGCTCTTCATGATGATCCGGGCGAATGAGCGCGAGGCAGTGCTCAAGTCCGATTCCATGTGGATGTGTACCTCCTGCTACAACTGCATGGCACGCTGCCCGCGCGGTCTGCCGATCACCCACATCATGCACGGCCTCGCCACCTATGCGAAGCGGTTGAACCTGGTGCCGAAAAAGCAGCCCACGGCCGAGTTCGGGCAGATGTTCTGGGATTCGCTGTCCAAAACCGGCCGGGTCAACGAGTTGAAGATAGGCGTGGGCCTCTACTTCAAGGACGGCTTCGCGCAGGGTGTGAAGAACGCCATGGCGGGTCGGGAACTGGGTATGGCCATGATGAAGACCCAGCGAATGAACGCAATGGAGTACTTCGGTGGCCACAAGTGCAAGGACACCAGCGGTATCCAGAAGATGCTGAAGAAAGCGCAGGAATTCGAGGACCAGCAAATCACCCGGTTCGACGGGAAGGAGGGTTAACCCGATGGCGAAGAAAGAATACTCCTTCTATCCCGGCTGCTCGTCGCAGAAGAAGGCGTCGGCCGACAATTATCTGCGCTCCACGTATTCGATGTGCGATGCGCTCGATATCAAGCTGAACGAAATCGACGACTGGAACTGCTGCGGCGCCTCCATCGGCTATGCCGGCGGCGGCGAGGTCCCGCGTATCGCGCTTTCGGCGCGTAACGTGGCGCTCTCGGCGCAGCAGAACCCGGACCAGGACATGATCGCCACCTGCGCCGCCTGCTGGCTCTCCACCCGCGAAGCACAGGAACGCATCGAAGAGAATGACAAGGTGCGCGAAGGCGTCAATGCGGCACTGGACGAAATTGGCCTGAAGATCGAAGGCCAGCAGCCCAAGGCCCGGCACATGGTCGAGGCGCTCATCGAGGACATCGGGTTCGACGAGCTGGCCAGTGGTGTTCAGAAGCCGCTGGAGGGCATCAAGATTGCCGGCTACGTGGGTTGTCAGACCAACCGCCCGTTCGGTATCGCCGGCGAGTCCTTCGAAAATCCCAAGTACCTCGACCACATGATCGAGAGCATGGGAGCGCAGGCGGTGGACCGCTATGACAAGAAGGTGGCCTGCTGCTCCGGCGCGCTGATGTTTTCCGAACCGGAAAAAGGCCACGCGTTGGTCAAGGACATCATCGAGGCGGCCTACGATGGCGGCGCCGACATGATCGTCACACCGTGTCCGCTGTGCCAGATGAACGTCGAGTCCTACCAGAAGGAGATCAACAAGACGTTCAAGACCAAATTCGAGATGCCGGTCGTCTACTACAGTCAGCTCATCTCGGTGGCCTATGGCAAGTCGGCGAAGGAGTCGGCACTGGACGGACAGATCATTCCCGCCAAACAGCTGGAAGACGTTACCAAAAAGTAAACAATAAATACGAACCAAAAATGAAGACGTTCAACGCCCCCGCAAGGGGGCGTTTTTTTTACTCCTTTGCTTGAAGAGCCTTGTTGTACTACTCAGTTAGTTGTTGCTCTTCTCCCACAAAGGAACCCCGATGGCACCACACCCTTCCCATGCTGCCTTAACGCTTCTTTTCTTTATCCTGCCGCTGGCAGCCGATCCCGGGGTGGTCAGGACCTCCGAGCTTTCGGAGAAGAGTTCCGTGCGCATCAGTTCACCGGTAGATGGCCAGAAATTGCCACCCGGCACGGCCGTCGAGATCGAGTACAAGGCCACCTTGGGCTTCAAGGCACGTTACATTGAGCTACAGTTGGAGGGACGGCCGCCGGTGGTGGTGAAGGAGCCTGAAGGAAGCCATCAATTCGCGGAACTCGAGCCGGGAAGATACCGGATCCGGGCAACGCTTCTGAACCGTGCTCACGCAGATCTGGGCGTCGAAGACAGCGTCACCATCACAGTCGAATAGCAGCGCCAGGAGCCTGTCCGACCCGTGAAAGTTATCCAGTACGCCGAAACGGATATCGAACTGACGGAGCTCTATCAGGCGGGATTCGATGTTGAACCAACAGATCCTGAAGCCCCCTTCAGTGCTCTGCAACTGTTCGCCACCTCACTGGGACTCTGCACGTTTTCGGTGCTGACCGCCTACGCCGCGCATCTACAGGTGGATCCGGCAGGGATCCGCATCCGTTTGCAGTGGCAGTACAGTGAACACCCGATGCGGGTTTCGGATATCGATATGAGCATCGTCTGGCCCGATCTCCCCGCGGACCGGCTGGAGGCGGCCCAGCGGGCGGCGGAACACTGCGCTCTGCACCACACGCTCGCTCAGCCCCCGACGGTAAAGACCCGCGTCGATCGCTAACGTAACGGAGGTAGGGCTTGGAACACGTGGGTTTTGTCGTGCTCGGTGCCGGTTCTGCGGGTCTGGAAGCGGCGCGGACCGTGGCCGAGGCAGGCAAGCAGGTCATCGTCGTCGATCCGGGGCCTCCCGGCGGACTCTCTTCGCTGGCCGGTTGTGACCCCAAAAAGGTCCTCGTGCGGGCATCCACGATCTATCAGCGCTGCCGCGAGGCGGATCTACACGGGCTCGCTGCCGCGCAGCCCGAGCTGACCTGGTCCCGGGTCATCAGCCGCAAGCACGGTTTTACCGATCCGGTACCGGAGCAGACGCGCAAGTTACTCGCAGCAATGCCGAACGTCGAACTGCGGGAAGGGTACGCGCGCTTCACAGCGCCGAACGTGGTCTCGATACAGGGGCAGGAGATCAGTTTTGACGGCGCACTGATTGCCACGGGTTCGCACCCCCGCCCGCTGACACTGCAAGGCTTCGAGCACCTCAAGACCTCCGCCGATGCTCTCGACCTTCGCCAGTTGCCGGAGTCGATAGCGGTGATCGGCGGAGGAGTGGTTGCCATGGAACTCGGTCAGCTCTTCGCCCGACTCGGTGTCCGTGTGCATCTTCTGATTCGGGGAAATGCACTGCTCACGGCAATGGACGCCGATCTCGTCTATCGTCTGCTCGCCGATAGTGACGCGCTAGGCATGCGCTTTCATTTCGAGACGGAAGCCACCTCCATTGAGACCGTACCGGACGGATATCGTGTGATCGTCAACCGGGGTGAGCCACTGCGGGTCGGGTATGTACTGAATGCCGCCGGCCGGATCCCGTCGATTGAGAACCTCGCGCTGGAAGCGGCGGGAATCGAAACGGAAGACTCACGGCTCAAAGTCGATGACTATCTTTGCACCACCAATGCCTGCGTCTGGGCCGCGGGCGATGCCCACGGTCGGATGCCGCTGACGTCGGTCTCCGGCTACGAAGGGCGCCTGGCAGCGGACCACTTTTTGCACGGGCCGCGCTCGTCAGCAGACTACTCGAGCGTACCGATGGCGGTCTCCACAGACCCGCCACTGGCCAAGGTGGGCTTGCTGGAAACCGAAGCCAATAGGCTGGGGATCGCTTACGACACCGTCTTTCAGGTGATGGACGACTGGAGGTTGCTGCGTATCGAAGCGGAAGGACCCGGTACGGCCAAAGTGCTCTACGAAAAACATAGCGGCCGGCTGCTGGGAGCCCACCTGTACATGCCCCATGCCGATAATCTGATCAACCTTTTCGCCCTCGCCCAGCGCCACGGCCTCACGCGGTACGACCTCGGCGAGATGCTCTATGTCTACCCGACGCCGACCTACACCATCCGTTCGTTGGTCTAGCAGGCTGTGGAGAAACGGCAGGCAGAGGGGTCGGCCTACCGGGTCGGTCCTCCGAAGCGACTCTCGAATGCCCATTCCGAAACCGGCTTGCGGTCGGACGGCACCTCACGTTCCCGTAACGGCTCCGGCAGCTCTTCCACCCGCCCCGGCCGACCGATCGCCGCCATCGCCAGCACGTCATGGTCATCCGGCACACCCAATTCCGTGCGTGCCCGCTGATAGTCGAACCCTTCCATGCCATGCACCACAAGGCCGTTGAGCGAACCCTGCAAGGCAAAATTTTCCCAGGCCGCGCCCGCGTCCAGCGCATGGGTTACCGCGGCTTTGCCATTATCGAACGTCTGTTTCGAGGCGATCAGTACCAGCGCCCCGGCACCCGAGGCCCAGCTCTGGTTGAATTCCACCAGCAAGCCGAAGAGTCGCTCCCATCCGACGGAGTCGCGAAGCGCGTAGACGAAACGCCACGGCTGATTATTGTAGGAGGACGGCGCCCACCGCGCGGCCTCGAACAGCAACATCAGTTCGGAACGCTCCACCGGGTCGCCCGACATAGCGCGCGGCGACCAACGATCCCGGAATATCGGGTCGATAGGGTAGTCTGGGTGACGCACATCCCCAAGGTCGAAAATTCCCATCAGTTCTCTCCCGCAAAGGCTTTCAACACCTGAAAAATAGCCGGATAGGGAGGTTTTGCACGCGCAGGGGAGTCCGACGATGGCCGTGTCGCCGAGAGCCCTGGTACAGGGTCATTCAACTTCCAAAAAAAAGCCGCGATGGCGTGATACATCGCGGCTTCCAGGTGTGAATCGGAACGGGAGATGTCAGGCGATATCGACAGGCTCACTGGCAGGATCGTAGGCCTTCTCCTCAGAGCTTTCGGCCTGTTCCCTTGCTGCCTGACGTTCACGTTCTTCCAGCGCCTCGCGTGCCTCTTCGGTCACCGGAATGGTCTCTTCACCAAAGAGCACCTGCTGAAGAAAGCGCGACCCAAACTTCATCAGTTCGACATCGTCCTCAAGCAAGGTCTGGTAGAGCTCGTCATCGATCTTGAAGGAGCGATGAAATCCCTCGGAGCGAACAAACTCCCGGAACCGATCCATGTCGTAACTGGCCATGAAAAACAGCTGCCGACTGCGCAGCGACGGCTTGCCGATGGCCGGGCCGGATGACTTCTTCTTGAGAATCAACTGTCGCCAGCCGCGGGCCAACTCGTCATAGTCCTCGAGGCCCTGTTCAGCCCGGTACTCGTCAATGGTGAGCTCGCGCTCTTCCCGGTGCCCTAGACAGTGCTCCTCCTTGACGACCGCAAAGGAGTTGGTGTCGGTGTATTCGTCCTGCCTGCGCATGGCGATGAGTGCAACCGGGTAATAGCGGCAGGCCGTCGGACGATCTTCATATACGGAGCAGCCCTCCTCGGTCATGAACTGACACTCGGTGGTCTCACCCCGGGTCTTGAATTTTACAGCGGCGATACCGTCCTTCTCCAGCTCGTACGGCACGGTGTACTCGCGCAGGAAATCCCACGACGTCATGCCCAAGCGCTGCTTCAGCCGAACGATATCGTAAGGCGTCAACGTGATATCGATCGATTTGCAGCATGCATTGAAGCACTGAATGCCCTTGTAGCAGGCAAAACTGATTTTCTTGTCGCCGTCGTACATCTCCGGCACAACAGGGCTTTGAAACGGGGAAGAGCTGTTATCAACCATGGCTACACCTCGAGGAAAATGCGGGTCGCACAACCCGAGCCGAGAGTACGGCCGTCTGAGGAAATGTCCTTCTGCGGACAGGAGACAAGCGGGGGCGTGCGTAGTATCGGAACATCCGGCAAAGGATATCTGCGGCGTGTCGTGACTTCCAGTGTGGAAAGTCCATGAGACAGAATCCGCAGAGGATAACCGCAGCAGGGTTGTCAATCAAGTCCATTTTGCCACATCCGGCCGATTCGGAAAAACGGCAGCCTGCCTTCGGTCACCGGGGCGTTTGCGGCCTGCAAATTGCGCTTTCCATAAAAAAGGCCGGGTGGCAATGCCACCCGGCCCCTTCAAGCCATCTCAGGCTGTTCGCTTACTTCTTGAACAGCTTGGACTTGTCGACCAGATCAACGTGGGCGCGCTTGAACACGGTCCACTTCTGGCTTTCCTTGTCGTAGATGGAGTTCACGAAGCAATGCCAGTTCTCCTCGTCGACAAAGTTCTTGTCGGTCCGGTAGTAGAAGCCGGGGTAACGGCTCTCTTCACGGAACTGGATGTGCTTCATGTGGGCCTCGGCAGTGAGGATGCGGTGGTAGTTTTCCCACGCCCGCAGCAGCTCATGGAGGTCCTTGGCCCGCATTTTCTTTGCATCTTCCTTCAACATCTCGAGCTTGTACTCGGCGACTTCGAGCATCTTGTCGTTGGTGTTGTAGTAAGTAGCAACGCCCGCAACATACTCATCCATGATCTTCTGCAGACGGAACTGCAGCATCTTCGGCGTGATGTAGTTCGGGTTCACGTCGATGGCGGTGCTGTAGTCCTTGTGCTCGAGATAGGTGCGAACCGGCTGGTAGATCTCTTCCATCAGCTGGTCGACCGGCGTGTCGAGTTCGGGAGTGTGGTCTTTATTATCCACAACGAACTTGATCATCGCCTTGGCAGCCATACGGCCTTCAGCGTGCGAACCCGAGGAGAACTTGTGGCCGGATGCGCCCACGCCGTCACCGGCGGTGAACAGACCCTGCACGGTGGTCATACCGCGATAGCCCCAGTTCCAGCCCTTCGGCAGGTGGTCGGGCACGCCCGCTTCGGTCTCTTCGGTCGGAGCACCGACGTCTTCCGGACCGGAGGTCCAGATGCCGCAGCAGCCGGAGTGGGAACCCAGCAGGTAGGGCTCGGTCGGCATCAGCTCGGAGTTTTTCTTCTCCGGCTCGATGTTCTCACCGACCCAGATACCGCACTGGCCGACACACATGTCGAGGAAGTCTTCCCAGGCCTCGGCTTCAAGGTGCTTGACTTCACGCGGCGACAGGGTCTCACGCAGGTTGGCGAGCGCAGTCACGGTGTCCATGTAGATGGGACCGCGGCCTTCCTTCATCTCCTTCAGCATAACGTGGTTACGCAGGCAGGAGGCGGGGACGGCAGCCTGACCGTACGGAGGGTACTGGTCGAGCATATCGGCGTTCTTGACCAGGTAGTTCTCACCGTAGGCGTTGGCAGCCTTGGACTTGAACAGCAGGAACCACGCACCAACCGGGCCGTAACCGTCCTTGAAGCGGGTCGGCACGAAGCGGTTTTCCATCATGGTCAGCTCGGCACCAGCCTCGGCAGCCATGGAGTAGGTGGAGCCGGCATTCCAGACCGGGTACCAGGCGCGGCCGGTACCTTCACCCACGGAGCGCGGACGGAAGATGTTGACACAACCACCAGCGGCCAGCAGGCAGGCCTTGAACTTGTAGACGTGCAGTTTGTGCTCGCGGACGTTGAAACCAACGGCACCGGCGATACGGTTCGGATCGTTCTTGTCGTTGACCAGCTTGACGATGAACACACGCTCCTGGATGCGGTCCATGCCCAGAGCCTTCTTGGAAGCCTCGGCCACGATCCACTTGTAGGATTCGCCGTTGATCATGATCTGCCACTTGCCGGAACGGACCGGCTTGCCGCCGTCGGCCAGCGAAGGCAGACCCTTGGAACCATCGTGACGCTCGCCGTTTTCGTCGGTCTTCCAGATCGGCAGGCCCCACTCTTCGAACAGATGCACCGACTCGTCGACGTGACGGCCCAGGTCGTAGGCCAAATCGTCACGGGTGATACCCATCAGGTCGTTGGAGACCATGCGGGTATAATCGGCCGGATCCTGCTCGGTGCCGATGTAGGTGTTGATGGCGGACAAGCCCTGCGCCACGGCGCCGGAGCGGTCCATAGCGGCCTTGTCGACCAACTTGATTTTGAACTCGCGGCCCAGCTCGCCCTCGGCAGCCTTCGCCCACGGCATGATCTCGTAAGCGGCACCACAGCATGCCATACCGCCGCCGATGAGGAGGATATCAACCTCTTCTTCGACGATTTCCGGATTACCAAATTCTCCAGCCATTCTTCTATATCCTCAGAATTCGAAATTTTGAATCGTTACACCCCAATGACAGCGCGGTGATCAGACTTTCAGCAGCTCGCTGGGATCACCCTTGCGGTAGCCGTTGGCTTCATTGAAGAAGCCCAGGTCGGTAACTTTCGAGTAGTCGGCTTCCGGCTTGTTGCCGTACGGGTCGATTGAACCTTCCGGGGTGGTACGGATCGGGAACTTGAAGCGCTTGAGGGTGCCGTTGCGGAACTTGATGGTCCACATGATGGAGTCGGAACCACGCAGCGGCTGCACGGAACCGCCGAGCGGTACGACGTCAGCATAGTGACGGCACTCGATGGCCTGCTGCGGGCAGATCTTCACGCAGGAGTAGCACTCCCAGCACTGCTCCGGCTCCTGGTTGAAAGCTTTCATGGCATGGCCGGTTTCCGAGCCATCCTTGTCCAGCTTCATCAGGTCGTGCGGGCAGATGTACATGCAAGCGGTCTTGTCCTGACCCTTGCAGCCATCGCATTTGTCGGTACGTACAAATGTTGGCATTGGTTGTCGCTCCTTTATTTCAGGGTTTTAACTGCTGCGTTTAGGAACCGCATTCGGTCGGAAATGCCGAAGGGCCGTCGGGCTCTATTTGTCGTAATCCCGACGCCAGGAAACGCTCTAGAGTATAGGCACTGTTTCTCGATTCGCACGGCTATTTTCCACAGCCCGTCTTCGGGCGCGTTTCCGCGAATCCGAACGGTCCGCTTATGCCGGGTGTGCCTACCTTATCGACTCAGCCGAGGCCCGCCAAACAAAACTATCTTGCGGGGCCATAAAAAAGCTTGATGTTCATAGTATGCTGATCTTGCCATATTTTTTAGACTCTATCCACAAAGGGTATAGAGAAAGGACAGATGCGTCTGATATATTAGTAATATTATCAGGTTCTAATAATCTTTCTTCGGTCGCGGGTGGGATGGACAGCGGATGGTCAACAGGTTCCCGGTCCCCGGTCGAAAACCCCCGAAGAGTGAAGTTTTATGAGCGACATGGCGAAGAATGCGACCGAGGGTCGCACCGAAGTCAAAAACACGACGTGTTACATGTGTGCCTGCCGCTGCGGCATCCGCGTCACCCTCCGGGATGGCGAAGTGCGGTACATCCAGGGCAACCCCGACCACCCGTTAAACAAAGGGGTGATTTGCGCCAAGGGCTCCTCGGGAATCATGAAGCAGTACTCCCCGGCCCGCCTGACCCGCCCCCTGAAGCGCAAGGCCGGTGCCGACCGTGGCGACGCCCAATTCGAGCCGATCTCCTGGGACGAGGCATTCGGAATGCTCGAGGAGCGGCTCGCCCACATCCGCGAGACGGACCCCAAAAAGTTTGCCCTTTTCACCGGCCGTGACCAGATGCAGGCGTTGACCGGTCTGTTTGCGAAGAACTTCGGCACGCCGAACTACGCCGCCCACGGTGGTTTCTGCTCGGTGAACATGGCCGCGGGGATGATTTATACCATTGGCGGTTCGTTTTGGGAATTCGGCGGCCCCGACCTGGACCGGGCCAAGCTGTTCGTGATGATCGGCACCGCCGAGGATCACCACTCGAACCCGATGAAAATGGCCCTGTCCAAGTTCAAGCGAAACGGCGGCCGCTTCATTTCGGTCAACCCGGTGCGCACCGGCTATTCCGCCATTGCCGACGAATGGATCCCGATCAAACCGGGCACCGACGGCGCCCTGATGCTGGCGCTGACCCATGAGATCATCAAGACCGGCCTCTACGATCGCGAATTTCTGATCCAGTACTCCAACGCCGCCGAGTTGGTGAACCTGAACGAGGAGAGCCCGGAGCACGGCATGTTCGTGCGCTTTGAAGTGCCGCCCGAAGAGGGCTGCTTCGATCCGCAGAACAAGCTGTGGTGGGACCGCGAGCTGAACAAGCCGATATCCACCCACACCCCGGGCGCCGACCCCTACCTGCTCGGCGATTTCCGGCTCTCCGACGGCACGCCGGTGAAACCCTCCTTTCAGCTCCTCAAGGAGCGGGTCGAGGAGTACACCCCCGAGTGGGCGGCTGACATTACCGGTATCCCGGCCGAGACCATCCGCCGGCTGGCTCACGAAATGGGTATCACCGCCCGCGACGAGAAGATCGAGTTACCCATCGCCTGGACCGACACCTGGGGTAACGAACACCAATCGGTCACCGGCAACCCGGTGGCCTTCCACGCAATGCGCGGCCTGGCGGCTCACTCCAACGGCTTCCATACCATCCGTGCCATGTCGATCCTGATGTCGATACTCGGCACCATCGACCGCCCGGGCGGGTTCCGTCACAAGGCGCCGTTCCCGCGTCCCATTCCGCCCTGTCCGAAGACCCCTACCGGTCCCGAGGACGTTAAGGCGGGGCAGCCGTTGAACGGCATGCCGCTGGGCTGGCCGGCCGATCCCGATGACCTGTTCGTCGATGACAAGGGGCAGCCGGTCCGCATCGACAAGGCCTTCTCCTGGGAGCACCCGCTCTCGGTGCACGGCATGATGCACAACGCCATCACCAATGCCTGGCGGGGCGACCCCTACTCTATAGATACGCTGCTCATCTTCATGGCGAACATGAGTTGGAACTCGAGCATGAATACGGACGAAGTCCGGAAGATGCTTAACGACAAGGACGAAAACGGCGAGTACAAGATCCCCTTTCTGGTCGTAGCCGATGCGTTCCAGTCGGAGATGGTGGCGTACGCCGACCTGGTCCTGCCCGACACCACCTATCTCGAGCGGCACGACGTCATGTCGATGCTCGACCGCCCGATCTCCGAGTTCGAGGGGCCTGTCGACTCGGTGCGTATCCCGGTGGTGCCGCCCAAAGGGGAGTGCAAGCCCTTCCAGGAGGTGCTCATCGAACTCGGCTCGCGCCTCAAGCTGCCGCCTTTCACTCATGAGGATGGTTCCCGCAAGTTCCGCGACTATCCGGATTTCGTCACCAACTTCGAGACCGCCCCGGGCTCCGGTATCGGTTTCCTGGCCGGCTGGCGCGGAAAAGGTGGCGAGAAGTCGATCCGCGGCGAGCCCAATCCCAATCAGTGGGAGATGTACGCCAAGAACAACTGCGTCTTCCAGCACGAGTTGCCCAAGTCCTATCAATACATGCGCAACTGGAACCAGGGTTATCTGCAGTGGGCCCAGGAGCACGGCATGACCCGCTATGCCGAGCCTATCAACGTCCATATCTACTCCGAAGTGCTGCAGAAGTTCCGTCTCGCGGCCCAGGGCAAGACCCAGGGCAAGCAGCCGCCCGACAACCTGCGTCGGCGCATCGATCTGTTCTTCGATCCACTGCCGTTCTACTTCGAGCCGCTGGAATCACAACTGTCGGACAAGCAGGCCTATCCGCTGAATGCCATCACCCAGCGGCCGATGGCCATGTACCACTCCTGGGACTCCCAGAATGCATGGCTGCGCCAGATCCACACCTATAACTTCCTTCACCTCCATCCGAAAACCGCCGAGGCGGCCGGGATCGAGGATGGCGGCTGGATGTGGGTGGAGTCCATGCACGGCAAGGTGCGCTGCATGGCCCGTTACTCCGAGGCGGTCGAACCCGGCACGGTGTGGACCTGGAATGCTGTCGGCAAGGCCTCCGGTGCCTGGAACCTCGACGACGACGCCAACGAGGCCCGCCAGGGCTTTCTGCTCAACCACGTAATTGCCGAGGAACTCCCCGCCCACGACGCCGGCAAGCACATCTCCAACTCCGACCCGGTCACCGGCCAGGCGGGCTGGTACGACGTGCGGGTGCGCGTCTACCCGGCCGGCCCCGACGAGGAGAAGGTGAGCTGGCCGCAGTTCACGCCCATGCCGCAGGTCCCGGGAACGGGGGAACGTCGCCCCTGGCTGAACTACGTTGCGGGCCTGTTCGAGAAGCGTGGTTAAAGAGATCTAACCGCAAAGGGCGCAAAGGAGCGCCAAGTCCAAAGAGGCAATCGCGACAGAACGCACGAAAGCTTAGCGCTCTTCGCGTCCTTGGCGGTTAACAGTTTCAATAAAGGTTTTGGCTATGACGCAATTGGCTCTTGTTATCGATTTGAATGTCTGCGTGGGCTGTCACGCCTGCGTGACATCCTGCAAGCAGTGGAATACCTCGGGTCCCGCCGGTCCGATGTTCGACGATAACCCGTTCAGCAAGGACCCGACCGGAACGTTCTTCAACCGCGTGCAGACCTACGAAGTGGGGGAATTCCCGACTACGGAGACAGTTCACTTCCCGAAGAGTTGCCTGCATTGTGAAGATGCGCCCTGCGTTCCGGTATGCCCCACCGGCGCCAGTCACAAACGTGCCGAGGATGGCATCGTCCTGGTGGACTACGACAAATGTATCGGCTGCAAATACTGCTCCTGGGCCTGCCCCTACGGCGCCCGCGAGCTGGATGAATACCAGAAGGTCATGAAGAAGTGCACCCTCTGCGTGGATCGCATCTACGACGAGGCGCTGCCCGAATCCGAGCGCAAGCCCGCCTGCGTACTGGCCTGTCCGACCAGTGCCCGTCTGTTCGGGGATGTGCATAATCCGGACTCGGAGGTCTCGGTGGCGATCCGCGAGCAGGGTGGTTACCAGCTGATGCCCGAGTGGGGCACCAAGCCGGCCAACCACTACCTGCCGCGGCGCAAAACCCGCAAGACCATCCACGAGGATGAGCTGGTGCGCTCGGACAACCCGCTCAAGAAGGAAGACATCCGCCGTGAAACCAGCAAGGAAGTCACGCTGGACGACTGGCTCATGTAAGTGGCGAGTCGCGAGTTCCTAGTGGCTAGGGGTGTTTCCTAGCCACTCGATACTAGCTACTAGAAACTGGAGTTAAAGATGCATCCCGCATTTTCAGTAATCTTTCTGACCACCTTCATCGGCGTGGGACAGGGCCTGTTCCTGGCCCTGTTTACCCTGCAGAGCTACTCGGCGCTCGAGCTGCTGCCGGTTCAGGACTCCCGTGAATTTTTTGCTGCGGGCAGTTTCCTGGCGCTGCTGTTTCTGGTGGCCGGGCTTGGCGCGTCGGTATTCCACCTGGGTAAACCATCCTTTGTCATCACGCGGGCCTGGCGGGCCGCTTCCCAGTGGCGGACCTCCTGGCTGTCACGCGAGATTGTCTTCATCCCCGCCGTGATCGCCCTGGTGTTTCTTTATGGTCTGCTCCACTATCTCGGCTGGGAGGCGAACCTGTTCGATGTGGATATCGCCGGCCAGCTCACCCTGGTCATCGGCACGGTAACCACCCTGTTCGTATTTGCCCTGTTCGTTTCCACAGCCATGATCTACGCCGCCATCAAGTTTCTCCAGGAGTGGGCCAGTCCGCTGACCGTACTCAACTACACCCTGCTTGGCATTGCCTCCGGCTTTACACTGGCTACTGCCTTCGCCGCCTGGCAGGCCCCGGTACTGGTGAATTTCTTCGGCGGTTGGGCGATTCTGTTCACCCTGGCTGCACTGGGTACGCGCACCGCCTCACTGATTCGCAACGCACGCATCAAGCACAAGTCCACCCTGCAGACCGCTATCGGCGTGCGTCACAACCATATCGAGCAAAAGGCGATGGGCATGATGGGCGGCTCCTTCAATACCCGGGAATACTTCCACGGCAAAACCGCAGCCTTTCTGAAGTCGATAAAATGGATCTTCCTGGTGCTGGTGTTTGCGGTTCCGCTCATCCTGCTTGCCATCGGCATGGGAACCGACAGCCTGGGCCTGCTTGCGGCGGCCTTCATCAGCCAGTACGTAGGCCTGCTGTTCGAGCGCTGGTACTTCTTTGCCCAGGCGAACCACCCCCAGAACCTATATTATCAGACGATCTAAGTGGCTAGTAGCTAGTGGCTAGTGGCTAGGAAAAGCGGGGCGGTGCGTGCTGCCACCCTACGCGGCCTAGCCACTCGCCACTAGCCACTCGCAACTGTTTTATATCCCTATCATTCTCTCCTATTACTAAACCCCCTGACCTGTAGTGTATATTTTCCGGCATTGTCCTGTGTCGACGTAGACGGAATCCCCACAGGAATGCCGCCGAAACAACACTGCTGCTAATTCGAAATTGCGAAACACCGGACCCGCGCCGCGGGTGATTGCCGGGAATAAAACCCAAAACAGGAGAACGTGATGATCAAACCGCACGGTTCCGACGAGCTGAATCCCTTGTTCGTCTATAACCCGGACGAGCACGACGCCTTGAAGCGCGAGGCCGAGAGCCTGCCCTCCATGCAGCTTTCCTCTGCCGCTGCTGCCAACGCAGTGATGCTGGGGGCCGGCTACTTCAACCCGCTCACCGGCTACATGACCCTGGCCGATGCCGTGAGTGTGGCGGAGAACATGCATACGGCGTCGGGTCTTTTCTGGCCGACACCGGTGCTGAATCTCACCACCAGGGAACAGTTCGATGCGCTGAACGGCGCCAAACGCGTTGCCCTGCGTGATCCGAACGTCGAGGGTAATCCGGTACTGGCGGTGATGGACATCGACAATGCCGAAGAAGCCAGCGCCGAACAGATGGCCTTAATTACCGAGAAGGTCTACCGCACCACCGATAGCGAGCATCCCGGCGTTGCCGCTTTCAACGGCCAGGGCAACATGGTGCTTTCCGGTCCGATCAAGGTGCTGAACTTCTCCTACTTCGCGGAGGATTTCCCCGACACCTTCCGCACCGCTGTCGAGATCCGCAACGAGATCAAGGAGCATGGCTGGAAGAAGGTGGTTGCCTTCCAGACCCGCAATCCGATGCATCTGGCCCACGAAGAGCTCTGCCACATGGCCATGGAGCGACTCGGCTGCGACGGACTGGTCATCCACATGCTGCTCGGCAAATTGAAGAAGGGTGACATTCCCGCCCCGGTGCGCGATGCCGCCATCCGCAAGATGGTCGAACTCTACTTCCCGCCGAACTCCGCCATGGTCACCGGCTACGGTTTCGACATGCTCTATGCCGGTCCGCGCGAGGCGGTACTGCATGCAGTGTTCCGCCAGAACATGGGCGCCACCCACTTCATCATCGGCCGCGACCACGCCGGTGTGGGTGACTACTACGGCGCCTTCGACGCGCAGACCATTTTCGATGAAGAAGTGCCCAAAGGCGCTTTGGAAATCGAGATCTTCCGCGCCGATCATACCGCCTGGTCGAAGAAGCTGAACAAGGTGGTCATGATGAGCGAAGCCCCGGATCATACCAAGGAGGACTTCGTACTGCTCTCCGGCACCAAGGTGCGCGAAATGCTCGCCAACGGCGAAGCCCCGCCCAAGGAGTTCTCGCGTCCGGAAGTGGCCAAGATCCTCATCGATTACTACCAGAACGCCTGATACCAGGTCGTAAGGTACAAAAAAAGGGGTGCGCTTCGGCGCACCCCTTTTTTATTGTCATCAATAAAGGCGATGGGTTTCGCTACCGCTCCACCCATCCCGCCAGTGGCCAACAACAAACCTTGCCACTCACTAGCTACTCGCCACTAGTCACTCGCCACTGCCGTTTTCATTCATCCGTCGAAAGTATCGGGTGGCTGGCAACAGCATCTTCCCAGCCCGCCGGCAGCGAGTGCGCAATACCCTTGTGGCAATCGATACAGGTCTTGCTCGGCGACAGGCCGTCAATCGCATCCCAGTAGTGCGGGTCGTGGCGATCCGCACTACGCGCCTGCTGCTTCCCCAGGTCCATGGATTCGAATTTGTGACAGTTGCGGCACTCACGTGAATCCGTGGACTTCATCCGTTCCCACTCGCGCATGGCCATATCGAGCCGGTTCTCTTCGAATTTTTCCGGCGTATCGATGGTGCCCATCAGTTTGTGGTAGAGCTCACTGCTTGCCTTGATCTTGCGCACGACCTTGTGCTTCCAGTCTTTTGGAACGTGGCAGTCCGGACAGGTGGCGCGCACACCCGTACGATTGGTGAAGTGGACGGTTTCCTGAAGTTCCTGAAACACATTCTCCTCCATCTCGTGACAGGAAATGCAGAAAGACTCCGTGTTCGTCGCCTCCATCGCCCAGTTGAAACCACCCCAGCCGGCAACACCAACCACGATACCGACAATCAATAAAGTGACCGCGGATTTAGCAAACATACTGAATACCTTTCATCGCTGAATAATCGTTGGGCCGGTGGACCTACTTTGCTCCCTGAAAGCTGTTTTCCACCAACTCCGGGGCATCGCTTTGCGGCGCATGGCACTGGTTGCAGAAGTAGCGACGGGAGGACATCTTCTCCATCGTCTTTCCATCGCGCGAGAGGAAATGGCTCTCCCCCACCTTGGGCGCCTCCTCCTTCTCGTAGTTTTCCTCGCTGTGACAGCGCATGCAGGTATTGGTCTTCAGCGTAATCTGGTCTTTTTCAATGCTGTGCGGGATCATCGGCGGCTGCAGTTTGTAGCTACGATCAAAGCCGCCCCGCTCTGCGATGGGCTTTACTGCCGTGGCGGGTCTGGAATCTTCGGTGATATCCAAATCGCCCCTCAGTGAACGGACCTCCGCACTTGCTGTGGACGGGTTCGCCATGAAGCCCGCCAGTCCCATCACTACGATCAGTGTCGTTTTTTTCATGAGAACCTCCACCATCTAGTTACCGGTCGTTATCAGAAGGTCCGGGCAGGCGATTCAGCCATACCAGGACCTGTCACTGCTTTACTTGAAAACGCGTACCGAAGTTGAAGACATCCTTCGAACAGATATCGATGCAACGGCCGCAGTTAGTGCACTCTCCAGCCAAAATGGCCGGACCTGTGTTCTGCTCGGCGCCCTTGAGCGCCGGTCGAATGACCTGGGGCTCCGGACAGACTGCAAAGCACTCCATGCAGTCATTACAAGCCTCACGCCGGTCGGCCCGCACCCGCATCAGACTGAACTTTCCGATCAATCCGTAGGTTGCCCCCATCGGGCAGATACGGCTGCACCAGCCGCGCCTGGCGACAAACAGGTCGAACAGGAACACCCCGAGCACGACGGCCCATACCATTCCACTCCCGAAAATGATGCCGCGGTGGACCAACGAGACCGGATTGATCAGTTCGTACGCCATGCCCCCCGATGCCAGCGCCACCAGCAACACCATCGCCAGCATCCAGTAACGGACGTGGTACGAGAATCGCGTGGCGGGTTTGATGCCCAGCCTCTCCCGCAGCCAGTTGGCCGCATCGGTGACCATATTCAACGGACACACCCAGGAGCAGTAGACGCGGCCTCCCACCACCAGATAGAAACCGGTGACGATGAATACGCCCGTAATCGCCGTAGCCACCGGGGTGATGAAGCCGGCGGCCAGCATCTGCAAAAACACCATCGGTTCGGTCATCGGTACGCTGTCCAGCAACAGGCTCGACGACAGGTTCCCTTTGATAATCCACAGCCCCGCCCACGGCCCCAGGAGAAACAACACGAGGATGCCGACCTGACTCAGGCGCCGCAGCAGCAACCATCGATGGGCCTGTAACCAGCCCTTGGCCGCAATGGCATCGGCACCGAGACGCTGGTATCCGGCCATCACTCACCCCCGTCCAGATCGCGGTTAAGCGTATCGAGGGGATCAGCCGCAAACGGTGTTGTCGGCTCGTCCGTCACCAGACCCTCACCGGCATGTTCATAGCGCATGCCCTCCGGGAGGTTGTAACGATGCTCCGTGTCGGGGGTAACCAGTGCCTTACCGGCCTTGGCCTTTTCCTCCCAGCCGACCCGGTAATGGCTGCCCAGTTCACCTTTGGCCAAATGCTGGGGTAAAACCTTGATGGCGGCCTCCTCCAGAATGCATGCCTGTTCACACAGACCGCAGCCGGTACACGCATCCGAATGCACGACAGGAATGAACAGGGCGTGCTTGCCCGAACGCAGATTGGGCCGCCGTTCCACGGTAATGGCCTCGCCTCGCACCGGACAGACGTTGAAGCACACCTCGCAGCGAAGCCCGAGAAAGGCGATGCAGGTCTCCTGATCGACCACCACTGCCAGGCCCATGCGCGCCTCGTTAATGTCGGTCAGATCATGGTCCAGCGCTCCGGTGGGACACACCGGGACACAGGGAATGTCCTCGCACATCACGCAGGCGTTCTCACGGGCGACGAAGTAGGGAGTGCCGGTCGGTATCCGATCACCCAGCTGGCCGAGCTGCAACACATCGTAGGGACAATCCCGCACGCACAACCCGCAACGGGTACAGGCGGAGAGAAACTCTTCTTCCGGAAGAGCTCCGGGCGGCCGAATCGCAGTCGCCGGCAGAGCGCCGGCACGCGAGTACAAGCCGATACCCAAACCCAACAGGCCAACACCACAGGCGGTCCTTGCCACATCGGCAATGAACCGGCGGCGACTGGTGGCCCTGTTGCCCTTATCCGGGCGGCGTTCGCTGCGTACGGTATCCGTCATTGCTGCAATCACCTGAGTGGCTATGCCCACTCCGATACGCTTTCAGATTGACTGGTGATGCCGGCGACCGCTCTTACCCGGCCGCCGGCATTCCGGTCCCACCTACGCCCTCACCACCTTGACCGCGCACTTCTTGTAATCGGTCTCTTTGGAAAGGGGATCGGTGGCATCGAGTGTGACCTTGTTGATCAGACGACTGGCGTCGAACCAGGGCACAAACACCAGACCCTCCGGCGGCCGGTTGCGACCACGGGTCTCGACACGGGTGATGATCTCGCCACGGCGCGATACCACCTTTACCTTCGCACCGTCGCGCAGCCTGCGTTTGCGGGCGTCGTTGGGATGCATGAAGATCACCGCATCCGGCACGGCGCGGTGGAGCTCCGGTACCCGCCGGGTCATGGAACCGGAGTGCCAGTGTTCCAGGACACGGCCGGTGGAGAGCCACAGGTCGTATTCCTTGTCCGGACTCTCGGCCGCAGGCTCGTATGGCGCGGTGATGATGTTGGCCTTGCCATCGGGCTTGCCGTAAAACTTCACGCCATCCCCTTTCGCCACGTGCGGGTCGTAGCCCTCACGGAAGCGCCACAGGGTCTCCTTGCCATCGATAACCGGCCAGCGCAGACCCCGTGCCTTGTGGTAGGCCTCGAAGGGGGCCATTTCGTGACCCTTTTTGATGATGTCGGGCGCGGAGTTGAACAGGCGGTACTCCTCGAACAGCCCCTTCTGGGGGTAGTATCCGAAGTGTTCCATTTCGTCGTTGTCGTACTTGTTGCCGCGATCGTCGGTGACCTGCTGTTTCGAGAACCTGTTGACCTGGCCATTCTCGTAGAGCACCTCATAGAGGGTCTTGCCCTTGTAATCCGGCGCCTTGTCCAGCAGCTCTGCGGGCCACACCTCTTCCATCTTGAAGCGCTTGGCGAATTCCATCAGCTGCCACAGATCGGATCGGGAATCACCCGGGGCACTGGTCTGCTGACGCCAGAACTGGGTGCGGCGCTCGGCGTTGCCGTAGGCCCCCTCCTTCTCGATCCACATCGCGGTGGGCAGGATCAGGTCGGCGGCCGTGGCCGAAACCGTCGGATAGGGGTCCGAGACGGTGACAAACGTGTCCGGGTTGCGCCAGCCGGGCAGGGATTCCTCATTGAGGTTGGCCGCCGCCTGCATGTTGTTGTTGCACATGACCCAGAAGGTGTTCAGCTTGCTGTCCTTGAGCATGCGATGCATGAGAACGGCGTGGTAGCCGACCTTGCCGTTGAGTGTCCCCTCGGGCAACTGCCAGACCTTTTCGGAGAATGCGCGATGCTCCGGCTTTGCGACCACCAAATCGGCGGGCAGACGATGACAGAAGGTACCCACCTCGCGTGCGGTACCGCAGGCGGAAGGCTGCCCGGTCAATGAAAACGGACTGTTGCCCGGTTCGGAGATCTTGCCCATCAACAGATGGATGTTGTAGACCAGCCCGTTCATCCAGACACCGCGGGTGTGCTGGTTCATGCCCATGGTCCAGAAGGAAGTGACCTTCTTCGAGGGGTCGGCATAGGCCTTGGCCAGGCGCAGCAGCTGATCCTTCGGCACGCCGGAGAGTTCGGAGGCGTGCTCCACGGTGTAGGGCTCGACCGACTTGGCGTACTCCTCGAAGGAGATCTTGCTGAGCTTGCCCTTGCCGGCATTCTTGGCGGCCTTTTCCAGAGCATGCTCGGGGCGCAGGCCGTAACCGATGTCGGTCGGGGTCTTGGTGAAGTTGACGTGCTTGTCCAGGAACGCCTGGTCATAGGCCTTGTTCTGGATGATGTAGTTGGCGATGTAGTTGCCGATGGCCAGATCGGTCTGCGGAGTGAAGACCATGCCGTTGTCGGCCAGCTCGAAACAGCGGTGCTCGTAGGTGGAGAGCACATGTACTTCGCAACCCGGCCTGGTCAGACGGGTATCGGTAAGTCGCGACCAGAGGATCGGGTGCATCTCCGCCATATTGGCGCCCCACAGCACAAACACATCGGCGTGCTCGAGGTCGTCATAGCAGCCCATCGGCTCGTCGATACCGAAGGCGCGGATGAAGGCACCGACCGCCGAGGCCATACAGTGACGGGCGTTCGGATCGAGGTGGTTGGAGCGGAAGCCGGCCTTCATCAGTTTGGACGCGGCATAACCCTCCCACACCGTCCATTGGCCGGACCCGAACATGCCGACACGCGAAGTCAGTTGGTCGGCCGGTTTACCGGCATTCTCCTCCAGGCTCTTCTTGAGGGCCGGCTTCCAGTGTGCCGCCATCACGTCGAAGGCTTCATCCCAGGATACCGGTTCAAAATCACCGTTCTTGTCGTATTTACCGTTGCTCTTGCGCAGCAGGGGCTGGGTGAGACGGTCCTTACCGTAAAGGATCTTGGGAAGGAAATAACCCTTGATGCAGTTCAGGCCGCGGTTGACGGGTGCATCCGGATCGCCCTGAGAGGCGACGACCTTTCCGCCCTTGGTGCCGATCAGCACCGAACAACCGGTGCCGCAATAACGGCATGCCGCCTTGTCCCAGCGGATCCCGTCATCCTCCTGGGCCAGCGCCCCATTGAGCCCGGGCAAGGTAATACCCGCAGCCGCGGCGGTGGTGGTAACGGCCGTATTTCTTATAAATTCCCGCCGTGTCTGTTTCATTGTGTGACCTCCTCGGCATACGCCTCGGTTTCTTCGGAATGGTGGTAGATCATCGACGCTGAAATGACGCCCTCCAGCCTCTGAAAATCCAGCAGTGCATCGGCCATCCGGTCGTTGTCGTCCTGTTCCAGAGTCACGACCATACGGCCATCCTCGTTGGAACCGTGTACTTCGACGCCATCGACCATCAGCAGTCGTTCGCTGACGACTTCAAGGTTTTCGGGTCTGGCGTGGACCAAAACGCCACAGATATTCATGACGGACTCTCCTCGGCAGATTTGCGTACGGCGACGGCCCCGGTTGGACACGGCGCAACACACGCACCACATCCGTTACAGGCCGACGCATCGAACTGAAGCAGCGCCACCCCGCCCACCGCCAGGCGGAAGCGGATAGCGCCGTGCTCACACCGTTCGCCACAGGTGCGGCAAATAACGCCCCCCTTTGCCAGGCAATTGCCGTCGATGTGCGCGACCAGGTCCCACTGGGCTGATACTTCGGGATCGGAAGTGATCACGCCCTTGGGGCATGCATCGGCGCAAGCGCTGCAGAAGATGCATTCGCCACGGGAGAAATCGAGAGCGGGAAAGCCGCCTCGCCCTCTGATCAGGGCGCCGGTTTCACAGGCGCTGATGCAATCGCCGCAACCACTGCAGCGGGAGACGAAAATGGCTTCATCGACCGACCCGGGGGGGCGAATCGGCCGCTTCGCACCGCTGAAATCTCCACGCAGAAACTGTGCGCGGCTGATGGTTTTTTCCATGATCGCTTTACTCCCGCTCAACTAACTGGCATAAACCGCATGAACCGTGTGGGTTCGACATTAGGACCCCAGCCTCCTCCAGACCTTGATGTAAATCAAGCCAATGGAAGGTGTCTAAATCCGAGCAAAACAGGCGGCCATCACCAAATCCCATAACGGTTTCAAGGGCATAGGGGATATCTACCGCAAAGGTGGTATCACGCACGAGGTACACAGATACCCCCTATTTTCCGAAGGGGAACCGGGTTGCTCAGCCAGCCGGCACGCATCTGCGGCGTGTGCCCGTCGCAAGTGAAGCCCGCGCCCTGCCCGGGGACTTTGTTGCTGGCAAATAGGGCGAAGCCTATACTCGGTGTGATGAACAAAACGCTGCTTGACACCTTCGGGCGCACCATCGAATACGTTCGCCTCTCCGTGACGGATCGGTGCGATCTCCGCTGCTTCTACTGCATGCCCCAGGGCTTCCGCGATTTTGAAGCGCCGGAACACTGGCTGACCTTCGATGAAATCGAAAAGGTAATGGCCGCCTTCGCCGATTTGGGCGTGAAACGGGTACGACTCACAGGTGGGGAACCGCTGGTGCGCAAAGGCTTGCCTGAGCTGACCTCCCGCCTCGCGGCGTTGCCGGGGATCGAGGATCTCTCCCTGTCCTCAAATGCGGTGCAATTGGCACGTGATGCCAAGGCCCTGTACGAGGGAGGCGTCAGACGGCTCAACATCAGCCTCGATTCTCTCCGTCCGGAGCGTTTCAAGGAGATCACCGGAGGTCGCCTGGACAAGGTTTTGGCGGGCCTGCGAGCCGCCAGGGAGACGGGCTTTGATCCCATCAAGATCAACATGGTGGTGATGCGCGGCATCAATGACGACGAGGTGGAGGCAGTGACCGACTTCTGCCTTGAGCATGGTTTTACCCTGCGCTTCATCGAAACCATGCCGATGGGCGAAACCGGGCGGGAAGCGAGCGAAATGTTTCTCGACCTTCGGGAAGTTCGGGAGCGCCTGGAGAAGCGTTTCGACCTGGTCCCCGGAGTCATGCCGGGCGGCGGTCCGGCCCGCTATGTCCAGGTGACCGGCACCGATCTCCGGATCGGCTTCATTACCCCCATCTCACAGCACTTCTGCGACACCTGTAACCGGGTTCGGCTTGGCGTCGACGGGACCCTCTATACCTGTCTCGGCCAGGATCACAGCTACCCACTGCGGGAACACCTGCGGAATGGTGCCACTCACGACGAAATCAGAGCGCACATACTCAAAGCTATTGCGCTGAAGCCGGAGCGTCACGAGTTCAACGAAAAGCCGGGGCGGATCGTGCGCTTCATGTCGATGACGGGCGGCTAGTCGAGTACATCTTCAATTGCACCACAAACGTACCGCAGCAAGTCGACCTAACCCTTGATACCGATCATTGGCTCGAGCCGGGCCACCTTTCTCGCAAGGCCGGCCCGGTCCGTCGCCTCCACCACACCAGCCACCTCCTTATAGGCGCCCGGGGCTTCCTCGGCCACGCCACGCAACGAGCGGCTCTTCACGATGATCCCCCGCGCAGCCAGCTCGTCAACCACCTGCCGACCCTGCCACTGACGGGTGGCCGCATGCCGGCTCATGGCACGGCCGGCACCGTGACAGGCGGAGCTGAACGCACGCTGTTCACTCTCCTGCGTGCCGGCCAGGATGTACGAGGCGGTGCCCATAGAGCCGCCGATGATCACCGGCTGCCCCGCCTTCCGGTACTCTTCGGGGAGCTCCGGGTGGCCGGGTCCGTAAGCCCGGGTCGCCCCTTTCCGGTGAACGAACAGACCACGCGAACGGCCGTCAACATAATGCGGTTCCGCCTTGCAGGTGTTGTGGGAGACGTCATAGACCAGCTCCAGCTGCGCCTCGGGAAACACGCGGGCGAAGACCTCCCGGGTCATTTGGGTGAGGATCTGTCGATTGGCGAGGGCGCAATTGATGCCGGCCCGCATTGCGCCCAGGTATCTCTGCCCCAGGGGCGACTCGATGGGGGCGCAGGCAAGCTCCCTATCGGGCAGCTCAATGCCCAGACCTGGCGCGGCGATGACCATTTCCCGGAGAAATTCGGTACCGATCTGATGGCCGAGCCCCCGGGAGCCGCAGTGGATACTCACCACGATGTCATCTTCGGCCAGCCCGAAAGCCGCCGCCGCTTCCGGATCGTAACAATTCACCACACGCTGGACTTCCAGGTAGTGGTTCCCCGACCCCAGCGTTCCCATTTCATCGCGTTGACGCTCTTTGGCCCTTTGCGAGACGACCGAGGGCTCCGCCCCCTCCATGCAGCCGTGCTCCTCCACCCGCAGGAGGTCCTCCGGCCGCCCAAACCCGTTCTCCACGGCCCAGCGCGCTCCCCCCGCCAGCATGTCATCCATTTCCCGTCCGGTCAGCCGGTAGCTGGTCGTACTGCCGACGCCTGCCGGGATGGTCCGGAACAGTTCGTTGGCAAGGCGTTCCCTGCCGGCTTCGAGCTGCGCCCGGGTCATCCCGGTTCGCAGTGTCCGAACACCGCAGGAGATGTCGAATCCCACTCCGCCGGCTGAAATCACTCCGCCCGCCGTCGGGTCGAACGCTGCCACCCCACCGATCGGAAAGCCGTAGCCCCAATGGGCATCCGGCATGGCATAGCTTGCGCCCACAATACCGGGCAGCGAGGCGACATTGCAGGCCTGCTCGAAGACCTTGGCATCCATGGCGTTGACCAGCGATTCGCTGGCGTAGATCACCGCCGGAACCCGCATGGGCCCCGTCTGCGGAATTACCCATTCATGCTCGGAGCGCCGCTCCAGACCGGAAATGGCCATTGCCGTCCCTCTTGGTAGCCGCATGCTTGAAACCAGCCGGGCATTCCCTTTCGCTCAAATATCGACGACGGTCTGCGCAACCCAGCGTTCGGCCTCCCGATAAACCCGCAAAGCCGTATAGGTAGCCCCCTTGATCTCGACCGCCGGGCCGTGCCGCTCCCGATTGACCGGTTCCCCCCATGCACTACCGGACAGGCGCGGCCCCTCGATGCGGACATCGAACCGGCTGAACAGCAGATGGCGTGTGGCCATCTCGTAAATGAGGGCGTTCAGCCAGTCGACCAGCAACAGTTCCAGATCCGGGGCCTCGCAGCGGATCGTCACCTGAGTCTCCGGACGGACCGATACCGGATCGGTCACCACCGCAGTCATGGCGAGTCCCGTCTGTTCGAAGGCAGTGTCGGGCCTGTCTCCCCAGCCCCGCACGCCCATATCCGCCTCGTGGGGAAACAGCTCGTAACCCGCCGAGTCTGCCGCTTTCATTCAGAAGGTCCGACTGGTGCCACCATAGGCCTCAACCTCCCCGGCATCGAAACCGTATGCCACGTCCACTCGCAGGGACAGATCGACAAACCACGTCACGTCCCAGCGCAGTCCGAATCCGGCACCGACGCGCAGTTCGGTAAGATCCGTGTCGAGAACGTCCGGATAGACGTTTCCGATATCCGCGAACAATACGGCTCGCAGCCTGCGCCAAACGGGTTTCAGGTACTCGATATTGGCGAGCACCATGGCATTACCGTCCAGGGAATCGTAGCCGCGCAGGGTATCCGCGCCACCTATGTGGTAGGCCAGCGCCCCGAACTTGCGGCCGTTGGCCATCCCGAACCGCAGCTGCCAATTGAGGTTGTGGCCATCGCCATAGGCATGATAACGACGATAGAAAACGGTGTGGCGGTTATAGAAATCGTCGGAGCCCAGCTCCTTGAGGCCAATATTCGTCTCATAACCCGTGACGCCACCGCTGCGGTAGTAACCGTGGTCCTGCAGGGCATCGAAAAGGATCGACCCGTTAAGTGTCACCGCCTGGTCATCCTCCAGGAGACTCGCGCCTGAGAGCCGCGAAAAATCCCGCTGCTCCAGAGTCAATCCACCACCGATTCGCCAGCCACGGGAGGGACCGAGGGTATCCAGCCAGCGTGATATCCCAACACCAATCCGCCGATATTCGCGCTGATAGCGAGCCTCGGTGCTATCTTCAGTGACGTCGAAGTCCGTGCGCTCGATTTTAAAATCGGCATCCAGGTTATAGAAGGTCCCTTCGATTCGGGGATAGCTGTAGTCCGCTGAAAGTTCACGCTTGAGTGCGTCCTCGTCATTCACATGATCCGAGGTATCCAGGGTCACTTTCAGCCGCTGGTTGACACCGCCGATATTGTCCAGGCGCAGCTCGGCACCATAGCTGTAACTTCCATCGGGGTCACCGTCGAGCCGCGGCAGAGGCAGCACGTAGTACTTTTCCTTAACGGAGATGGTCAGCAACTGGCCTTCGGCCACATCAGTCAGTTCCCAACGAACCCATTCGAACAGGCCCAGGTTCATGATGGCCTGACGCGAATTTTCAATGGCCTCGGAATCGGCAGTCTCACCCACTGCAACCGTCATCTCCTGCAGCAGGATGCGGTCTTTGGTGACGCGGTTGCCCTCGAAGCGGATATCGGTGATCCGTTCGGAGGCATCCACGGCACTACTGAGCAGCATCAGCAGAAGCAACCATGACCCGACTCGCATAGATCCCCGGCTTTCAAGTGAGCATGTAGACGCCCAGTCCGGCAAGGAACAGGGCAAACAGCCGCTTCAGGACGTCACCCGGCAGGGCGTGAGCGAGGCGCGCCCCGAGCGGAGCGAACAGCATGCTGGCGGCAACCACGCCCCCTATCGCCGGCCAGTACAGGTAACCGGTACTTGCCGCAGGAAGCGCGGATTCACCCCAGCCGGCTGCGGCAAAGCCGAGCGCACCGGCCAGGGCAATAGGCATTCCGCAGGCCGCGGAGGTGGCCACGGCGTTGCGTATCGCCACGTTATTCCAGGTCAAAAACGGCACCGTCAGGGTGCCACCGCCGATCCCCACAATTGCGGAAACGGTACCTATGACGCCACCCGCTGCAAACAGCCCCGGAGTGCCCGGCAGTGTGCGGTGCGGGGCGGGCTTCAGCCCCAGCCCCAGTTGAACCGCAACGGCCAGTTCGAAGATGCCGAAGATACGTCGCAGTCCCGTACCAGGCAACCAATCAGCAATCACCGCCCCCAGCAAGGCACCCACCACAATCCCCGGCGCGAGACGTCCAACCAGCCGCCACTGCACGGCCCCGCGACGATGGTGAGCACGCACGGAAGCGAGGGATGTAAATACGATCGTAGCGAGTGAGGAGCCGATTGCCAGATGCATCAGCACCTCCGGTGCCATTCCCGCACGTGCGAAAGCGAAAGCCAGCACGGGGACGATGACCAGCCCGCCCCCGACGCCGAACAGACCGGCCAGAACGCCGGCAAAGGCTCCGACCGCGAGATAGAGGTAAATATCGGGCATTGTATGGCAGTGGAAAGTGGAAAGTGGAAAGTGGAAAGTGGAAAGTGGAAAGTGGAAAGTGGAAAGTGGAAAGTGGAAAGTGGAGAGTGGAGAGTGGAGAGTGGATAGGATAAAAAATCCTAGCTCCTCGCTACTAGCCACTCACTTCCTAGCTACTCGCCACTAGCAACTCGCCACTCACCGTCACCTGATCCAGATCGTCTTGGCGTTGACGAATTCACGGATGCCGTGGTGCGAGAGTTCACGGCCGTAGCCGGACTGCTTGATGCCGCCAAAGGGCAGGCGCGGATCACTTTTTACCATACCGTTGACGAACGCGCAGCCGCACTCCAGCGCACGCGCAAAGGCTTCGCCCCGCTGGGTATCTGCGCTCCATACGCTGCCCCCCAACCCGAACGGAGAGTCATTGGCGATCCGCAGGGCATCGGCCTCGTCGCGGGCACGCAGGACTATGGCCACCGGTCCGAACAACTCCTCGCTGTAAGCGGGCATGCCCGGCTCCACCCGGTCGAGGATCGAGGCGGCATAGAAGGCACCCTCTCCCTCCAGTGGCCGGCAGCCGGTGACGGCCTCCGCACCCTGTTCGATACTGGCGATGACCTGCCTGTGAAGGTCATCACGCAGGTCGGTGCGGGCCATGGGGGGCAGCGTCGCCTGCTCCGTCATCGGGTCACCCGGGACAAGGGCCTCGACGCCTGCCTTGAAGCGTGCCAGGAAGTTCTCGGCCACCGCATCCACGAGGATGAAACGCTTGGCCGCGATGCAGCTCTGTCCGCCGTTCAGGAAGCGGGAGGTGACGGCCGCCCGGGCGGCGCCATCGAGGTCGGCGTCTTCCAGTACCACGAAAGGGTCGGAGCCACCCAGTTCCAGGACACTCTTTTTCAGATGGGCTCCCGCAGCAGCGGCCACCTTCCGTCCGGCCGAATCGCTGCCGGTCAGGGTTACCGCCTGGACCCGCAGGTCGGCGATCACCCCCTCCACCTGAGAGGCGCCGATCATCAGCGAACGAAAAACCCCCTCGGGAAAACCCGCCTCGATAAACAGGTTCTCGATGCTTTTGGCGCACTGGGGTACGTTGGAGGCGTGCTTGAGCAAGCCGGTGTTGCCCGCCAGCAGACCGGGTACCGCGAAACGAAATACCTGCCAGAAGGGGAAGTTCCAGGGCATTACCGCGAGCACTGTGCCCAACGGCTGGTAGGCTACCAGACTGCGGGTCGCATCGGACTCCAGGGTCTCATCTGCCAGAAAGCCCGGGCCCGATTCGGCGTAGTAGTCGCAGAGCCAGGCGCACTTGTCGATTTCCCCTCGCGCCTCACCGATCAACTTTCCCATTTCACGAGTGATGATGGCCGCGAGCTGCTCCCGCTGCTCCCGCAGTGTCTCGCCCAGACGGCGGATCAGGAGCGCGCGCCCCTTGACCGGGGTCGCCGCCCAGCCGGGCGTGGCATCGGCGACCTGTTGCAAGACTGAATCCAGCTTTTCGGCATCCCAATAAGCGAATTCAGCAAGTCTCTTGCCGGTGGCCGGATTGACGGAAGTAAATGCCATGCCATTCTCCCCGTATTTAGGTTCAGCAGTAGTATCACATACCGGGCAACCGCACCTCTGAAGCGAGGGATGGTTGTGTTTACCGGGATAAGGCAGAAATCCTAGTATAGTGTTCAGGTGACACGCTACGGCTTTCGGCTAAAGGGAGTGCCATCAATATGGAACCACAACGCTATCCGCACCGGATCTGCGTGTTCGGGGGAACCGGGTTCGTCGGCAGTCACCTGCTCAGACGGCTCGCTGCCGACCGGCATCACCTGCGGGTGGTCACCCGAAACCCGGAACGCCACCGCGACCTCTCGGTTCTGCCCTCGCTGGAAATGACGGAAGCGGATATTTCCAGCCCCAGGGGCCTCGATGAGGCGCTTGAGGGAATCGATGTCGTTATCAACCTGGTGGGCATCCTCAACGAACGCGGCAGGGACGGCAAAGGCTTCAGCAGGGTCCACGTGGATTTTCCACGGCGGCTGGTCGAGGCCTGCCTGTCCAAAGGCATTCCGAGGCTGCTGCACATGAGTGCCCTGGGGGCCGATTCGGCCTATGGGACGAGTCACTATCAGCGCACCAAGGGAGAAGGCGAAAACGTGGTGCACTCAGCGGCCGGCATTCGCGTAACCAGTTTCCGCCCCTCGGTGATCTTCGGTCCCGGCGATTCCTTTTTCAACCGCTTCGCCGAACTGTTGCGCCGCACGCCCGGCATCTTTCCGCTGGCGTGTCCGCAGGCGCGCTTCGCGCCTGTCTATGTCGGCGATGTCGCTGAAGCCTATGCCCGGGCCATCGATAATGCACGCACCTACGGTCAGCGCTACGAGCTTTGCGGGCCGCACGCCTATACCCTGCAGCAGTTGGTGGAGTACACGGCGCAAGCCTCTGAATTGAAAAGAAAGGTGGTGGGCCTCAACGACTTCCTTTCCCGCATGCAGGCGACGCTCCTGGAGCGAGTGCCGGGCAAACCCTTTTCGAAGGACAACTACCTTTCCATGCAGCGGGACAACGTCTGCGATGGGCCTTTTCCCGAAATCTTCGGGATTACCCCCGCATCCGTGGAGAGTATTGTGCCGACGTATCTCGGCAAACGGGATCAGCGCACCCATCTCATCCGCCTGCGCTCGCGCCACCGCTAACGTCCATAGCGCCCATGACACGTTGCGAACACGGATGGTGAGTCGTCTTCCGGGTTCTGCTTTGCAAAAGAATGGTCATCCCTTACATACATGGTGGGTTACATGCAGGTCTATCTGGTCGGCGGAGCGGTCCGCGACAAACTTCTCGGGCAACAGCCCCGCGATCGGGATTGGGTAGTGGTCGGCGCCACGCCGGAAGAGATGCTGGAAAAAGGTTTCAAGCCTGTAGGCAAGGACTTTCCGGTCTTTCTGCATCCGGAAACCGGTGAGGAGTATGCCCTGGCGCGAACCGAACGCAAGACGGCTCCCGGCTACCACGGATTCGAAGTCCACGCCGCACCGGATGTGACCCTCGAGGAGGACCTCAAACGCCGCGACCTCACCATCAACGCCATGGCCGAAGATAGCGAAGGAAACCTCATCGATCTCTTCGGCGGGAGAGAGGACCTCGAACTCGGCCGCCTGCGCCATGTCTCGCCTGCATTTGCAGAGGACCCGGTACGCATCCTGCGGGTTGCCCGTTATGCGGCCCGCTACGGCAAGTGGGGCTTTCGGGTGGCTCACACCACCAACAAACTGATGCGGCAAATGGTAGAGGCGGGCGAGGTGGATGCCCTGGTGCCGGAACGGGTATGGCAGGAGCTTGAGAACGCCCTGCGGGAAGAGACGCCCTCCCGCTTCTTCGAAGTACTGCGCGGCTGCGGAGCCCTGGGCAGGATCTTCCCGGAGCTGGAGGCGCTTTTCGGCGTACCCCAGCCCAAACAGCATCACCCCGAGGAGGATACCGGGGTGCATGTAATGATGGTCCTCGACCAGTCGGCCCGACTATCCAGCGACCCGCGGGTGCGCTTTGCGGCTCTGGTGCACGATCTGGGCAAGGGCACGACCCCGGAGACCGAATGGCCCAGTCACCACGCTCACGAACAGCGGGGCGTTGCCCTGGTCGAGGGACTCTGCGAACGACTACGCACTCCCAGGGAGTACCGCGATCTAGCCCTGGTCGTCACCAGACATCATGGCGTCTACCACCGCGCCGAAGAGCTGCGCCCCGCGACCTTCATCAAGACCCTCGAGGCCATCGACGCCTTCCGCCGCCCCGAACGAGTCGAACAGTTTCTTCTCGCCTGCGAAGCCGACTCTCGCGGACGCCCCGGCTTCGAGGAGCGAGACTTCCCCCAACCCGCCCTCTTCCGCCGCGCCTTCGAAGCCGCCAACAGCGTCTCCGCCAAGGCCATCGTCGACCAGGGCTACCGGGGCGCCGAGATCGGCGAAAGACTCCGTGAAGCCCGTATCGAAGCCGTTAAGACTTTCTTGAGAATATAACGGTGTGCCTTGCAACGCCTCATAGCACTGTATTCGGCCAACAGTCATTCCCGCGAAGGCGGGAATCCAGGCCATGGATGGCTGCTCTCGGCCAGTAACTGCCATAGCCGGAGTTCGAACGGCTGGCGGGTCTATACAGGACAACGGACGCCCGGTATCGAACCCTTCGACTGCTAATCACGGCCTACTTCGTCTTGGCGACCTCTACGCGGTTGCGCCCCTTTTCCTTAGCTTGGTATAGCGCCTGGTCGGCCCGCTTGCGGACGGTATCAGGTGATGAGTGCCGCGGCCGAGAGGCGCTTACGCCGATGCTGATGGTTACATACGGGGCGACCGGCGAGGTCTCGTGCGGAATAGAAAGCCTAGCGACGGCCTGATGCATCGTCTCGGCCAGTTGCCGTGCCCCTTCCAGCGGCGTTTCGGGCAGCAGTGCCAGAAATTCTTCACCGCCGTAGCGGGCAACCGTATCCGCCGGCCGTCCGAGGTTGCGCTGTAGGGCCTCCGCCACCCGGCGCAGGCACTCATCGCCTTGCAGGTGGCCGTAGTGGTCGTTGTAGGCCTTGAAGTGGTCGATGTCGATCATCAGCAGCGACAGCTCGCGGTCGTGGCGGGCCGTGCGCCGCCACTCCGCCTCCATTCGTCGCTCCATTGCACGTCGGTTCGGCAGGCCGGTGAGGGCATCATGCATCGCCTCGTGGGCGAGGACGGTATTGGCCTCGCGCAGCCGTGCCTCGCTCGCGGTCAGCGCCTCCTCCGCGCGCTTGTAGCGGGTGATGTCGTGAATGATACCGAGTCCCCCTTCGACACCGCCCGAGGCATCCCGTAACGGGGTCAGGAATACGTCCAACACCGCCTCAACCCCGAAGGCCGGGATGAAGTAGCGCCGCTCGGGCAGCCTAAGGCTGTCTCCCGCAAGTATTCGCTGGTAACTCGCCTCGCCCCCGGTTAACGCAAAGAAGGGGGGGATGTTCGCCAGCGGCCGGCCCCACGCGTCGGACTTGCTCACTCCAGTGACTCGTTCAGCCGGGGCGCTCCATACTGTGACATTGCCTTCGCGATCGAAGGCGAAGATGACGTCGGCGCTGTGGTTGAGGATCTCGTCCAGCAGCTCGCGCTCGCGGCGCAGCTGCTCGATGATTTTGGGTGTCTGCTTGGTCTCGTCGCTCACAGGCTTCTTCCTCGGGTATGCTTCGCCACTGCCGTTTCATCTTCCGCCCGGTATGAGTCGGAGACAGCTTTATCCCTCTTCCTTAGGCGAATGCGAAAGCGCGCCCCCTCCCCAGGGGCGCTTACCAAGCTCAGCTCTCCACCCGTTTCAGTGACCAGGGTGCGGCTGACCGAAAGACCCAGGCCCGTTCCTTCGCCCAGAGGCTTGGTGGTGAAAAATGGCTCGAAGATGCGCTCTCGAATGGTCTCCGGAACGCCCGGGCCGGTGTCATTCACCTCGATGACCACCGCTGCATCTTCACTCCAGGCGCGCACCAGGATTCGCTTTTCGGGCTCACCGTCGAGCGCATCGCGGGCGTTCAGGAGCAGATTCAGCAGCACCTGCTCCAACTGAGACCTGTTGGCCCGAACAGGCGGAAGGCCCTCTTCCAAATCGGTCTCTACCTCGACTCGCCGCACCTTCAGGTCAGCCCCGATCAGCGATAAGGTGTGCTGGAGCAGTACGGGCAGCGGAACATCCGTTATTTCGCCCTCAGTGGGTCGAGCAAAGCCCAGCATGCTTTTGATGAGATCGCGCATGCGCCCCAGCTCTTGATCGGCTTTCCCGAGGGCCTCGCCGGCACTCGGGGAGCCGGGATTGCGCCGTGCGTAGCCGACGAAGCCCATGACGCCCATCAGCGGGTTGCTTAACTCGTGCGCCACCCCTAACGCCATGGTGCCGAGCGCCACCATCTTTTCGGTCTGGGCTACCTGCTCCTGCGCGGTACGCAGTTCCTCCAGTGTCCGGGAGAGGCGGGTATTAGATTCCTGGAGCTTTGCCTCGTGCTCCTGCAGCGCCTCTTCTACACGCTTGTAGCGGGTGATGTCGTGAATAATGCCAAGCCCCGCCTCGACGCTGCCGGAGGCATCCCGTAACGGGGTCAGGAAAACCTCCAATACCGCTTCGACGCCAAGGACTTCGATGAAAAAGCGCGCCTCGGGCAACCGCAGGCTCTCTCCCGCCAGTACCCGCCGATAACTCGCCTCGCCTCCGGTCAACGCAAAGAAGCGGGGGATGGTCGCCACACCCCGTCCCCACGCGTGGGGCTTGTTGACGCCGGTCAGCCGTTCGGCCGGCGCGTTCCAAACGGTGATGCGGAGGTCGTGGTCGAAGGCGAAGATGACATCGGTGCTGTGATTAAGCGCCTTTTCCGACAGCTCGCGCTCGCGGCGTAGCTGTTCGGTGATTTCGCTCCTTTCGGGCCGCTCGTCGTTCATGTTTCGTGCGGCGCGTCCAGGCCGAGCACCTTCAGGAGCAAGTCGGTGTCGCTGAGGTCGCCGAACAACTCGCGCTGGCCCTTATCGGTGATGATAATGAGGGTCGGCACCATCAGTGCCCCCTCGTTCAGGGCCCGTAATGGTTCGTCGCGTACGTCAATCACCTCCAGTTCGAAGTGCCGGACCCTGTGCGTTTCGGCAACGGCATTGAGGTTGGCGAGTGCCGCCTCGGAAGGGGCCGTGTTGCTAAGGATGTAGAGGCGCAGGCGCATGGGCTTGTCGACTGCTCTCTCGGAGGCGTTGGCGGGCTCATCCATGCCTACTCCTCACCCGGACCGGGTCTGGTAGACTCTTCATCCGTGTCCGCGCGACGCATCGTACGCACCATCCCCCGCCGTTCGGCGGTTATCGACTCACGAAGCTGCTGCTCCTGTTCAAGCCGCTCAAGTTCAATGCGCCGCGCCTCCAGTTCCCGTTGCAGCGAAGCCCGTTCTACCTCCAACTGGCGCTGCGTCTCTTTGCGCCGGATCTCCGCCTCACACTCCAGCGCCTGCAGCCGTGCCGCCGCCTCCGCCTCGGCCGCCTCCAGTTCCCGCCGCTTGCGGGCGGTTTCGGTGCGCACCCGCGCCTGTTCCATTTTTTCCTGGGCCTCGCGTTCGGTCCGTAGCGCCCCCATCAGTACCTGGCCCTGAGCGACATAAACATCACTCAGGTTGACCCCTTCATTGCTCAGCACCATCTCCCGTACCTGGTTGGAGTGGCCGATGCCCCGCGCTTTGACGATAGTCAGCGCGCGGTTGCGCTCGCCACCGCTCGCTACGTAGGTGAGGTGAATCCAGGTATCGGCGATGGTCGAAACCCGAATCTTGGCCGCCTCGATGGTGGGGTCGACCGCTTCCATGAGGCTGGTCCCCAGGAGGGTGATACCTCGGCTCTTGGCTAGGCTCAGTAACCGCTGGGCCACCGCGAGCCCGGGCAGGCGTCCGCCGCCGTGGGCGAGCGCCGACATCGGGTCAACCACTATGCAGCGGGGCTCGTAGCCTTCGATGAGCGCCTTTATGCGTATTAGGTGCTCCTCGGCACTGCGTGCCCCGCCCTGCAGCGCATGCATCTGCAGCAGGCCGGTCTCCATATAAGGGGCGAGCCGGATGTTGACCGAGGCGATGTTGCGCACGATCTCATTGGGCGACTCGTCGAAGGCGATATAGAGGGTGCGCTCCTTGCGCCGGCAGGCTGCCTGCGCGAAGGCGCCCGAGAGGGTCGTTTTGGCGGTTCCCGGCGCGCCGGTGATGAGGATGCTGGAACCGCGAAAATAACCGCCGTTGAGCATGGTATCGAGCCGCGGAATGCCGCTGGAGACCCGCTCGTTGGAGACGGGGTAATCGAGCCGCCGCAGCCCGAAGCTACCGACCTCAATGCCCTCGGGGCCGATGGTAAAGGGGAATTCGTTCTGCTCGAAGGCCGAACCGCGGTACTTCAGAATGCGAAGCTCGCGCAGGGCAACTCGGTCGGTCACCCGGTAGTGCAACAGCAGCACGAAATCGGCCAGAAACAGGATGAACGGGTTAGTGATGGGGGGCTTTTCCTGCTCGACCGCTTCGATGCGGCTGGTCAGGATCCCGGTCAGTCCCTGCTCTCTCAGCCAATCGCGGATTCGGCGCAGCTCCTGGCGACCCAATTCGGGGTCGTGGAGCATTTCCAGGAGCACATCGAGCGAATCGAACACCACCCGCTTCGCCCCCATCTCCCGTACCTTCGCCTCCAGCGTGGTCAGCATCCCTTCCAGCGTGAAGGTGCCCGCCCGTGTCATCTCGGGCGAGAATTGCGCATCGACAAAGACCAGCTTCCCATCGCGCTCCAGCCCGGCGAGGTCCCAGGCGAAACTCGCGGCATTGGTGCGGATTTCTGCACACGACTCTTCGAAGGCGAGGAAGAGCCCGGGCTCTTCCGCATCCCTGGCCCCGTTGGCCAGCGTTTGCAGGGCGAGCACGGATTTACCGGTCCCCGGACCGCCCAGCACCAACGAAATACGTCCACTGGGCAGACCACCGTCCGCGACTTCGTCGAAACCGGGGATACCGGTGGGGACCTTCACCAACTCCTTGGCCGGATGCGGTTCGGTGCACTCGCTCACGATGGACTCCTGTCGATTCGCGCTAAGGCAAGTGTAGTGAATGGCCGCTGGGGGACCGACACCACTTGCGCGGGAGGCCGCCCGGGGATACGGCGAGCGTGAATACCGGATATAAGGGGGAGTTGAAGCGGGTGCCGATTTTCCGCTTGTCTCGCTTTTTTAATGACTTGGACAGCGTGTCGAGGGGTTAGCCTCGGACGTTTATCGATACCATACGTTTCTCTGCTCAAACCAGGGGCTTTCTGTGATCCCGCAACAGCCTGGATTTTGGGCCAACTAGCGGCGCAGTCAGGGGGAGCGTGCGGCATCTTTGAAGTGCACGGGCGGCGCACACCATGACCAGCCGGAGACGGGCACTTGTTGGATTCGTAGCCAGGAAGAAGGCCAATACTGGCGCACCGATGTGGCCGATGACGGGCCCGGCATCCCCTAGGAAGAGCGAGAGCGGGTATTTCGAATGTTCACGTCGCTGGACAAGAAACCAGGCGAGCAGCATACGGGAATCGGCTTGGCCGTGGTTCGGAAGTTGGTGCGCAGCTATGGCGGCCAGATCGACGTCACCGACAACCAGCCGCGAGGCGCGGTATTTCGGATACGGTGGCCGAAATAGTTTTTATGGCCACTTAAAGTCGCTAAGCAGACGTTGCCAACGTCAATGCACGCGGCGGCTTTGGGTCGTTTGCGGCCATTCGGGTATGAACTCCCGTCTTCTCGGAAATGACGGTGGTGGGTCGATAGCTGCCGGTCGCCGCCGACCTTTCGCCTTCGTACCAGCGACAACGTTAGGGCGACCCAAGCGGCTTGCTATCGGCTCAAAAAAGGAAGCAGAGATGGGCATCCGCATCCCTGCTTCCCGCTGCGCGGCTGCGCTATTCCCAGCGGCCCTCGAAGAGGGGTTCGATGGGGTGTCGGCTCTTGCGGATGCGCAGATCGGAAAACATCTCGGCACTGTTTACGTCTTCATCTTGCGGATCCAGATCGATCTCCAGCTCTCGCTCGGCATCCTCACGCGCACCGATCATCATCAGTTCGGCACCTTCATAATCCAGATAGTCGGGCGGTTCGATCTCGATGAAGCGACGGTCGCGGAATTTCTCCATCAGGTGCTTCGGGAATCGGGCCTGCTGGCGCCTGCCGAGTCCGGCACTCGGTGGGGAGGGTTTATCAGGATTCTTGACGCTGACGACAAAGCTCGCCTCCGGTGCGATGTTGAGTTCCTTCTGGACCTCGTCAGGCTCCTTGGGCAGTTCCAGCGCATAGGCGAGGTGGGTGTGACCACCGTGCTCGACCAGCGCATAGACCCCTTCTCCGGCGGGCCGGGCCGGTGGAACCTGCCGCGTTCCCCGGGTCTTGGTCTCGTAGGTCTCTGCCTCGAACTCCTTTCGCAGCTTTACGGCCGATTCCTCGACTCCGCCCACGAAGCCCCAGTACCGCTCCCCGCCGTCATGGATTTCCGGTAACCGTTTCCGGCCCATTACCAGCAGGCGGTAACGTTTCTTGCCCTGGGGACTGAGCACCATATAGACCCGCTGTACGTCCTCGAGGCCCTCCACCTGCTCAACGCCAACCCTGGGGCGATAGAGGAAATAGATGTTCCCGTGTTCGATGGTCTCGGACATTGCAATGCCCTCCGTGGCAAAAAAATATGGCGCCAGCCTCAACCGATTCGGTCGTCAATCAGCTCTATCACATTGTTGAACCGGGTCAGAGCGAGAGCCAATCCCAGCAGGACGCCGGTGGTATTGGCGAGCATATCGGCCACTTCGAAATGCCGAATGCCCCCGAGTCCCTGCAGAAACTCCAGCCCAATGCCCATGGCGGTAAACAGTGCGGCATAGAGCAGGCGCGGAGGCCAGCTACGGTACAGCTGCACAAACCATCCGGTAAGCACCATATAGGCCAAAGCGTGCTGTACCTTGTCACTGCCGCTCAGGCTGAAACCGAAGCTCGGCGGAGCCGACATGAGAGAGACCCAGGCCATCATCGCCGCAATCAGCCAGCCGATGCCGAGCCACAGTCCCTTGCGATTCAGATCACGCATACACAGCCAGCAGAGCCCCTCCAAGGAGCAGACGATAAATGACGAACGGCATCATGCCGATTCGTTCCAGCAGTTTCAGAAAGAAGTGAATACAAAGATAGGCGCTAAGAGCGGCCACCGCAGTACCGACCAGCAAGGGCGTCCAGATGACGCTCTCACCGGCACCGATCAGCTCCACGGTACTGAGTCCCCCGGCAATCGCGATCACCGGGATGGACAGCAGAAACGAAAAACGGGCGGCGCCCTGCCGATCAAGCCCCATCATCAGGCCGGCTGTCATGGTGATCCCCGAACGCGAGGTGCCGGGGATGAGGGCGATCGCCTGGGCGACGCCGATCACCAGTACATCCTTCCAGCCTACGGTGTGCTCACTGCGAAGACGCTGCCCGCGGGCATCGGCCCACCACAGGAGCACCCCGAAAATGATAGTGGTGGCGGCAATCACCAGGGGCGAGCGCAGGCTCGTTTCCACCACGTCCTTGAAGGCCAGACCCGCCACGCCAACGGGAACGGTGCCAAAAAGGACCCCCCAGGCAAGCCGGCTTTCCCCCACCAGGCGCCGCTCCAACAGCGAACGACCCCAATCCACGATCATCGGGCGCAACTCGCCGCGGAAATACCAGACAACCGCTGCGAGGGTGCCGACGTGGACCGCGACATCAAATGCCAACCCCTGGTCCTCCCAGCCAGTGAGGGCGGGCAGGAGAATCAGATGCGCGGAGCTGGAGACGGGGAGAAACTCGGTCACGCCCTGGAGTAACGCCAGGAGCACAGCTTGAACCAGATCCATCGTCGTCTCCGTCAGCGACGCTGGGCGATGAGCCGCCCATAGCGACCTTCACGGGTCACTGTGCTGTCGATGACGGCAAAACCGGTCCGATGCAGCAGGTAGTAGAGGTCTTCACGTGAGAAGCGGTTGTGTTCGACAAAGTGAACGAACAGGTCCTCCAATTCGTCGACGGGGGTCTCAGGGTCGAATAGTCGCCCCTCGTCGGTCTGATTACGCACGTAGACTTCGAGCGGAGCCCGCACCCAGTCGAGAATCAGTAAGCGGCCACCTGGCCGCAGGCAGCGCGTGAGTTCCTGCAGCGCACGCACCGGCTGATTCATCTCGTGAAGCACGACCGAGGCCACTGCTGCATCGACGGAGGCCTCTTCGAGGGGAAAATGCGGGTCATGCAGGTCTTGACAGAGCAGTTCGCCGTTGTCCGGGAGCGTTTCGGCTGCATCCAGCATGTAAGGTGCACACTCCACGCCGACCACACGAGCCGCGGGATAGCGTTCGGCAGCCGCCTTGACGAACATGCCGGGGCCCGCACCCAGATCAAGGATCACCGGCCGTTCGGAGTAGGCCGGAACGACCCACTGCTCCCAATCCGCCCAGAACGCCTCGTCAAAGCGACGCTCGAAACTCTCCTTCATCATTTGGGCAAAGCGTTCGCCATCCCTATGGTGGCGGGCCAGCATTTCCCGGGTCTCTTTCATCCGTTCAGACATCAGTTTCCTCGATGTATCGCTTCGCCAGATGGGTAGTTTACCCGATCAACCTTACAAGAGAACCGGGACCCGATGGCAACAGTGGAAATCGGAGTCGCCAGATCGATCCTTCACTCAGGAAAACATCCGAAGGTGGGTCTATACCTCTAACAGGTATTCGAAAAAGTTTTCTTGCCCGGGGAGGTCAGGATGCTCCCCACCCCAGCCCCTCGCGAGAGGCAGGGTCTTTCGAACTCCTGCCAGGAAGATCAAAAACAAGGTAGGGAATCATGGAAAACACCGCCCATTTTTATCGTCAGCTACCGGTCAGCCCCACTCAGCACCAGACCCGAATGCTCGAGGAGATCGCCTATCTGGAGGCGCGCCTGCGCGACATCGGCATCACCGGCGACTGTGCCTATGAAAAATCTCTGGCACGCACCTATGACGTCTTGCTGCGCGAACGCCGCGAACAGCTGGCCGATTCCGGGATCCAACTCTCGCGCCCGGACGAGTGACAGGCAGCCACGAGTGCGGCAGGTCCAGGAGCCTGCCCGGGAATAGCAATGGGCGCCAAAATGTAGGTTGGCGCTGAGGAACGCAGCCCAACAAAATCAGCGTGGGGTTCGCATAACTCACCCCAACCTACAAAAACGATGTTCTCAGAGGCGTCCGCGATGGTCCCGCCACGTAAAGCCCGTAAGCACTCCGTCCAGGCTACGGGTCAGGGCAAGGACCTTGAACAACTCGCCCATCTCTCCCGGCAGGGTCAGCCGTTTGATCGCTGCGGCCTTATCCAGCCGCCCCCTGTCACTGGTGTCCTCCGCCATCCCCGCCAACCCGTTCGCCAGCAGGAAGTTCGTCTGATTGGTAAATCCCGCCACCCGCAGACCGGCATCGTGGGCCGCCTCGGCGATCGCGGTAAAGTCCACGTGGGTGGTGATATCCTGCAGACCGACATACCGGTAAGGGTCCTGGTGGGAGCGATGGCGATAATGGCACATCAAGGTCCCCTCGCTACGTTCCGGATGGTAAAACTCCCGACGTGGGAATCCGTAATCAATCACCAGCGCGGCACCTCGTTTTAGCACCGAGGCGAGTTGCCGGGTCCAGTCCCGGGCCGCGAGATTGAGTTCAGACACGTAGCCCTCGGTCAGCGAACACTCACTCACCAGGTCCTCCATAGAGCGTTCCACCCTTGCATCATCAGGGCGGTCCCAAATCTCCGAAAACCGCTCTCCATCAAGGCCTACAAACTGCTCTTCGACACCATCGGCGGCGACCCGGAAGCGGTGCACCGGCATCGCGTCCAGGACCTCATTGGCCAGCACCACGCCCTCGAAGATTTCGGGCCAACTCTCCAGCCACTGCACCCGTTCAACAAGATGCGGGACACGCAAGCGCAGCGCCTCCTGCTGCCGTTCCCGAAGATCGGCACTCACCTCGAGTATCCAGTATGCTGTAGGCAGATTGCCGGTCCGCTCCAGTTCCGCCAGGACGTCGGCAGCCATGACCCCGGAACCGGCCCCGAACTCAAGGATATCGCCCCCGGTGCGGCCCAGGATCTCGGCGCTTTGGTGGGCAATGCAGCGGGAGAAAAGAGGTGTAAGCTCGGGGGCGGTGACAAAATCACCCGCCTCGCCGAACTTGCGACTTCCCGCGCTGTAGTAACCCATGCCGGGGGCATAGAGGGCCAGTTCCATGAAGCGCGCGAAGCTCACACGGGCGTTTTTGGCGCGGCGAATCTCCTCGCGGATCGCGGCGCAGAGCCGGTCACTAACGGCGGCGGCAGCCGGGTCGGGTGGCGGCAGTTCCTGCAGCGAACGAGCGGCCGTGCGGGGATCGGGATTCGAGTTAGAGAACATGATTCAGGCTTCCATAGCGCACAAGTGAGAAGTCTGCCAAATCCGAAAGAAGGGGAGAAGCACGTTGGAGAACGAAACACTCGACGGCAAGGTCGTCCTGATCACCGGCGCCGCTCACCGCATCGGTGCCACCACTGCCCGCACCCTGCATGCGGCGGGAGCCAATATCGTTTTGCACTATCGCGGATCGCGAAGAGGCGCACACGCCCTCCAGGAAGAGCTCAACGCCGAACGCAAGGAGTCGGTCGTGCTGGTTCAGGCCGACCTTCACCAGACCGGGAAGCTTTCGGCGCTGGTGCGGGACGCAAAGGAGGCCTGGGGACGCCTCGATGTACTCGTCAACAACGCCTCCACCTTCTATCCGACAGCCGTCGGCGAAGTCGGTGAAGAGGAGTGGAATGACCTCATTGGCACCAATCTCAAGGCCCCGTTTTTTCTCGCCCAGGCTGCCGCACCCCACCTGCGCGCATCTCGCGGCTGTATCATCAATATCGTCGACATCCATGCCGATCGCCCCCTGAAGGGCCACCCGGTGTACAGCATAGCCAAGGCGGGGCTGGTGATGCTCACCAAGTCGCTCGCCGGCGAACTCGGGCCCGATGTGCGGGTCAATGCCATCGCGCCCGGTGCCATTCTCTGGCCGGAAAACGACATGGACGAGGTCACCAAACAGCGCATCGTCTCCCGGACCTTCCTCAAACGCCAGGGGAGCCCGCGGGATATCGCCAAGACGGTCCTGTTCCTGACACGGGACGCCGATTACATGAGCGGCCAGGTCCTGACCGTCGACGGAGGCCGCTCCCTGAATTCTTAGGCCTGAAGGCCGACCTACAGCAACGGTCGTGTAGGTCGGGCTTTAGCCCGTCGAACGCCAATCACGGCCTGAAGGCCGACCTATGGCAGCGTGTCACCATGGGGCGGGCTTTACTCGTCAAAACCCCAATCGAATTCTACCGGCCAGAGCTGCTGCTTCTCTTTGTCGAAACGCACCCAGAGATCGATAAAACGAACCCCTTCCTGCGGATGCAGCGTTTCCGGGGCAATTTCGGCCAGGGGCCAGAGAACAAAGGCGTTTTCGAGGATCTCGAAGCGCGGGATCTGGGGGTCGGCACAGACCCGATCGTCGTAGAGAAGCATGTCCAGGTCGAGGGTCCGCGAGGAGAAGCGGGGGCCGCTTCGGTCACGGCCGTTCCTGTCCTCAATCTCCCGCAGGCCCGCGGCGACCGCCTCCACCGGTTCGGCGGTGTCGAATCCGGCGACCAGGTTGAAGAAATTGTCGCCTTCGAAACCCACCGCTTCGCTCTCATACACCGAGGAGAGAATCAGCGGCCCAAACCGCTCGCGCAGGGCGAACACACCGGCACGGATACTGGCCTCACGGTCGATATTGCTGCCGATGCTGACGTAAACCCGCGGCATGCTACCCCTTTGAGCGCTCGATAATGATGCCGACGTCACCCGCATAACGCACCGCACCCTTTTTATTGATGCGCACCTTGACCCGGGGGACATCGAACTCCTCGATGATGATTGCGGCGACCTGTTCAGCCAGCGTCTCCACCAGCTGAAAACGGCTCTCCTCCACAAAACTGATAAGGCGCTTGGCAACCGCCTTGTAGTTGAGGGTATCGTCGATATGGTCGCTCTGTGCGGCTTTTCGAATATCCGTGGCCATCTCCAGATCAATCGAGATGGTCTGCTTGATACGGCGTTCCCACTCGAACACGCCAATCACAGTGTCGATCTTGAGATCGTTCAGATAGATGATGTCGGTCATCAGCCGGCAATGTCCTTGTGTAGGCGGAGCGGCGAGGATACCCCAAACCAGGTGCGAGATTCGAGGTGCAAGATACGAGGGGCTGAGTGCGCCGCACCCATGCTTAATCGATAAAACGCGGGCGAAGCCCGCACATTCCCTCGAATCTCGTATTTTGTACCTCGATTCTTCGCCGTGGCATTATAATGCCCGCACGCCCGCAACGGACCGTCTCCTATGGCAGCCGCCGACTATGCCCTGATCACCCTGGCCTATGCACTGGGCTCCATATCCACTGCCATTCTCGTCTGCCGACTGGCAGGCCTGCCGGACCCCCGCACCGAGGGCTCGAACAACCCGGGCGCCACCAACGTACTGCGGCTTGGCGGTAAAAAGGCCGCCGCGGCCACACTGGCCGGCGACTTTCTGAAAGGACTGCTGCCGGTGCTGATCGCGCGCCTGTTCACGGCGGAACCCGCAACCCTGGCCCTGGTAGCCATGGCCGCATTCCTCGGCCACCTCTACCCCGTCTTCTTCGGGTTCCGCGGTGGAAAAGGGGTGGCCACTGCTTTTGGTGTCCTGCTGGGGCTCACCTGGCCGGTGGCTCTGGCCGCCCTCGCGACCTGGCTGGTGATGGCCAAGGTGTTCCGGATATCCTCTCTTTCTGCGCTCACCGCCGCCGCACTGGCTCCCGTCTACGCCCTTTGGTTTTCGCCCCAGCCTGCCCTGGTTGGCATGCTCACAGCCATGGCTGCACTGCTCATCTGGCGACACCGCTCGAATATCCGCAATCTGCTGGCCGGCAAGGAGAGCCACATCGGGCAGGAATGATGGATGAAATCACGTAGAGCCCGATTGTAGATTGTAACCAGCGGGTGTAGGGAGAGCCGATCGGCTCCGGACCGAGGGAAACGGCACACTTGGAGAATGCGCCCTACGGGCGATTTGCGCTTTCCACCAGCTTGCGCGCTTCCGATTGAGACAGGTGCTTCCAGGGCAGCGGGATAATGCCCGGTACGCGGCGCCGGTACTCGCGATAGACGTCTCCGTGATAGGTGATCAGCTTGCGCTCCTCCATCCTGGAGCCGATGAACAGATAGAGACTGATCATCACGGCGGTGGTGAAAAAGAGCACGTTCATGTCACGGGTCCAGAGGAGGACCAGTCCGAGAAAGTACCAGGGATGGCGGACCCACCGATGCAGTGGAGAGAGGTAAAAGCCCTCCTGATCCTCGACGCGGGTCTCGTGCCCACGCCACTGCTGCGTGCCGAGGAATTCGCCCATTGAGTAGTAGCGTGTGGTCCAGAAAAAGCCGAGCAGGGCTGCCAGGGCAAGGCCGTTGGCGAGCCAGGCGGCGAGTCCCTCCCAGCGCCACAACCAGGGTGCGGGATAGAAAAGCGTGATGACCAACAGCGGCAGGATCAGCACCACGGATTGCAGGTTGTAAAACAGACGATAGCCGCGGATCGCCCCGGGCCAGTGGCGGGCCACCCACTGCTTGGTCTTCAGGGAAGCCAGCAGCGAATGCAGGGCGAAGTAGGCGGTCCAGCCGACCACCAGCACAATAACGGCGTTTTCAGTTTGCATCCTTGCAGGTTACTACGAAGGCGCTGAAATCACGATGGAGTCGCGTAGGGTGCATTCTCCAAATGCACCGCTTCGCCGGTTATAACCAGGGGTTCCACGGGAATACGAGAAAACAGATTTTTCACGTCCGTTGTGCGTGCGACTCACGGACACGCTCCAGCAGCCGGAGGGCGTCCCAGGGCGCGTGGCCTTCGCTGTCATTGTCGAAATAGACATGCACATCGCGCCCCTCCTGCAGCCATTTGCGCGCTTTTCCGGCCCACTCATCAAGCAGTGAATCACTGTAGCGGGACGCGTAGGTACGGGTGTGGCCATGCAGGCGGATATAGACCACATCGGTGGTCACAGCGTCCCACAACGGCCAGTCGGCGGCATCGGACTGACACACCGCAACCCTGTGCCGGGCCAGGCACTCGGCCACCTCCTCATCGAACCAACTGCTGTCCCGAAACTCGATGGCGTGACGGACCCGGGGCCAGGTATCGAGACTGCCGGCGAAGGCCTCCAGACGCTCCATCGACTTTTTCAGGCTTCGCGGCAGTTGCCAGACCACCGCCGCCAGTTTTTCCCCCATCGGCTCTGCACGCCCCCGTTCCAGCGCCACCGAATCCGCACTATCTTTCAGCTTTTTGTTGTGAGTAACAAAACGGTGTCCTTTCATGGTGAAGCGAAACTCGGGAGATGCGACATCGTGCCATTTGCGGAAGGTCTCCGGTGACTGCAGCCGGTAGAAGGTGCCGTTGATTTCGATACCGGTAAAGCTGTCGACGCAATGACGCAACCAGCGGGTTTGCGGAACACCCTGATAGAACCCCTCCTTCCAGCCCTTGTAATTCCAGCCGCTGGTGCCGATGTAGGCGTGCGCCACGCCACTCTATCCTTCAGGCTCCTCGCCCGGATCCCTGAGTTCCGGGGCAAGCACGGCATCGATAGCTGCGCTCCGTCGCTTATAGCGCTCGGTGAAACTGCCCGGTGAAGGGGTAATGTACTCCCGGTAGTTAAAGCCGTTTTGGGCGATGTAATCCCGGTACTGTTCGGCCAACTCGAGCCGTTCCCGCATCAGTTCCTCTCTGTGATCGCTCATCCCGTGCTCCCGTACCGGTTTCGACTACCGTAACTATGGAAAAACACCGGCCATTTGTCAGTACGGTAGACTGCGATTCATGGAATGGTTTCCCCTAGCCCTGCTGTCTGCCTTCGCACTGGCCTCCGCCGATGCCGTTACCAAGCGCTTCCTGTATGCGTACTCCAGCCGTGAACTGGTGCTGGTGCGCTTCGGGGTAGCCGGACTACTGCTGGTGCCGCTGGCGATAATGCACCCACTGCCGCCGGTCCCGCCGCTGTTCTGGGGGCTGGTGCTCCTGCTGATCCCCCTCGAACTGGCAGCCATGTGGCTGTACATGACGGCCATTCGCGATGCACCGCTGCACCTGACGGTGCCCTACCTGGCCTTCACCCCGGTTTTCAACATCGGAACCGGTTGGCTGATCCTGGGCGAGACCGTTTCCATGGAGGGTTTCGCCGGTGTGCTGTTGGTGGTCGCAGGCGCCTGGCTGCTCAATGTGCGCCGCAGCAACGGTTTCGGCCTGCAGGCGTGGCTGGAGCCGTTTCGCGCCATTCTTCGAGAGCGCGGTTCACGGACGATGCTGGGTGTGGCGTTGATCTACAGTGTCACATCGGTGGTTGGCAAGGCGGCCATGGGGTATGCGACCCCGCTGAGTTTCGGGCCCTTTTACTTCGTGGTACTGGGAGGCGTGGCCGTTTTGCTGTTCGCCTTCCCGCGCCCTTCACGACTGTCGGTGCTGGTCCGCCGGCCGGGAATTCACCTGTTGGTGGGGCTGTTTATGGCAACCATGGTCGTGACCCATTTTCTGGCGCTGGACCGCATCGAGGTGGCGTACATGGTGGCGGTAAAGCGCACCAGCCTGCTGTTCGGCATCGCCTATGGTGCCATCTGGTTCAGCGAACGCGGTTTGCCCCGCCATTTGGCGGCAGGGTCGTTGATGGTGGCGGGAGTGGCACTGATCCTGCTCTGAGCCGCTGGTTGGCGGGCGTAAAGATAATCGCGGGTCAGCGGCACGGTATCCAGGCGCTGTGACAGCTGAAACTGGAACACGGCCATATCGCGGACGCGGAAGGCGGCCTCGCAACTCGCCAGATAGAAAGTCCACATGCGGTAAAAACGTTCTCCGAAGCGCTCTACCACAGCATCGCGCTGCCGCTGAAAGCGATCCCGCCACTCTGCAAGGGTGCGGGCATAGTGCAGACGCCACACCTCCACGTCGGCCGTAACCAGTCCGCCCGTACCCGCCGCATCGCCAATTTCCGAGAGTGTAGGGATACGGCCACCCGGAAAAATATAACGCTGTATCCACGGGTTGGAGCCAGTGGGTGTGAAACAACCGATGGAGTGAATCAGGGCTACCCCGTCAGTTGCCAACAGGCGTTTTACCTGCTGAAAATAGGTCGGGTACTGGGCACGGCCCACGTGCTCGAACATGCCGATGCTGACAATGCGGTCGTACTGGCCGGCATGCTCGCGATAGTCCTGCAGGTGAAAACGTACTTTATCGGCAACACCCCGTTCCCGGGCGCGCTGCGTCGCCACCCGCTGCTGCTCGGTAGAGAGCGTCAGTCCGGTGACATCGACATCGAACTCTTCCGCCAGCCGAATCGCCATTCCGCCCCAGCCACTGCCGATGTCAAGTACCCGCTGACCCGGCTCCGGTAACAGCTTTTCGGCAATATGCCGGCATTTGGCTTTCTGGGCCGCCTCCAGATCCATCTCCGGCTGTTCGAAATAGGCGCAGGAGTACTGCAGGTCCTCATCGAGAAAAGTACGAAACAGCCCTTCGTCGAGATCATAGTGATGGGCGACATTGCGACGACTGCGGCCGATCCGGTTGGGACGAAACCAGTCGAAGAGAGCGGTCGTAAGGCGCGCCATCTGTCCCCTTGGCGGTGGAAAATTCTCCATAAGTGTGACGAGCAGGCCGGCCAGGTCATCGGTGTCCCACGCCCCATCCATATAGGTTTCACCAAGCGCCAATTCCGGATCACGCACGATGCGGCCGGTCGCCCGCTGGTCATCGAAGCGCCAGCAGACCTCTGGTTCTTCCTGGCCGAAGCGGTGACGCTCGCCGTTCGGGAGATGCACCTCGACGCTGCCGCGGCGCAGGTTCTTTTCGAGGGTCCGAAGAAAAAGCTTCTGCATCAGTCCTTCCGCTGATAAGTTGACGTTAGTTCCCTTCCGCGAGCACATGCCCGAACTGGATGGAACTACCTGAATACCCGCAAATTGGTGTCGGCATTCGAACAGGCCGTGCGCAAAAAGCGATCACTTATCCCAGAAGTTTCGACACTAGCGGCCGTTAGTCAAGGTAATCACGGGTTGAGCTACACTTCGCGTTCATATTTCACCGCGAGGGCACGATGAACGCACTGGTCAATCTTCAGGTAATCCCGATCGGCACCGATGTTTCGGTCTCGGCCTATATTGCTGCCTGTAAAACCATTCTCGACGAGGCGGGACTGGAAACGGAACTACACGCCAATGGCACCAATATCGAAGGGGAGTGGGACAGGGTTTTCGAGGCAATCAAGCGCTGTCATGAGCGGGTCCACGAGATGGGCGCACCGCGCATCCAGACCCTCATCAGCGTTGGCACCCGCACCGACAAAGAACAGTCGCTGAGCGACAAGGTGGAGAGTGTCGGGCGCCGGACCCAGGAATAGCCATGGCCCCGAAATGTAGGTTGGCGCTGAGGAACGAAGCCCAAAAAATCAGCGCCGGGGTGTGCATAACTCACCCCAACCTACAAGAAACGGTGCTCTCGGGACAGGCTGCCAGCTCACTTTCGACGATGCTCTCGCTCCTCTCTGGCCAGCTTTCTGGCGAGGTAATTACCCGGCCTGGTATAAGGCGCGACAGCTGCATAAAGCGTGGGGACGACAAACAGCGTCAGCAGGGTCGACAGCAGCATGCCACCGATTACGGTGATACCGATCGTGGTGCGCCCCTCCGCGCCGGGTCCGGTAGCGAGGGCGAGCGGCAAGGCACCGAAGATAGTCGCCACCGAGGTCATCAGGATCGGGCGCAGCCGGACCTCGCCGGCACGAAGCGCAGCAGAGCGGACATCCTCCCCCGCATCACGAATCTGGTTGGCGAAATCCACCAACAGAATGCCGTTTTTTGCCACCAGCCCGATGAGCAGCACCAGACCCACCTGGCTGAAGATGTTGAAACTGTCACCGGCAATCCAGATGGCGAACAGACCACCGGTAAAGGCCAGCGGTACAGCGAGCATCATTACCAGCGGATGCAGGAAGCTCTCGAACTGGGCGGCAAGAATCAGGTAGACGATGAGCAACGCCATCAACATGACGAACACCACGGCGCTCCCCGCCTCCTGGTAATTCTCCGCCTGACCGATCCAGCGGATACGTGCCTGCGGCGGCAGTGTCTCCGCCATGGTCGCCTCGAGGCTGTCGATGGCGTCACCATAGGCGATGCCGGGCGCGAGCGAGGCATTGAAAGTGACCGAGGGCGAGCGATCGACGCGCCTCAATTCGGTAGGGGTCCCCACCTCGGTGAGAGAGACGATACTGCGAAGGGGCACCAGACGCTCGTCACTGGTACGGAGAAAGACGTTATTGATGTCGTCGGGCGTATCGCTATCGCCGGATTCCGCCTCCACCACCACCTCGTAGATCTCCGCATCCTCGATAAAGTCAGTGATGTCCTGACCACCGAAGAGGATACCCAGCGCCTCGCCGATGGTGCGGGCATCGATACCCAGGTCCGCCGCCCTGCGCCGGTCTACCCGCAACTGCAGTTGCGGCTGACGCTGGTTGTAGTCGAGCCGCGTGTCGACCAAAAACGGTATCTGCTCCACCCGCTCCAGCAGCATCTGCCCCCAACGGGCCGCGGTCTGGTGATCCGGGCCGCCGATCGCCACCTGCACCGGCGCTTCGAAACCGCCCTGCTCAAGCGAGGGCGGATTCACGGCAAAGGCGCGGGCGCCAGGTAGCATCAGCAATTGCGGAAACAGTTCCGCCTGCAGCTGCTGCTGGGGGATATCACGCTCGTCCCAGTGCTTCATGTCGACGATGAGAAAGGCCTGATTGACCGCACCCGCTCCCTCCTGCCCGGCGGCGACGATGCTCAGCACATTGTCGACCGGACCGTCACCACCATAGCGCTGGACGATCGCCTCGATGCGATCCACCATCGCCTGCGTATACTCCATGCTGGCGCCCTCGGGCGCCTCCACGGGAATGATGATCGCACCCCGATCCTCGATTGGGGCAAGCTCCCTCGGCAGAGCCTGGAGCGCGAACCAGGCCAGCAGACTGATCACCAGTGCGACCACCATCACCAGAAGGGGCCGATCCACCACGCCCTTGAGGGCGCGGCAGTACCCCCGGGAGATACCCTCCAGGGCAGCCTCCGAGGTCCGAAACAGGCGACCATGCGGTTTCTGTCTCTTGGTGCCGGCCAGTTTCGAGGAGAGCATGGCGCCAAGAGTCAGCGCAACCAGACTGGAGAAACTTACCGCGGCGGCCAGGGCGATCCCGAACTCGGTAAACAGCCTGCCGGTATCACCGGGAATGAAGGCCAGCGGCACGAACACCGAGATCAGCACCAGCGTGGTGGCGACGACCGCAAAGGCCACTTGACTGCTGCCGCGCACGGCCGCAAGCAGACGCGGTTCGCCGTCTTCATTGCGTCGGTAAACGTTCTCCAGCACCACGATGGTGTCGTCCACCACCAGTCCGATGGCCAGTACCAGCGCGAGCAGCGTGAGCGTGTTAATCGAAAAATCCAGCCACCAGAGCACCAGGAAGCTGGCAATTAGCGAGACCGGAATCGTGGCGGCGGGCACCAGCGTGGCGCGTGGTGACCGGAGGGCCATGAAGATCACTGCGACCACCAGGCCCGCCGTTATCGCCATGGTTTTCAGGACCTCGAAGATGGAGCCCTGGATAAAGACCGCCTCACTATAGGCCACCGACAGGTCCACACCGCGCGGAAGCTCCTCCCGCAGCTGATCCAGCCGCGCCTCGACGGCACTGGCCACCGCCAGTGTATTGGATTTGGATTGCCGCACCACGCCCAGGCCGACGGCCGTCTGCCCGTTCACGGCCACCGCCGTACGTGTGGACTCCGGCCCGATCTCCACCCGCGCAATATCATCCAGGGTGACCTGGTAGTTTCCGCTTGCACGGATCACCAACTCGCGAAACTCCTCGGGTGTCTGCATGCGGGTCAGGGTGCGTACCGTGAACTCCCGCTGCGTCGACTCCACGCGTCCCGCCGGCAATTCCAGGTTTTCCCTGCGAAGGGCGTTGGCCACATCCCCTACCGTGACATCCGCAGCCGCCATGGCCTGTACATCGAGCCAGATGCGCATGGCCTTGCGACGCGAACCGCCGACAATCACTCTCGCCACGCCGGATACCACCGACAATTGGTCGGCCAGGGACTGCTCGGCATATTCGCTCAACTCAATGGCCGAACGTTCATCAGAGGTCAGGGTGATCCACATCACCGGTTGCGCATCCGCCGATACCTTGGAGACCACCGGCTCCTCCACTTCGTCGGGCAGATTGCGTCGGGCGCGGCCCAGCCGGTCACGCACTTCCGCGGCCGAGGCATCCAGATCCTCGGCGAGCTGGAATTCAATCGAAATCTCGGAGACCACATCCCGGCTGGTGGAGGTGATGCGCTTGATGCCCTGGATGCCGCTCACCTGCTCCTCGATCACCTCGGTGACTTCCCGGTCCACCACCTCCGCCGAGGCGCCGGGATAGAGCGTAGTCACCGAGACCACCGGCGGGTCGATATCGGGGTATTCGCGTACCGGAAGCTGCTGAACGGCGGCGATTCCGGTGACCACCAGCAGGAGACTGATTACCGTCGCCAGGACCGGGCGCTGAATACTGGCGGTGGAGAGGATCATTGTGCCTTTGGCGGTGGGCCGCCCTGTTCATCTCCGGCCAGCTGCACGCGCTGACCGGACTGCACCGTCTGCACACCGCGAACCACTACCCGGGTGCCGGGTTCCAGGCCTTCGAGGATCTCCGCCTCGCCGGGCTGGCGCACACCGATCCGCACCGACCGACGCTCGACCTGCAGCTCGCTTCCCACCACATAGACGTAGCTTTCACCGCCCTCGAAAACGATCGCCTCCTCGGGAATCAGCACGGCATCGGCACGGCTATCCACGACGGTCTTCACTCCGACAAAGGCTCCCGGTTTCAACCACTCGCCCGAGGCCTCGAGCCCCCCCTCCACGGCTACCGAACGGGTTGCGGGATCGATGATGTTGTCGATATGCACCACGCTTCCAACGAGGCGCCGCTCAACGCCCGCATCGATCTCGATGGGGAGCCCGGGCTTCAGCTGCATTAGCAGCTCCGAAGGCAATTCAAACTGCACCTTGTACGCACCGGTGGTCGCCAGTGTGGTAATCACGGCACCCGGCTCGATCAGTGCCCCCGGGCTGACTCTGCGTAGCCCGACACTGCCGGCGAACGGTGCCGTGATCTGCCGCTCCTTGAGAGCCACTTCGGCTTCCGCCACCCGTGCCCGTGCCGTCGCCATCCGTGCCTCTGCCTCATCGATCTGCGCCGGAGAGATCTGCACGCCCGCTTCCAGCCCCTGAAGCCGGTTGAGTTGACGTCCGGCATCGCGCTGCTCTGCCCGGGCGACATCCAGGGCCGCCTGCTCCCTGCCGGAGTCGAGTGTCACGAGAACCTGGCCGGCCTCGACCCGCCCACCTTCCGAAAAACGGATTTCCGCAGCCTTGCCGGTGACCTGGGAGGTAATGTCAGTGCGTTCCGCCGCCTCTACAGTGCCGACCGCCTGTACGCTCACCTCGACCCGATCACGCCGCGCAGTAGCGACCTCCACCACCGGCGGCGGTCTCTGCATCTCGGCGGGCGCACCGCCCCCATCGACCGGTCCCCGGGTCATCAGCAGCCAGCCCGCCGCCAACACCAGAACAGCCACGCCAACGGCGATGGATACCTTCGCCTTGGTCCTCATCGGGAATCTCTCAAAGAGTTCCCTTAAGTGAAGATGCCTCCCCATACCCGATCAAGCCGCCGCAGTGTACCGGGAGTCGCAGGCATGCTATTTGTTCAAAAGGTGTCGCTGTGAAGGGAGCTGAACCTTTTGGACCTCGACATTGACCCTTGCAGGAGCGTGCGGTAACTACTGACGTATCGAGACAGGCCTCTCCTGCCACCTTTGAAAGACAAGCGTTCATAGGAAGATATGCCCCAAACCGACAAGCTCAAACGCAAGGTTGAGACCCTCGGCAGCGAACTCGCGGAGTGTCTACGTGCTCTTGAGCAAGCCACCGGGCTCCAGAGTGTTCTGGGAGACGCAATAGAAACCTTCCTCGATCCGGTCTTCCTGCATGATCGTGATGGACGGATCGTATACGCCAATCGTCCCTATCTGGAACTGGCGGAACTCGCGAGCGAACAGGTGCTCGGGCATTTCTACTGGGAGGTTCTGCCAGCGGGCAGTGGCCCGACAGCTGGTTGCCTGAAGGCGCTGGTGGAGCCGGGGGTGCAAGAAGAGGAAATCAGGGAGTCCGACGGGCGGATACTGCGCATGCGCTCGTTCGCGTTATACCGGGAGGCCGGCGAACCGGGTTCGGTCCACTCACTGCACATGCTGGAGAATATTACCGAACGCAAACGGCATGAGGAGTCCCTGCAACGCGCAAACGAGGAGTTACAGCGTTTCACCGATATCGCCGCTCACGATCTCAAAGCTCCATTGCGTGCAGTACATGGCTTGTCCAGCTGGATCGAAGAGGAGGTCTCCGGGAAACTTTCTGACGCGGGTCGTGAACATATGCGGCTGCTACGGCAACGGGTCCAGTTGATGGATGACCTTATCGACGCCATGCTCGACTACTCCCGGGCGGGCACCGAAGTTGCCGAGGTCGAGGAGGTGGAGAGCCTGGAGTTGGTACGGGAGATCATCGAAACTCATGGTGTTCCCGAAACCTTCACGATCACGGTTGCCCCGGACTTGCCCCGCCTGAAGACGGACCGCCTGCATTTGCGGCAGGTTTTTGCCAATCTGGTCGGAAACGCCATCGAGCACCACCAGCGCCCGGATGGTCACGTGTGGGTCTCTGCTCGAGACCTCGGAGACCGCTACGAGTTCTCGGTAATAGACGATGGTCCCGGCATTCCTCCAGAGTACCAGGAGCGGATCTTCGAGATGTTTCAACACGGACCAAACCGAAAGCCGGGTACCGGAGTCGGCCTGGCAGTTGTGAGACGCTTGGTCGAGCGTTTCGGCGGGCGAATTACGTTGGAATCGGTGTCCGGCCGGGGCTCAACTTTCCGTTTCACCTGGCCGAAGATAATCAGAGCAGAACATCAGCCGTGAGAGGCGCATGTTGGAAGTGTGCCCACCGGCACGCGAGCAAGCCACTCATCATCGTTTGAAGGACAGGCGGTGAGACGCGGTGAGACGCGCCGTTGATGGTGCACGGACGGAGCAATCGGTCAGGAATTGCCCGGCACAGCCACCCAGAAAGGCCCTTCGCCCACCCGAATTCGGCGGGTCACGGTCAGGCGTTCGGTGTCGACCACCACGACTTCACCACTGCCGGTGACTGCTACGAAGAGACGCTTGCCTTCAGTATCGGTACGCAGGCCGTGCGGCCCGGGACCGACCTCGACACGCCCGACAGTGCGCCCTTGCCGCAGATCGATAGCGCTTATCGTCGTCCCTCCCACACCACTGACAAATGCAAACCGACCATCGGGCGTGACATCCACGCCATAGTGGGGCGTACCGATAGGAATTCGGGCCTGTTCCCTGCCGCTGATGGCATCCACTACTACTAGTTGCTGTCGCCCAATACTGGTCACATACAGTTTCTGGCCATCGGGCGAGATGTCGATATTGTGTGGCTGGTCTTTCAAGGGGATCTCACGAAGCTTCTGCATGGCCGTCATGTCGAGCACCGCGATGGCGTCGCCGCCCTGGAGCGTGACATAGGCAGTCCTGCCATTGGGTGCGAATACCGTATTGTGGGGTTTCAGTCCGACCTCGACGCTCTTGTAGACCTCCATAGCCTCCACATCGATGATGCTGACCGAGTCCGCACCCTCGTTGGCAACCACCGCCCAGCGATTCCGCGGTCCGATTTTGACCCCTTTCGGGCTCTCGCCTACCTCCAGGCGTCCGGTGGGTTCGCCGCTATCGGCGTCATAGGCGTAGACGCGATTCTCCTCGGTGCTGGTGGCCAACACCGTAGCGCCGTCGGGACTGACGGTAACGTAGGTCATGTGCGCCCCTGCCTGCCAGCGGTCGACCTTTTCCCCCAGATGCGCTACGGCGCCGTCGGCCTGCAGTGCGACGTAGACATCCCCTTCAACTGCGGCGGCACCTGCCGCGGCCAACGCTAAAACGGCTCCGAGCACCCGCTGTTTCCCGATCATGTTGCCGACCTCCCTGTCCAATCACTGGTGCGGAAAGTCTAGGAGCGTGTCCAGGAATAGCGACCGTCACGGGGCCGGGCAGGCAATCTTCAGTGGCACACACCGGCCCGGTGGCATAACGGCAACATCTCCCACCAGCATGGAGGGTCCGGTGGCCCAGCACTCGACCTCCCGTGTTACGTGTCCTAAGGTTTAGAGGTTAGTAGCATCCCTTCGAGGTTAGGGTGATTGCAGGCATGGGCAACTGGCCACCCGCTTTCCCGCAACTTCAGTTTGTTCAGTCAGGATACCCAAATGAATAGATCAAAATACCTTGTCGGTACTGTCGGCAGTGCCATCTTTCTCTCGCTTCCTGCCATAAGCCAGGGGATTGAGTTGGCCGGCGAGAAACTCGAGCTGTATGGCAAGGCACACATGTCCCTGGACTTCAGTGACCCCGACGCCAGTGGCGAAGAGAGTCAGGCCAGTGTGTCCAATAACTCGACCCGCATCGGCTTCAAGGGTAAGCACGATATCGACACCGGACCCACCCTGTTGTGGCAATACGAACAGGGCGTCGACATCGCGGATGGTGGCGGTGAATTTGCTTCACGAAACAGCTTCCTGGGACTGAAAGGCACGCTGGGTGAAGTCCGTGTCGGCCACCACGATACGCCCTCCAAAAAACTCGGCTCCCGCTGGGGCATGTTCAGTGATACGGTCGGCGATCGCCGCGCCATCCTGGGTGCCTATAGCGGCGCTCGCGGCGAATACGGCAATGTCCTGAATGACCGCGCCGACAACGCCCTGCTCTATATCAATCAGTTTGATGCACTGGAACTGCAAGCGATGTATTCAGCCAGCAACCCGACAGAGAGCACCAGTGGCGGCCTGGATGACAACGACTTCGACCTCGCCAGCGCATCCCTGACCTACAACACGGAGCAGCTGATGATCGGGGCGGCGGCGGAGCGCTGGTCGCTGGATCCGGTCAATGGCGCGGAAGAGGTGGACAACCTGCGTCTGGCTGCGAGTTACACGATGAACAGTTTCAAGGCGGGTGCCATCTATGAATCCACCGACAGCGACGACAGTGTGTTCGAACGTGATGCCTACGGACTGAACGCCGCCTACCGCTTCACCGAGGCGACCGATTTGCGCCTCCAGTATATGGTGGCCGATGACAACGAAGACCAGAGTGCTTCCGGTGCCAGTCAGCTGGCCGTGGGTCTCCACAACCAACTCGACAAGGCGACGCAGATCTACGCCGCCTTCAGCACCACAGATAACGACGCCAACGCCGTCTACCAGGGCATCGATGGCGGTCATGGCGACGAGCTGGAAACCGAGCCGGGCGGCAGTCCATCCTCCTTCTCGGTAGGGGCGGTTTACACTTTCTGACCCCCTTGCGAGCCCCACCCGCCGCTGCGCTCGACAATGAAGAACGGTAACCACGGGGTACACGGGGACCAGGGGACCACGGGGAAAAACAAGTTATTCGGTTTTTTCTCCCCCGTGCGCCCCGTGTTCCCTGTGGTTCGAATCCAAGGGGTGAATCGTGAGTTCTTCAGGAGCCACCCCCTGCTGCGCAGACCCGAATCAGTGAAGAACCTTTAGCTGTCATTGCGAGCCGTACCCGCCGCTGCGCGGCCCCGAATCGATAACGAACGTTCAGCCGTCATTGCGAGGAGCCCCAGCGACGCGGCAATCTGGGGTTTTGGGAGCAGGAGATTACTTCATCGCCGGGGCTCCTCGTAATGACAGCGGGGGCACTTCAGGAGCCGCATCCTGCTGCTGCGTAGGCCCGAATCAATAATGAAGGACGGGGGACCACGGGTAAAACAGGTTATCGGTTTCTTCTCCCCCGTGTTCCCCGTGGTTCGAAATCCAAGAGGTGAATTGTTGAGCTCTTCAGAAAGGGGCGTGCCGATTAAAGCGGAAGCATCTCTCCCGGCCCGGGGAAAATGGGCGGATGTCCTGCCATAATTGGCGGGAAGTCCGCAATCCGGAGAGGTCAATGACGCTGTTTCCCAACAAGCAGGAAATCCCCTCGCCCCAGGAGGCCCTTCCCGGTCGTGAAGAGCCGGTCCCGGTGTCGGAAACCCATTACGTAAGCGACAACCGCATCGTCCCACCGTTTCCCGAGGGAATGGAGTTGGCGATTTTCGGGATGGGCTGCTTCTGGGGTGCCGAGCGTCGCTACTGGCAAACCGGAGGCGTCTACTCCACCATGGTGGGCTATGCCGGCGGCTATACCCGCAATCCTACCTACCGGGAAGTCTGTAGCGGAAAGACCGCCCACGCCGAGGTGGTTCGCATCGTCTATGACACGAAACGAATCAGCTATGAGGATCTTCTGCGGCTCTTCTGGGAGGGCCATGACCCAACCCAGGGTATGCGCCAGGGCAACGACATCGGCACTCAATATCGCTCCGCCATCTACACCCATTCGGAAACACAAATGCGGCTTGCACAGCAAAGCTGCGAGCGCTACCAGGCAGCACTGAAAGAGGCCGGATACGGCAGCATCACTACCGAAATTCGTGAAGCCCCGCCCTTCTACTACGCCGAGGACTACCATCAGCAGTACCTGGCCAAGAACCCCTCCGGCTATTGTGGACTGGGAGGAATCGACGTGCCCTATCCCGTGCCGCAGCCCGGTCTGTGATGCGGAGGATGTCGGCCTGAAGGCCGACCAACGGGAATCGCCGGGGTGGCTCCTGATCGTGCAACAACGGCGGCATCTTTCCGTATAGTGAAGCAATTCAAACGAAAGTCCCTGTCGCCGTGCCCGAGCTCGCTTCCAACGTGGTCTTCCGCACCCAACAGCTGACCAAAACCTATCGTGTCGGCGAGGTGGAGATCCATGCCTTGCGCGGGGTCGATCTGGAGTTCTACGCGGGTGAGTTCGTGGTGCTGCTAGGCGCCTCGGGCAGCGGCAAATCGACCCTGCTCAATATCCTCGGCGGACTGGATACGGCCAGTTCCGGGCGGGTCTTCTACGGCGATACGGAGCTGACCCGCAGCGATGACGCGGCCCTCACCGCCTACCGTCGCGATTACGTGGGCTTTGTCTTCCAGTTCTACAACCTGATCCCCAGTCTCACAGCACGGGAGAACGTGGCCATCGTCACCGAGATTGCCCGTAACCCCCTCACGCCCGAAGAGGCGCTGGGGGTGGTCGGCCTTTCGGAACGGCTCGATCACTTCCCGGCCCAGCTCTCGGGCGGCGAACAGCAGCGGGTGGCCATTGCCCGTGCCATCGCCAAGCGTCCTTCGGTCCTGCTCTGCGACGAGCCGACCGGCGCGCTGGACTCCAGGACCGGCATCGTGGTGCTGGAGGCCCTGCTGAGGGCCAACCGGGAGCTGGGCACCACCACGGCGGTGATCACCCACAATGCCGCCATCGCCGACATGGCCGATCGCGTAATCCATATCTCCGATGGGCACATCACCACCATCGAGCGCAACGAGACCAAGGTTCAGCCGGCGGAGCTCTCCTGGTGATCCGCGCCATCAATCGCAAACTGCTGCGTGACTTCTGGAGCCTGCGTGGCCAGGCGCTGGCCATTGCCATGGTTATCGCCGGCGGCGTCGCCACCTGGATTATCAGTTACAGCACCATCGACTCCCTGGAACAGACCCAGAGCGCCTTTTACCAGGAGTACCGCTTTGCGGAGGTCTTCGCCCAAATCAAACGTGCCCCGACCACGCTCGCCAGCCGCATCGAAGAGATTCCCGGGGTCGCCGAGGTACAGACCCGGACCATCGGCGGCGCCACCCTGCAGGTGCCGGGGTTCGGCGATCCGGTGACGGCGCAGACGGTCTCGATCCCCGATACCGGCCAGCCGGCCCTCAACCGGCTCTACATGCGTGAAGGGCGCCTGCCCGAGCCCTACTCCCCAAACGAGGCGGCAATCAGTGAGCCCTTTGCCGAGGCACACGGGCTGCAGCCGGGCGACGCACTGCAGGCCATCATCAACGGCAAACGCCGCGAGCTGCGCATCAGCGGCATCGCCCTCTCGCCCGAATTCGTCTATCAGATCCGCCCCGGCGATCTGTTCCCCGATTTCGAGCGCTACGCCATTCTCTGGATGCGCAACGAGCCGCTCGCGGCGGCCTGGGACATGGAGCAGGCCTTCAACAGCGTTTCGTTGAGCCTGGAGGGGGGCACCGATGAGAACCGCGTGATCGACCGGCTCGATCGGCTGCTGGAGCGCTACGGCGGCACGGGGGCCTTCGGCCGTGACGACCAGCTCTCCCACGAATACCTCTCCCAGGAGCTGGCCGGGCTGAAGGCCATGGCCCGCATCGTACCGATCATCTTCCTCGGTGTGGCGGCCTTTCTGCTCAGTGTGGTGATCGGGCGCATCGTCGATCAGCAGCGGGACCAGATCGCGGTGCTGAAGGCCTTCGGCTACAGCAACCTGCAGGTGGGCATCCACTACGTCGGTCTGGTAATGCTGTTTGTGACACTCGGTTCCCTGCTGGGATTGGGCCTCGGCGCCTGGCTGGGGCGGGGCATGAGTGGGATCTACAGCGACTTCTTTCGCTTTCCATTCCTTCAGTACGTGCTGACCCCCCAGGTGGCGCTGAGCGGCGTCGGGGTCGCCGCCGCCGCCGCGCTCATCGGCACGCTGCGCTCGGTGAATCGGGCAGTGCGCCTGCCGCCGGCCGAGGCAATGCGGCCGGAGCAGCCGGGGGATTACCGGCCCACCATCATCGAACGGATCGGCGCGCAGCGCTTTTTCGACCAGCCCAGCCGGATGATTATCCGGCATCTGGAGCGCCGCCCCCTGAAATCCCTGCTGTCGGTGCTGGGTATCGCCATGGCCGGTGCCATCCTGATGGTGGGCCTGTTTCAGGAGGATGCCATCGACTACATGATCGATCTGCAGTTCGGCCTCTCCCAGCGGCAGGACCTGATGGTCACCTTCACCGACCCGACGGCCCGTCAGTCGCTGTTCGAACTCGCGACCCTGCCGGGGGTGCTGCGGGCGGAACCGTTCCGCGCGGTGGGGGTGCGCCTGCGTGCCGGCCACCGCACCTGGCGCACCGCAATCCAGGGTTTTGAGAACGGCGGCGATCTCTACCGCGCACTTGGGGCCGATCTGCAACCCATCGAATTGCCCCCGGAGGGCCTGCTGCTCACGGATTACCTGGCGGAGCAGCTCGGAGTGAAGGCGGGGGATTCGATCAGCGTCGAAGTATTGGAGGGCGCCCGGCCGGTACGCTCCGTACCCGTAGTCGGGCTGGTGAACGAGTTGATCGGCCTCTCGGGCTATATGGAGATCAACGCCCTCAACCGGCTAATGAAAGAGGGGCATGTGATTTCAGGCGCATTTCTCGCCGTCGACTCCGCCCGCCTGCAGGGTGTCTTCGACGATCTCCAGCAACGCCCGCGTATCCTGGGCATAGCCCAGCGCGATGCCTCCATCGATGCCTTCGAGGAGACCATGGGAGAGACCATCCTGGTGTTCGCCTTCGTCAATGTGCTGCTGGCCGGCAGTATCGCCTTCGGGGTGGTCTACAACAGCGCCCGCATCACCCTCTCGGAACATGCACGCGAGCTGGCAAGCCTGCGCGTGCTCGGCTTTACCCGGGGCGAAATCAGTTACATCCTGTTAGGTGAATTGGCTATGCTGACGCTGGCGGCCATTCCGTTGGGGTTCGCGATTGGATATGGTTTCGCCTGGCTGATCGCCGAGAACCTCACCTCCGAACTCTACCGGATACCGCTGGTACTGGAGGCGAGCACCTACGGCTTCTCCGCGATGGTGGTGCTAATCGCGGCACTCCTCTCCGGAGAGATCATGCGCCGCCGCCTTTACCGGCTCGATCTCGTGGCGGTATTGAAGACCAGGGAGTAAGGCCGACAGGTGCAGGTGTAGGTCTGTAGGTCGGCCTTCAGGCCGACAAGGCTCCTTGCCTTTACTTTTAATTAACGCAAAGCTTCCGCTCCTGCTCACGCCCCTCACCTACATCCGTGTAGGCGAAGACACCAGGAGCGCAAAGGATTAATGGCTTATTCTCACATAGGGCCGAGAACCATCGGAAACAGCAGAACCGCGTGTGATCCCAGGGTGAACGCATACTCACATCTCTGGTGCCTGCGAGCGGTGTAAGTCCTTGATAGCAGGTACGCTGTGAATACGACCTACAGGGATGTAGGAAGTGAAGAAAACGCAGGAGCAGTTTTTCTTCCGTCCATGTACGCTCGAGTGCAGCATCCCTGCTGCCCACGACCTGCTATCAAGGACTTACACCACTCGCTTCAAAGTATGCGGTTGCCCTGCGTGTGACCCAGGAAAATGACGACATCAAAACTTTGCGTTCTTTGCGTCTTAGCGGTGAATAATCCGGATTAGGAAAACAAGAGCTTGTCCTTTCGAAAAAAAATCGGGCTACTGCTACTGGCTGCGGCGATCGTCGGCCTGCTGCTCTTTGCCTTTCGACCCACGCCGGTGGTGGTCTCGGCGGCGGAGGTGATACGGGCACCGCTTCGAGTGACGCTGGAGTATGAGGGGCGCACCCGGGTGAAGGATCGCTTCGTCATCGGTGCGCCGGCGAATGGATATGCACCGCGCCTGATGCTCGAAGAGGGTGACGCCGTCAGCGCGGGTGAAGTGCTGCTGCGACTGCGACCGCAACCGCCCGTTCTGCTCGACCCGCGCAACCTGCAGCAGGCGCAGGCCGCGGTGGAGGAAGCCCGTTCTGCCCACGAATTCGCCCGCTCGGAGTTGGCACGCATCCGGAAGCTGTTTGAAAGGGGGGATGTCTCCGAGAGCCAGTTCAACGAGGCCGAAAGCATCGCCGCACAGGCCCGCGCCCGCCTTTCTGCCGCCCTGGCCGCGGCCAGCCGGCCCGACAGCGATGCCACCGACGAAGTGCCGCTGATCGCCCCAGCCGACGGCAACGTGCTCGAAATCGCCCACAAAAGTGCCGGCGCAGTCGCCCCGGGTGAACCCATCCTGACCATCGGCAACCCCGAACGGCTGGAGGCAGCCATCGACGTGCTCTCCTCCGATGCAGTCCGGTTGAGCCCGGGCATGCCGGTGCTGTTCGAACGCTGGGGCGGTGGTATCGATCTGGAGGGAGAGGTGCGCACCGTCGAGCCAGCAGCCTTTACCGAGGTCTCCGCCCTCGGAGTGGAGGAGCAGCGGGTGTGGGTGATTGCCGATATCACTTCGCCACGTAACCAGTGGCAGCAACTCGGCGACGGCTATCGAGTAGAGGCCCGTTTCATCCTCTGGCAGGGCGACGACGTACTGCAGGCACCCGCCAGCGCGGTGTTTCGCCGCGGTGAAGCGTGGGCCGCCTTCGTCATGGCCGAAGGACGTGCCCAGCTCAGGCAGGTAGAAGTCGGCCGCCGGGGCGAGCTGGCGGTACAAATTCTCGATGGACTATCCGCCGGCGAACAGGTCATCACCCATCCCGACAGTGACATCGAAGACGGCACCCGGGTTGCGATGCGCGAATAGAAGACAGCGTCGCTGCCGCCAACCGCCGAGGCGTTCACCTACCGATGACGAGGAGAGTCTTTATGGATGCAGAATTTTGGCATGACCGCTGGGTGCGCGGCGAGATCGGTTTTCACCAGCCGGAGGTCAATACCCATTTGCAGACCTTCTGGGATCGTCTGGAGCTGGCGCCCGGAGCCCGGGTCCTGGTACCGCTGTGCGGCAAGAGTCTCGACATGCTCTGGCTGCTCTCGGAGGGCTACGAGGTGCTGGGGGTGGAGATCAGTCCGCTGGCCGTCCAGAATTTTTTCGCCGAGAACGATATCCCGGCAGAGGTTGTGCCGTCCGGCCCTTTCACCCGGTATCGAGCCGATGACCTGGAGATCCTTTGTGGTGATTTTTTTGACCTGACACCCGAGTGGTTGAAAGGGGTCGTCGGTGTCTATGACCGTGCCTCGCTGGTGGCGTTACCGCCCGCCATGCGCAAGCGTTACGCCGACCACCTCAAGGTACTCTTTCCCGGGAGGCTTGAGGCATTACTGGTAACGATGGAATACCCCGAGGGGGAAATGGACGGGCCGCCATTTTCCATCGGGGAGCAGGAAGTTCACACCCTCTATGGCGATAGCTGTGACATCGAGCGGCTGACCGTCTTCGATCTCCTGGACGAAGCTCCACGTTTTCGTGAAAAAGGGCTGACGCGACTGCAGGAGACGGTGTTCCGCCTTTATTCCCGAAGGTGACTTACCAGCCAAACACGGTACAGCACAGGGAAGTGCCGCCAGCTTCAGTGGCTTCGCGTTTCGCGGCGCTGCACCACCCCGTACGCAAATTTCGCCATGGCGCCGGCCAGGTATTCCGGCTCTAGCCTTGCCGTTTCGGGACGACCGCTCCAGTCGGGGTCGACATGACGATCAAACTCCGGCATCTCGTCGGCGCGATAGTGAAGGCGCGCTTCATGCGACTCCATGGGTGCGGCCAATATACTCTCGACCGCCCCGATACTGATGCCGAGAAATTCGGCAATGGCTTTGTTGGACTGCCCGAGTTCCTCCCGGAGAATCAGGGCATAAACCGATTCCACCAGGGCCGGCAGAATGCCCTGGTCATGGTGCCGGACCGTTTCCCCCGGGCCACCCAACTCCTCGATGGCGGTAGTCACCACGTCCATCACCTTGGCGTCCACTCGTTCGGCAGTCATTTCCATGGTTCATCTCCTGGGGCCCGTTCCTGCCAAAAAGTATAGCGGCGGTCTCAGCCAACGATGCCCAATGTCAGCATTCCCGCCACATAGATCAACAATACCAGTACGCTTTCAAAGCCGATATTGGCAAAGCCGGTCTGCTCCCTGCGCAGCAGGCCCAGCAACAGTATGCCGGTGAGCAGTATTGTCAGGGCAATGGTGAACAGCTGGTCGCCGGTGATGGCGTGGTAGATGGAGCCCCCCCGGTAGGCGAAATCGGAAAAGGCGGTAAACAGGACGTCGAAGCTGTTGCCACCGATAATAACGCCGACCGCCATGGTCAATGCGCCCTGGCGAACCGCGGCCAGTGCAGTGACCAGTTCCGGCAGCGAGGTCGCCACGGCGGTAAACAGACCGCCGACGATCCCCTCCGAGAGACCGGTGCGATCGGCGATCGCCATACCGGTAAGGGCGACCGCGTATCCGGCGGCGGCCAGTATGGCCGCCAGCGCGATAAACACCAGCCACAGCAGTGGTAGCGAGACGTGCTCCTCGGCTCGTGTGGTGGGCTCATCCTCCCGTGTCTCATGGGTGTGCATCGGCCGCCAGAGAGGCGCCGCACGGGCCCTGGCAATGAGCCTGGTCCCGGCCAGATAGGCCGCCAGCAGCACCAGGGACAAGGGATGGATTCCGAGGAAGTGTACCGGTGGCCCCGCCATGGCAAGGATCGGAATCGAAAGCAGCGTAATGAGCAGCGCCCCCTGAACCAGGTTTTCGATAGAGGCAGCGGCGTGCTCCAGATTGGCGCGCCGATAGGTAAAGTCGGCAATCGCCAAAAATGTGGTTTGTGCGGCGATACCCCCGATGGCATTGCTGATTGCCAGCGCCGGATAGCCGCTGTGGGCCGCCACCACGGAGGTCACGATGCCGGACAGCGATGTGCTCCCACCCAGAAGCACGGCGCCGAAAATCGCCTCCCCCATCCCGGTCAGATCCGCCAGGGCATCGGCAATTCGGGCCAGCCGAATCCCGGCAAGGGTAATCACCACCGTGGCGACAGCGAAAAGGACGATGACGATCGCTATCGGCATCCGGGCGAGTGAGAACGCATCCATAGGTCTAGTGTACTGTTGCATGCTTGGCGGTGCTTTCAGCGAGCCGCTGGCCGGCCAGATGCTAGGCGCGCTTGCGCAGGAATGGCGGGCCCTTTGAAGTGCAGGGACGCACAAATGCCGCGGGCGCATGGATGCGCAGGAGCGGCCCAAGAAACGCAACGCCGCAGATGACCGGCCAGCGGCTCGCCCGAAGGGAGCCCCCCAAAAACGCCATGACGGCGTTGCGGACTCCATCCCTGGAGTCCACCCTTCGGGCCAGCCTGCGGCTGTCCGAATCCGCTCCCGGCGGATTCGTGCAGCGCTTGACAAGGGAATAACCATTGCCTGCGCGCTACGCCTTGTCCTGACGTTTTTGGGGGGCTCTGAAAGTATCGCCAAGCATGCAACAGTACACGAACGTAGAAGAGAAGAGGCAAGTAAGCCGCTATCCTCAGGCGCGGAATACGGGTGAAGGCTGGCAGGCTATGGTTTTTCCCAAGGGATTCCATACGGAACCAGGGAGGGTGACATGGACCGCTGGCAGGCTGTAGAAGCCATTTTTCCCCACGTAATGGAACTCCGGCGCAGCTTCCACCGTCACCCGGAGCTCGCCTTCGAAGAGGTCGAGACCGCGCGCATGGTCATGGCGGAACTTCGACGCCTGGGTGTGCCCTATGAATACACCGGCCCCGGCGGTGGTGTCGTCGGGCATATCGTGGGTGACGATGAGGGACCGGTGGTCGCCTTGCGTGCGGAAATGGATGCACTTCCCGCCGAAGAGAAGACCGATCTCCCCTTCGCCTCCGAGAACCGGGGACGCATGCACGCCTGCGGGCACGATGCCCACATGGCCATGCTCCTGGGAGCGGCGGCCCTGTTGAAGACCGACCCGCCCCCCGGCGAAGTGCGGGTCGTGTTTCAACCCGCCGAGGAGCAGGGTGGCGGTGCCCGGGTGATTCTGGACTCCGGAGCGCTGGCTGGTGTGCAGGCCATCTTTGGAGGCCATGTCACCCACCATCACGCCACGGGCGAGATTATGGTCAAGGATGGCATCGTCACCGCACAGTCGGATATTTTCCACGTACGCATCACCGGTAGTGGCGGTCACGGCGCCCGACCCCACGAGGCCACCGACGCGGTGGTGATTCTCGGCATGTTGATCACCGCACTCCAGACCCTTGTCTCCCGCAGCGCCAACCCCCTCCACCCCACGGTAGTCACGGTGGGGCGTGCAGCGGCCGGCAGTGCCGCCAATGTAATTGCCGAGGACGGGGAAATGGAAGGCACCATTCGCACCACCGATCGGGAGGTTCGGAGCCATGTCCTGGAGGGGCTTCGACGCATGGCCGGGGCGATGGCGGAGTTGCACGGTGCCCGTATCGATCTCGACCTGGAAGAGGGCTACCCGCCGCTGGTCAATACACCCCGGGAGACCTCCATTGCACGCCGTGCGGCACTCACCGTCGTCGGCCAACAGGCGACCTTCGAGGATGAACACCCGACGTTGGGAGCCGAGGACTTTTCCTACTACCTGGAGCAGGTACCAGGGGCCTACGTGCGCTTCGGTGCCCTGAGAAAAGGAGATACCCCCAAGGCCCTGCACAGCCCCGAATTCAGTGTCGATGAAGAGGTGCTGAAGTACGGCGCCCTGTGGTTCGAGGAAGTCGCGCGGGAAACCATGCGTGATTTGCGGGGGAAGGCCTGATGCGCTTCAACGGGTCGACCGCGGATACCATCGGTGTCGAGTACGAACTTCAGCTCCTCGACGGAGACAGCCTCGATATGGCCGATGCCATTCTCCCCCTGCTCGAGCGCATGTCCGAGGGTCATGCGCATATCGAGCCGGAATACATCCAGAGCACCGTGGAGGTGGTATCCCGGGCCATGGAGGACTGCCATGCCCTGGAATCACACCTCAGGGAACGGGTGGCCTTTATCCGCAACAAGTGCCATGAACTCGGACTGGAGCTGTGCGGCGGGGGCACGCATCCGTTCCGCACGCGCCTGGGCAAGGTCACCCCGAAGCCGCGCTACTACGATGTGGAGGCGGAAACCGGCTATGCAGGGGCGATACAGATGGTGTGCGCCACTCACGTGCACATCGGTGTACCCTCCGGGGATGAAGCGATCTGGCTGATGCGCCGGCTCAGACCGTATCTGCCGGTACTGCTGGGGCTTTCGGCCGCATCGCCGTTTTACATGGGCGTGGACTCGGGGTTCGCCGCCTACCGGCCCCGGATTCTGTTGGCGGCCCACAGCTACGGCACACCACCGCCGCTGCGCAGTTGGCCGGAATTCGAGGCCATCTGGCGCGCGGCACGGCGGGCAAACGTCTACCGCACCTTCAAGGACATGCACTGGGATATCCGGCCAAAACCGGAGTTCGGCACCGTGGAGGTGCGCATTATGGACGGCCAGCGCACGGTGCACGCGACGGTCGCGCTGGCTGCCCTGGTTCACAGCCTTTCCCGCCACCTGCAGCACCGGCAACGCGGACATGAATGCTTGCCGGAGCTGCCCTATTGGGCTGAAGTGGAAAATGCCTACCGCGCCGCTCACCTGGGTCTCGATGCCCATCTCATCATCAATGAGCATGGCGATACCCGTCCCCTGCCCGATATCGCCACGGAGATGCTGAAGACCATCGAGCCCGCGGCTCGGGCGTTCGGTGAAACCGCCTGGCTGGAGAGTGTTACCAAAATGGTGAACGGCGGCGCGAGTTATCTGCGCCAGCGAGCGGTATTCGCCCGTGCCGGCTCGCTGAGGGAGGTGGTCGCGGATGCCGTGGCGGAGTTGGCCGAGGATCTGACCCGCCACTGAAGCCGGAGATCGCAGATTAGCCGATGCGCTCGTCCTCGGTCGCCTTGTCCCGCATATACAGTGCCAGCTCCGCTATCGCCTCCTCGCGGGTTGGAAATGGTCCCCGATCGCCCTCCCGGGTTGAAAAGTACCAGTCGGCACCGATGCTGAACATGCGGCCGGAGCGAAACGGCGCCGGACCCGATTCGCCTTCGCGATTCTCGTTCATTGCAACACTCCGTGTTTAAAGCTCAGATCCTAACCGGAAATCCCATGGCTTGTCGCCTCCGATCTTACGAGCCCCGGAGCGACCGCATTTCTGGAAGGGAGCCTTTCGGTCCACTTGGCGGGTGCTCTGCCCTTTACCGCCCTTTCTGCCAAAACAGGGGGACATTTCGCCCCTTGAAGAGCGGGATCAGCAGCATCCCGGCAATGAACCCCCCCAAGTGGGCAAACCACGCCACGCCGGGCTCATCGGGGTTGGCGCCCAGTGAGTTGATGAACTGGAGCAGGAACCAGAGCCCCAGTACCGCAACCGCAGGCAGATAAACGAAATAGGGGAAGATGAAGATCGGAATCACTACCAGCACCCGGGCGGTCGGGTGCAGCAGGAGATAGGCGCCAAGGATGCCGGCGACCGCACCACTCGCTCCGATCATTGGCAGCGCCATACCGGGATTGATCAGACCCTGGGCCATCGAAGCCGCCAGACCGCAAACAAGGTAGAAAACGATAAAACGCCCGTGACCCATGGCATCCTCGACATTGTTGCCGAAAATCCACAGGTAAAGCATATTCCCCACCAGATGCAGTAGTCCGCCATGGACAAACAGGGACGTGAACAGCGTCATCTCGGCGGGAACCAGGTGCAGCTCAGGAGGCAGTTCCCGGTCACCAAACAGCGTTGCCGGGATGAATCCCAAACTGTACACAAATGCCTGCCGCCCGTTCTCCGAGAGCGAGAAGTGCCACGCAAAGACGACTACGCAGGCGATAATGATGGCAACAGTAACCACCGCCGGGCGGCGGGTCGGATTGTCGTCACGAAGCGGGATCATGGAGTAGGCCGCCGTTGCTTTCTTCCAGTGTAGTGTGGAAGCTCACCCCCGAACCACCGGGACCCGAAAACGGGCAACGAACCCCTCGACGACCTCCAGCAACTCGGCGTCGAGTCGCGACAGCGCGGCAACGCGAATATCTGCAGGGACACCACCGTAATACGCCTCGGCGACGGCTCCGGCCATGCAGGCCTGTGTGTCAGCGTCACCGCCCAGGGAGACCGCACCGCGCACCGCCGACTCGAAGTCGTCCGCTTCCAGAAACACAATCATCGCTTCGGGGACCGAGCCGGGACAGGTGGCGTCGAACCGGTAGTCAGGCCGGATATCCGCCAGCGATCGCTTCAGATCATAACCGAAGACCTTTTCAAGATGGCGGCGAATGACGGACTTGTTTTCCCCCTGCCGAGCCAGGAAAACCGCCACCGCAATCGCCTGAGCACCCTTGATACCTTCCGGATGATTGTGGCTGACTGCGGCACTGCGCCGCGCCTCCCGATAGACGCTCTCCAGCTCGGAACAGGCCCAGCCTACGGGCGCCACTCGCATCGCCGAACCATTACCAAGGCTATCGTAGGCTGGTGCACCGGGGGTGGCGGCCCATTGTCGAAAACCCCGACCATAGCCGGCGTCGGGGTATTTCCGGAACCAGCGCCGATAGGCCTCGGCGTAATCTCCCTCGTACATCAGTACTTCCGCGGTCGCCACCGACAGCACGCTGTCATCGGTAAAACGTGCCCCCGGGGAGAACAGCGGAAAGTCGCCGGATTTAATGGGGGACGCCTCGAACACGGAACCGATGATATCACCGGCAATGGCACCTATCATTTCGTTACCCCATGTCTTTGGAGGTGATCCATGGTCCTGCGCTTCCTCTCTGTCTCTCTGCTGGTCGTAATCACGACAGCTTGTGCACAGCTGTTTCCCGCGCCTTCGCCGGATCAACCCTTTTATGCTCCGCCGAAGGGTTCGCGTCTCGAACTACTGCAACCGATCCCGATTCCCGGCAATGAGGTCAGTGTCTGGATTCAGCAGGGTCGAGTCATTGACTACCAGAATGCCGACCGCTATCAGGCCTTTTGCAAATTCGAGATGTGGAGCAAGCTCGACCGCCCCCGCACCGTTCAACCCGATACGTTCACCGTCGAACGAGTGCGGCGCATGGACTGGGCTGTGCGTCGCGACGAACCGCTGCGACTCGCCGGCGTTGGCGTGGGTGGCGTCGGCGATGACGTGGGCGGCCCGGCTTTCTTCATCATGTCCACCGAAATGTTCCTGGATTCGCCGCGTCAGCCGGATGTCCACCGTCTCACCTGTCAGCATTGGGAAGATGCGCGATTGCCCAGGCATTTGACCATCAACGAGATGCGTCGGACCTTGCAGGGTATTTTCGATCTGGAACTGCCCGAGGAACCTCGCCAGCGAGATTAGTGTAACCGACCGTCGGGTGGGCGGCTCCCGGCGGTATTGCCTGCCTCCGGCTCCTCCTCTTCGGAAGGGACGGACTCGGCCACGACGCCGAGCACGGCACGGGCGTGCTCCCGAGCCTGCTCCAGTGAGACCCCTTCCCGCTCGCTCACCCGCTGAAAGAAGACTTCAGGGTCCAGCCTTTCCCGCTCCAGCAGCGGAGCCTCCAGTAGATGGGCCAGTTCCGGCGGCAAGAGAGACGCCAGATAACTGGCCTCCTGACCCGTGAGTTGCTCTGCAAGGGTACTGATGGTGGCGCGTCCGGCATGCAGCGCAGCCGAGGCATCCCCGAGCCCGGCCCGCTCCTGAATCCGGGTGAGGAATTCTTCGGTATCCATCGGCGGTGCTCCCCTGGTGCTGTTTCCTGTCGTGGCTCGAATTCACCCGACGTCGGTGACCGAACCGATCCGCTGTGGAGCGGAACTCCACAATGACGAATGGCCTGTGAGCAAAGAATAGCGGTTTATTTACGAACCCGGCACGGTATGCCGACCCGCCAGCCGCGATCTAAGCTCAGGGTAAGACTCAACGCCAGCCCCCGGGGAGGGATGCCGCGATGGCGCGACACAAGGAGCAATTCTGGCTGACCCGCCGCATGCGGGTCTCGGCGGAGCGTCGCATCCAACCCCTGCGCTGGCGTCCGCCTACAGACATTTATCGAACCGGCTACGGCTGGATGGTGAAGTTTGAACTGGCCGGCGTCGAGGAGGAAGCCGTCCAGGTACTCCTGCAGGGCCACTGGTTACGACTGAGCGGCAGCCGCGTCGACCTCGAGTGCAGTAAAGGTGCCGAGCCCCACACGCTCGAAATCACCTACAGCCATTTCGAGCGGACGGTGGAACTACCGATTGAGGCAGAGGGTGCCCGGCTCGAGACCGAATACCGTTGCGGCATGTTTCTGGTGCACATCATCGAGGAGGGAACCACGTCATGAACGACCATACCCTGGAGAGTTTGCCGGTTTTCCCGCTGCGCCAGACCCCGCTGTTCCCGTTCGTTCTGGCGCCGTTCTCCGCAGGCCGGCCTGCCTCGGTCAAGGCGTTGGAGGTGGCACTGGCCCGCAAAGAGAAAAGCATCGCCGTGTTCGCCCAACGTGACGCCAGGGTCCAGGACCCCGGTGGCGATGACCTTTTTGAATATGGGACACGCGCCACCGTTCGTCAGATGGCGCGTTCCGAAGACACTATAGAAGTCGTCCTCCAGGGAATTGAGCGCATTCGTCTCGTGGATGTCGAGGAGAATGAGGATTTCCTGAAGGTTCGAACGGAACCCGCACCGATTGCCATCGAGCAAGGGACGGAAGTCGACGCCCTGCAGCGTGAACTGGTCAGTCTGGCGGCCAGCTATCAAAGCACAACCCAGATCATGCAGGAGTACGATGTGCGGCAACTGGCGGTACAGATAGGCGATCCGATGCACCTGGTCTACCTGCTGGCATCGCTGCTCGAGCTGGACAAGGCCAAGGCACAACGATTGTTGACAGCCGCATCCAACATCGAGGCCATGCAACTGCTACTCGGTTACCTGCGCCATGAGCTGCAGGTGGCCGAACTTCGCCAGGAGATCGCCGGACAAGCAGCTACCGAGGTGGGACGTGAGCAGCGTGAGTACATGCTTCGCCAGCAACTGCGGGCCATCCAGGAGGAGCTCGGTGAAACCGACCCGCAGGCGGCAGAGGCCCGGCAACTGCGCAGCCAGTTCGAAGAAGTGGAACTGCCGGCTCCGGTTCGCAAGGAAGCGGAGCGGGAGCTGGCACGCATGGAGCGTATCCCGCCCAGTTCGCCCGAATACCAGGTGGCACGCTCCTATCTGGAGCTGATCCTCGATCTGCCGTGGCAGAAGAGCACCGATGACATGCTCGATCTGGGACGGGCGCGGGAGATCCTCGACGAAGACCACTTCGACCTCGAGGATATCAAGGAACGTATCCTCGAACACCTGGCTGTTCTCAAGCTCAACCCGGAGGCGCAGGCGCCCATCCTCTGCTTCGTGGGTCCACCCGGCGTCGGCAAGACTTCGCTGGGACAATCCATTGCCCGGGCCCTGGGTCGGCAGTTTGAGCGCTTCTCCATTGGCGGTCTGCACGATGAGGCGGAACTGCGCGGCCACCGCCGGACTTACATCGGCGCGATGCCGGGACGCATCATGCAGGCGATCCGCCGTGCGGGAGTCACCAACCCGCTGCTGATGCTCGATGAGGTGGACAAGGTCGGGCGTGACTTCCGCGGCGACCCCGCATCGGCTCTGCTGGAGATCCTGGACCCGGCCCAGAATTTCGAGTTCCGGGACAATTACCTGGACCTACCCTTTGATCTGTCCAAGGTGTTTTTCATCACCACCGCCAATACGCTGGATACCATACCGGGACCGCTGCTGGATCGCATGGAGGTAATCCGCCTGTCGGGATACTCGGATCAGGAAAAGCTGGAGATCGCCCGGCGCTATCTGGTGGATCGGATGCGCCGCCAGGCGGGACTCACTGAGGAGCAGTTCCGGCTCTCTGATGAGACCATCGTAGCGCTCATCAGCCGCTATACCCGCGAGGCGGGGGTGCGCAATCTTACCCGGGTGCTGGGCCGCGTGGCACGCAAGGTGGCGCTGCACATTGCCGAGGGCAAGGAACCCGCGGCCATTGACCCGGACACACTGACGGAATGGCTGGGACCGCCGCGATTCTTCATTGAACAGGCACGCCAGCAATTGCCGGCAGGCGTGGCTACCGGACTGGCCTGGACCGAAAGCGGCGGGGATGTCCTCTATATCGAGGCCATTCAGCTTCCGGAGAACGAAGGGCTGACGCTCACCGGACAGCTCGGCGGAGTGATGCAGGAGTCGGCGCGGGCGGCGCGCAATTACATCCTCTCGCACGGCGAAGACTTTGGTGTGGGCACACCCAAAGCGGGCGTGCACATCCATGTGCCGGCCGGGGCAATCCCCAAGGACGGCCCCTCGGCCGGCGTCACCATGGCCGCGGCCGTCGCCTCTCTCTATTCCGGGTATGCGACACGCAGCGACACCGCCATGACCGGCGAAATCACCCTGACCGGGTTAGTGCTGCCGGTAGGAGGGGTCAAGGAGAAGGTACTGGCTGCACGGCGCGCCGGGCTCAAGCGGGTCATCCTGCCGGCAAGGAATGAAGACGACCTGGCAAAACTGCCCGACAGTGTCCGCAATGAAATGGAGTTCATCTTTGCCGAACGCATCGAGGATGTACTGGCGGCCGCCATCCCGGAGCTTTCCGAACGTCTGCGGGCGGCATAGCAGGTGCCGTCGCTACCAGAACAGATCGAAACGCAGCCCCACATATTCGGCCGCCAGGCTGTTTCTCCCGCGCAGGGGCAGACCGTAGTATAGGCGGACCGATACCGGGATCCCGCTGGGGTAGAGATTGAACCCGATCTCCGGCTCCAGGCGGAGCAGCATGCTGTCGGTATGGTCGACGGCCAGCAAGGCACCCCGATACTGTTCAGTCGCGGCATCGTACTGCTGCTCCCGTCGCACCGCCTGGGTCTCGTAAATGGCTTTCAGTGCCACAAAACCATTGAAGCCAGGGCGCGGAATGCGACGGAAAGCGAGCAGTTCCACGTAGTGGTAAAGGCCCGGCTGGAACTCTCTGGAAAGCTTTCGTGTCCCCGTGGGGTCCGCTTCGTCCTCCTTCCCCTTGAACTGGTACTCATGACGCGTATGGAGGTTGAATAGCCAGCGTTCACCCGGCTCCCAGTCCCAGGCAAACCAGATGCCCAGGTCGGTCTGACCATCCCCCACCGAGATGTCGCGGGGCTGCAGGGGATCGGCAACATGCCCGGTCGGCAGTCGCACACCGAGCGTATAGGCGAAGCGAAAAGGGTCGTCGTTATCTTCACCTATCAGCCGATGCTTGAGGCCGATCACCGTGTCCCCCCACGCGGATGCCGAGCCATCAGCTGCATTGTCTGCCACCGCTACCACCCCCTCAATTCCCACCTGCAGGGGCTCCGGCAGCGCACTCCAGCCCGCCTCCCGATCGAGACTGGCGGAGTACTCCAGCTGCCGGTCGAGATAGTGTGTCCAGAGCCCGAAGTTGAGTGACGCAGTGATGCCGTATTCGAAATAGAGGTCGTGCCGAATCTGGGTGAACCGCCCGTCGGTATCCACACGGTAGACGGAGGGCTCTTCCGTGGACAGCCCGTGTTCCTTCAACGTCTCGTCGTAGACAGCTCCGAGGGAGCGGCGGCCGCCACTGGCATCGAAATACTCGTCGGTTTCGGCTGAGGTGTACTGATAGCGAAGGTGGCTGACACCGGCCGACAGCATTTCCGCTGTGTTACCGAAGGCCATTCCAGACCAAAGCAGCCACAGGTGTGCATGGGCCCAGCCGGGCGGGCATCGGCGGGAGAAGTTTTTCGACATGGCAGGTAGCTATCTTGAGGAAAAAGTCGAGCATCCTGCCGGATTATTCTTATATCCGCGTTCCTGTTGATGATTAAATTCTGCTCGTTTCAGGCGGGTTTGACAAACTCCTGCACTTTGCGAGGAGGAGTGTTCTGCTTTAGGAAGGGAAGAGGCCCGGCAGTGTTGCCGGGCCCCGGCTTTCCTAGTGGACCCGCTTTACCAACAGGTGCTTCGCTTTCTCAGCCATCCGGCGATTCTGGTCCTGGACCTCATGGAAGAAGTCGGCCGCTTCCTGGTCGCCGTCTTTCTCCGCATCGGCGATGTACTTCTTGCAGGTATCGGCGCCCTGAAGGGCGTGGTAAAGAGTGCTGACGATGTCGTAGTGCTCGTCATGCATTCCGGTATCTTGCTCCGTAGCCATAGTTCAGCCTCCTGCTTTTCCGTGGATGGGTTCCCTTTGTAACCTGAGTTTAGCAGCCTGTCAGCCATAAACATCACGAGCCGTACCCGCCGCTGCGCGCCCCGAATCGGTGACGAACTCTTAGCCGTCATTGCGAACCGTACCCCCTGCTGCACAGGCCTGAATCAATGAAAAACGTTTATCTGTCATTGCGAGGAGCCTCGGCGACGCGGCAATCTTGCTGTTGGGAGTTAGAGATTACTTCGTCGCTGGAGCTCCTCGTAATAACAGCCGGGATGGCAAGTTCATCAGGAGCGCGAGCGAGAGTGATCCGGGTTTTTCACTTCACCCCTTTCTATCATCGCGACGGCCCACGACAACACCGGCTGAAGTCGGTCGGGTAGTAAACGCGCCGCTTCAGAAGAGGTGCACCAGCGCCCCTCGTGGTGTTCGGGACGGCCAAGATCCGGATTGACACGCAATTCGAACCGCTCCTGCCGTGTCTCGCCCAAGTAGTAGCGAGCCACCTTGTTACGTCGGTACGGAGCCGTCTCCGAATAGACCTTACCCCAGGGAAACCGCAGGTCCTCGATGCCGGTCTCTTCCGCTACCTCGCGCAACGCCGCTTGCATCGGGGTTTCATTTTCTTCCACCCTCCCTTTGGGAAAATCCCAGTTCCGATAGGCCCGCAGCAAAAGAAACCACCACGAGCCTTTGAAACGGCGAACCACTACTACGCCGGCGGAAAGGGTCCGTGCCATGGGCATACCTTGTTTGTCGGCCTACCTCTCGATATACACCCTGGGTCCAAAACCGCCACCTCCGAGGCAATATCCGGAAGGCGACTCCTCCTCGCCCTGACTATCCTTTGGGGCAAAGACTCATCGAATGGGAGAACTCCATGAGTGCACTGCTCGTCGCCTTTGATCTCGAGACCGGCCGCAACCAACCGCAGGTGCAGGCGCTTCTTGAACAGTACGATGCCATGCGTTTCTCCAGCTCGGCCTTCGCCATCAACACCCACCTTTCACCCGATACGATCTTCAATCAACTGCAACCACTGCTCGGAAAGGATGACCTTGCCTATGTCGTAACCCTCGACAAACCCTGGATGGGCTATGGCTACGAGGCCATGAACGACTGGCTCAAGCGGCACCTCGGGTAGCCTGATTCCGGAATACACCACAGAGCCCACCGCGATAACAAAGGGACAAAGCGTGCGCCGTTCAAAAGGCGCAGAGTGGGTCGGGCACATTCACCATGGGATCCACCCAACCGTTGTGTTCCGGAAAATAGTGCGCCACAGCGCCGACCGTTTGGCGAAACGGTGCATTTGAAGAATTGAGCCGTTCCGGGGGCATCCTCGTGTGCGGCGTCTCCGGTCATTCGTGGAGGTGCATTTGGAAGAAATGCGCCCGACAGGTTATCGGCGCTCGTAGGGCGCATTCTCGATATCCCACCGAAGTTGCCAAAAGCCGACGCATTTCGGATCCCCCTGCCGTCGTGGGGCCTGGAAATAAATGCGCCGCCGAATTACCGGAATCCCCCTACCGTTGTAGGTCCTAATACAAATCGTTGCGGGGGCACGCCTCTCAATCCGGTCATGCTCCACTCGTTTCAGGAGCCCGGCCCTCTGCGCAAAAACTTCTCTCTATCCTCTGTGGTCATGCGTAGTGACTCCGGTTCAGACCGGCTCCGGATGCAGGGCCTGATAGAGAACCGGGATCAGCACCAGGGTGACCAGCAGCGAGACAGATAGCCCGCCGATCAGGGTGATCGCCAGTGGCTGGAGCAATTCGGCGCCTTCGCCCCAACCGAGGGCCAGCGGCAGCATCCCCGCTACCGTGGTAAGCGTGGTCATAAGAATGGGCCGCAGACGCAGGCGGGCGGCTTCGACCACCGCATCGCGTACGCCGGCACCCCGGCTGCGCGCCAGTTCCACGTATTCGACCAGCACGATGGCGTTATTCACCACGATGCCCGCCAGCATGATCATGCCAAGCCACACCGGCATCGACAGCGGCAGACCGGTAAGGGTCAGACCGGCGGCCACGCCAATCACTGCAAAAGGAACGGAAAGCAGGATGACCAGCGGATTGCGCAACGACTCGTATTGCACGGCCATCACCACATACACCAGGAACAGGGCCAGTCCCAGCAGCAGACTGCCGAGCTGCCGCCCCTCCTGGAGCGCCTCGAATCCTCCCCCGTCGTATACCGTGTAGCCATCCGGCAACTCGAAGCCCTCGAGTTCCGACTGGATGGCACTGTAGACAGCCCCTGCGACGGCGCCGCCCGCTACCGAGCCGGTCACCTCGACCATGCGGCGCTGGTTATCCCGCCGGATCTCGGCGGGGGAGACCACCAGTTCCAGGTCGGCCACGTCGCCGAGCCGCAGGGGTCGGCTGTCGCCGCCGGCAAACAGCACCAGCTGCTCCAGGTCTGCAGGTGTGCGCATGTCGCGGTGCGGAATGCGCAGCCGCACGTCATAGGCACGATCACCATCGAGGAAGTCGGTCACCACCTCGCCGGCCAGGGCATGGCGCGCAGCGTATCCGATATCCTCGGCACTAAACCCCTGTTCTGCCGCCCGCTGTCGATCGATACGGATGGCCAACTCCTGCCGGCTCTCTTCCAGCGAGTGTTCAAGATTGGTCAGCCCCGACACCGAACCGAGCCGATCAACCAGCTGTTCGCCATACTCGGCGAGGCGGTCCAGGTCCGGACCCTGGATCCGTAGCGAGACATCATCATCGCCGCGACTGATGCGCACTCCGCGAATGCCGCGGGTCCGCAGATGCACCTTGACACCGGCCAGTGCCAACGCCTCCATCCCGCTCTCCAGACGCTTGATCCATTCGCCGCTGCTGAGCTCCCGGTGAGCCCGGGGCACCAATTGCACCGAAAGCATGGTGAGGTTGGTGACCTCACGCTCGGTCCGGCCAAACACAAATCCGCCCACTGTAGTGAACACCGATTCGGTCTCCGGCTGCTGCTGCAAAACCGCTTCGATGCGCCGTACACTGCGGTCCATCTCCTCCAGGGAGACGCCGGGGTCCGCCCGGACCGATACCCGAATCTGGCCGTTGTCGATGTCCGGCAGAAAGGTTTGCTTGCTGCCGGTAAACAGCGGCAGCGAGGCCCCGAGGGCCGCCACCAGCCCGATCATCAGCATCCCCTGCGCGATACGCGAGGCGACCAGCCACGAAACCCCTTTGGCATAGACCTTTCGCATCCGGTCCACTCCGGCGTCGATCCGCTGGCGCACACCGCCGGTGGAGGTAGTGCGTACCTTTACGGCCCACGCCGGCACCAAGGTGAGCGCCACCACCAGAGAGGCGACGATGGCGGCCGAGATAGTGATGATGAGGTCACGAAACAGCAGGCCCACCAGCCCGCCGACGAACAGAAAAGGCAATACCGCGGCCAGGTTGGTGCTGGTGGCTGCCACCACCGCGCTGTTGATCTCCGCTGCCGCACCGGTACCCGCCTCCAGGTCCGACTCGCCAGCGCGCTGGTGACGCTGGATGTTCTCCAGCATGACAATGGTGTTATCCACGAGCATTCCGACACCGAGCGCGAGTCCACCGAGCGTCATGATATTGAAGGTGAGCCCACCCAGGCCCATCAATACGAAGGTGACCATCACCGCCAGGGGGATGGCGCTGCCGACGATGAGGGTGCGGCGCAGATTGCCCAAAAACAGGTAGACCACCGCCATCGCCAGCAGCGTGCCGGAGATCGCCGCACGGGTGGAGTTGTCGAGGGCATTACGGACATGCTGCGCCTGATCGGCAACCGGGCGAATGCTGACGTCGGCCGGGATCAAGCGCTGCTCAGTGAGTTCCGCAAGGCGCCGGTTAACCGCATCCACCACCTCGACGGTATTGGCCCGGGGCTGCTTTTGAATCGATACCTTGATCCCCGGCACACCGTCGAGCCGGACGCGCAGACGCTCATCGGCATGGGTATCCATAACCCGGGCGACTTCGTCCACCCGCACCGTATCACCGCCGGGCAGTCGCAGAGGCAGCGCGGCAAGCGCCTCCACATCGGCAAAGCGACCCGCGGTGCGCCCCGCCAGTTCGCGTCGCTCCATGGTCAGGCGCCCCGCCGGCATCTCCCGGTTTCCCTCCCGCAACGCGTCTCCCAGATCGGAGACGGTGATTCCCAGGGCGGCCAGGCGCTCCTGGTCCGGGAGCACCTGGATCTCCCGGGTCAGACCACCGCCCACCTCCACGGAGGCGACACCGGGCAGGTTCAGGAACAGCTTGGAAAAGTCGTAATCCACCCAGTCACGCAACGCGATCGGGTCGCGCGCACCACTGGCGACCACC